>NZ_CP104694.1:5236623-5542133 GCF_025398735.1 Tahibacter amnicola
CGCGAAGCGGTCGCGGAAGAAGTGCACGATGCGATGCAGCGTCTCGTTCAGGCCTTCAGCCTCGCTGGCCGCGCGAGACAGTTCGCTCAGCATGCCCAGAAATTCCACCCGGCGGCGCTGCTCGTCGTTCAGCCGCGAAGCGGCAAGAATGCCCGCCACCTGTTCGGCAATTGTGATCAGAAGGTCGATGCTGTCAGCAAACGCATGGGTGCGCGCGGATTCGGCATTGAGCGCGCCCATCACCTCGCTGTTGTAGCGGATGGCCACGCACAGCTCCGAGCGCGTTCCCGGCATGGTTTCGACATAGTTCGGATGCTCGGCGACGTCAGCCACGTAAATGCGCTGCCCGGTCGCCGCCACTTCGCCCACGACGCCACTGCCCAGTTCACGGCTGTAACCAACGTGGATGACAGTGGGCAGGTCGCTCGCCATCGCCTCGCAACGGAAGCGCCCAGCCTGCGCGTCGATTGAAACGCAGGCCACGAACTCACACCCCATGTGCTGCTTGAGCAGCACCACAATCTGCTGCAGTTTCTGCCGCAACGGGCTGGTCTCTGTCGCGATGCGGGCGACACGGTGGATCAGCGCGAGTTGACGCTCGTGTCTGGCACGTGTCGAGAGCGTCGGGTCAGTCTCGGGCATGGGGTCCGGCCGCGCATTTTCCAAAGCCAGTCTAGAGCCAGACCGGCGTGCAGGAAAGGCTGCTTCTAGGGCTGGGCCGGCGCCATCGCCGGACGATGCCGCCGCGCCAGTTCCGCCACCGCGTCTGCCAGCGACAGGCCGCGTGCACGCAACAGCACGATGGTGTGGAAGAGCAGATCCGCCACTTCGCCGGTCAGGGCCGCATCATCCTGGGCGACACCGGCGAGTGCGGACTCCACCCCCTCCTCGCCCACTTTCTGCGCGATCCGCCGGATGCCTCCCTCGAACAGTTGCGTGGTGTAGCTGCCGGATGGACGCTCCTTTTCCCGCGCCTGGACCAGCGCATCGAGCTCGGCCAGAAAGGCGTAGGGGCTGCCCTGCCCTTCGCCAAAGCAACTGTCGGTGCCCCGGTGGCAGGTGGGGCCGTGCGGTCGCGCCTGGATCAGGATGGAATCGGCGTCGCAGTCCACCTCGATGGCTTCGACGGTCAACCAATGTCCCGACGACTCCCCCTTGGTCCAGAGCCGCTGCTTGCTGCGGCTGAAAAACGTGACGCGGCCGGATTCCACGGTCGCGGCATAGGCCTGGGCGTTCATCCAGCCCTGCATCAGGACGCGGCCGCTGCGCCAGTCCTGCACGACGGCCGGGAGCAGACCGTCGCCCTTGGCCCAGTCGAGGCTGTCTGGCAGCGGCGTCATGGACGCACCGCCACGCCGCGCGCGCGCAGGAACGTCTTCAGGGCCGGGATGGGGATGTCGCCCGAATGGAAAACGCTAGCCGCCAAGGCCGCGTCGACATCTGCCTGGCCGAAGGCGTCGGCGAAGTGTTGCGGCGCGCCGGCGCCGCCGGAGGCGACCAGCGGGACGGTGCAGCGCTGGCGTGCGGCCTGCAGCTGCACCACGTCATAGCCGTTGCGGACGCCGTCGCTGCCCATGCAGTTGAGCACGATCTCACCGGCGCCGCGATCAATCGCCTCGTCGATCCAGTCCAGCGTGGCGCACGGCAAGGCCCGCGTCTTCTCCGGATCGCCCGTGTACTGGCGCACCCGCCATTGGCCATCGGCATCACGCAAGCTGTCGACACCGACGACGACGCACTGCACACCGAAGGCGTCGGCCAGCTCGTTGATCAGCGCCGGTCGCTCCAGTGCCGGGGAGTTGACCGATACTTTGTCCGCGCCGGCGTGGAGGATCTCGCGCGCGTCGTCGACGCTGCGAATGCCCCCGGCGACGCAAAACGGAATGTCGATCACACGGGCGACGCGCTCGATCCAGTCGCGGTCGACGCGGCGCGACTCCGGGCTGGCGGTGATGTCGTAGAAGACGAGCTCATCGGCGCCTTCATCGCGATAACGCAGCGCGAGCTCCTCGATGTCGCCCATGACCACGTGGTCGCGAAACTTCACGCCTTTGACGACCTTGCCATCCTTGACGTCAAGACAGGGAATGATACGGCGCGTCAGCATGCGAGCGCGTCCGCCAGGGTCAGCTCGCCTTCCAGCAGGCTGCGCCCCAGCACAACACCCGCCGCGCCGGCCGCCCGTACGTCGCGAATGTCCGCCACCCCACGTACACCGCCGGAGGCCTGCACCCGCAGTTGCGGCACCAGCCGGGCCAGGTGGGTATACAAGGCAATATTGGGACCGGCCATCATGCCATCGCGGGCAATGTCCGTGCACAGCAGATGGACCGCACCTGCGGCGGCATACCGCGGCGCCAGGTCATCGAGCGTGGCCGATTCGGCCTGGGTCCAACCCGCGCTGGGAAGGCGCCAGACGTCACCCTCCTGGCGAGTGTCCAGGGCAATACAGAGTTTCTCCGGTCCGTGCCGCTCGAGCCAGCGGCACACCCGTTCCGGATCGCGAATGGCGATGCTGCCGACCACCACGCGGGAAACACCGGCGTCGAGCAGGCGTTCCACGTCGTCGTCAGTGCGCACGCCGCCGCCGGCCTGCACTGACAGCGCGCTGCCGGCCAGCTCCGAAATCAGGCGCAGGTTGGCCAGGTTGCCGTCGCGTGCACCGTCGAGGTCGACCACATGCAACCAGGACGCGCCGGCCGTTGCGTACTGGCGGGCCAGCACCAGGGGTTCGATGCGGTAGCTGGTCTGCTGTGAATAGTCGCCCTGGCGCAGTCGCACCACGTTGCCGCCGCGCAGGTCAATGGCTGGAAGAATGGTGAAGTTCACAGGCGCAGGAAGTTGTTGAGGAGTCGGGCACCCACGGCGGCCGAGCGTTCCGGATGGAACTGCATGCCGCAGTAGTTCTCTTTCTGGACAATGGCGGAAAATCCACCCGCGTACAAGCTGCTGGCAACCGTCCACGGCCCCACCGGCGCGGCATAGCTGTGGACGAAATAGGCGTGGGCGTCCGGTTCCAGCCCCTCGGTCAGCGCGCTCGCCTTCTCCGGCCGCAGGCGGTTCCAGCCCATGTGCGGGATGCGCTCGCCGTCCCCGGGGCGCATCTTCTGCACCCGGCCGGGCACCACGCCAAGGCATTCCACATCGCCTTCCGTCGAGCCTTCGAACAACAGCTGCATCCCCAGGCAGACGCCCAGCACCGGCTGGCGCAGCGTGCGCAGGGTCTCGACCAGGCCCAGCTCGCGCAGCCGTTTCATTCCCGGCGCGGCCGCGCCGACGCCAGGCAGGATGACGTGCGTGGCATCGCGGATGCGCGCGGCCTCCGTCACCAGCTGGGCGTCCACGCCCAGGCGTTCCAGGGCGTAGCGGACCGAACCGATGTTCGTGCCACCACCGTCGACGAGCACCACCCGCCGGCTCACAGCACACCCTTCGTGCTGGGCAGCGCATCGCCGTCGCGGCGCAGGGCAGTACGCAGCGCGCGCGCAACGGCCTTGAAACACGCTTCGACCATGTGGTGCGCATTCTCTCCGCGCACGGCCAGATGCAGGTTCGCGCCCAGCGTCTCGCACAGGGAACGGAAGAAGTGCGGCACCATTTCCGTCGGCAGGTCGCCGACGCGGTCGCGCGGAAACTGCCCGTCGAAGACGAAATATGGCCTGCCGGAGAGATCCAGCGCGGCGCGCGCCAGGGTTTCATC
Organism: Tahibacter amnicola; assembly: GCF_025398735.1. NCBI lineage: Bacteria > Pseudomonadati > Pseudomonadota > Gammaproteobacteria > Lysobacterales > Rhodanobacteraceae > Tahibacter > Tahibacter amnicola. Next base: position 5,240,324 of record NZ_CP104694.1, read on the forward strand.
CATCGGCAGGGTCAGAACCGATGCCCTTGACGCATCACTGTCGTCGACCGCGGCGTCGCCATATCGCCCGATTCCGCGCTTGTCGCCCAGGGCCTGGCGAAGCGCCTGGCCCAGCGCCAATGCGCAGTCTTCCACGGTGTGGTGTTCGTCGATATGCGTGTCCCCGGCACAGGTCAGCTGCAGGCCAAACCCACCGTGCTTGCCCAACTGCTCAAGCATGTGGTCGAAGAATCCGTTCCCGCTGGCGACGAGCGCGTCGGCGGGCTTGTCCAGGTCGACATGGACACGGATGCGCGTTTCCCGGGTCGTTCGCTCCACCGACGCGGTGCGCGGCGCATCACACAGCACGCGCGCGATCTCGTTCCAGTCCCAGCTGCCGTCACCGAGCTTGAATCCGCGTACCCCGATATTCGCGGCAAAGGCGATATCGGTATCGCGATCACCCACCATCGCCGAGGCGCTGCGGCTCCAGGCGTCGCTGGCGAGATAGCTGCGCATGAGTCCGGTTCCGGGCTTGCGCGTGTCCTTGCCCTCGTGCGGGAAGCTGCGGTCGATCAGCGTATCCACGAAGCGAACGCCCTGCGACTCGAACACCTGAAGCATCAGCTGGTGAGGTCCCCAGAAATCGTCCTCGGGAAAGCTGTCGGTGCCCAGGCCATCCTGGTTGGTCACCATGACCAATTCGTAACCGGCCTGCACGCAGCGGCGCAACGCCGTCACCACGTCCGGCAGCAGGGCCAGCTTGTCGAAGCGGTCGATCTGCTGGTCGGCCGGCTCGACGATCAGCGTGCCGTCACGATCGACAAAGAGATACTTTTTCATTATTCGCAGACACCCATCAGGCGGCAGGCCGGGCGCAGTCCCGCGCCAGCGCATCCAGCACGCGTTCATTCTCTTCCGGCGTACCAATGCTCAGCCGCAGGCAGTTGGCAAGGCCCGGGTATCGCCCGACGTCACGCACGACGATACCGGCCGACAGGAGATTGGCGTAGACCAGCGCAGAATCGGTCCACCGCACCGCCAGGAAGTTGCCCGCCGATGGCAGCACGGCCTGCACGCCCGGCAAATTCGGCAGCGCCTGGCGCAATTTCTCGCGCTCGGTCACCACCAGCGCAATGCGCCGCCGCGTCTCCGCCAGCGCGGGTACCCGCAGCACGGCCAGCGCTGCATCGATGCAGGTCGTCGGCAACGGGTACGGCGCCATGATCCGGCGCAGCAGGCCGATCACCTCCGCCGGTGCCAGCAGCGAACCGATACGCGCGCCGGCCAAACCATAGGCCTTCGACAAGGTGCGCAGCACGGCGACATTGTCGTAGCGCGCCAGCAACGTGGCCGCGCTCGGCGCCGCGGCAAACTCCACATAGGCTTCGTCGACCACCAGGACGGCCCGTCCCGACAACGCCGCTGCCAGCCGTTCGATCGTCTCCAGCGGCACGAGGTTGCCGGTGGGATTGTTGGGTGTGCAGACAAATACGAGCTTGGTCTGCGGCGTGACGCGCGCCAGCAGGGCATCCGCGTCGAGGCTGAAGTCGGCCCGCAGCGGCACGCTGCCGATGCCGGCGCCCTGGATGTTTGCTGCCACGGCGTACATGCCGAAGGTCGGTGGCGAGAGAAGGATCTCGTCAGTGCCGGCACGGCAGAACGCGCGCACCAGCAGGTCGATCGCTTCGTCACTGCCGCGGCCGACGAGGATCTGGTCCTTGCCCACGCCATACAGTGCGGCAAGGCGTTCGAGCAGCAGTGCCGGCTGTGGATCCGGATAGCGGTTGAGTCCACCCGGTGCATCCGCGCAGGGTGACCACGGCAGTTCGTTGGCATTGATCAGCACGCTGCCGCCGCTGGCCTCCATGCGTGCCGAGGAATAGGGCTTGATCGCGCGGATCTCCGGCCGCGCCAGGTCGAGCACGCTCATGGTGCCACCTCGGCCAGGCGCTGCAGGCGCAGCGTCACGGCACGCTCGTGCGCGTGCAGGCGCTCGGTGCGCGCCAGCGTCTCGGCACACGGGCCGACGTGACGCAGCCCGCGTGGCTCCAGCTCCTGGACGGTAATCAGCTTGACGAAACTGGCGACCGACACGCCGCTCCAGGCACGGGCGTGGCCGAACGTCGGCAGGACGTGATTGGTGCCGCTGCAGTAGTCGCCGATGGCTTCCGGCGACCACGGTCCGAGGAATACGGAGCCGGCATTGCGCACCTGCGGCAGCCAACGGCGGGCATCCTCGACGTTGAGGATGAGGTGCTCCGGTGCGTACTGGTTGGCGATCTGCAGGGCCGACTCCAGGTCGTCCACCTGGATCAGGCGGCTGTGCGCCAGGGCGTCCCGCGCCAGGTTGGCGCGCGGCAAGGTCGCCAGCTGCGCATCGACCGCGAGCGCCACGGCCTCGATCAGGCGCTCGCTGGTCGACACGAGGATCACCTGCGAATCGCTGCCATGCTCCGCCTGGGATAGCAGGTCAGCGGCGACGAACTCGGGATCGGCGCTGGCATCGGCGATCACCAGGACTTCGGAGGGCCCCGCGGGCATGTCGATCGGCACGCCAGACGGATCAGCCGCGACCTGGCGCTTGGCCTCGGTCACCCAGGCGTTGCCCGGTCCGAACAGTTTGTCGCAGCGCGGTACGCTTTCCGTACCATACGCCATGGCGGCGATGGCCTGTGCGCCACCAAGCTTGAATACACGCCGCACGCCAAGACGACGCGCGGCATACAGCACCACCGGATCGCAACGGCCGTCGCGGTCGGGCGGCGTGCACAGGATGATGTCATCGCAGCCGGCGATACCGGCGGGCACCGCCAGCATCAGCACCGTCGACGGCAACGGAGCCGTGCCTGCCGGCACGTAGAATCCGACCCGCGACAGCGGCCGCAATATGCGCTCGCACAACACACCGGGCGCGGTTTCCAGGGCGATGTCCTGCGGCGCGGTCTTGCGGTGAAACGTGCTGATGCGCCCGGCCGCCTCGTCGATCGCCTGTTTCAGGTCCACCGGAACCTGCGCCTCGGCGGCGTCGAATTCCGCATCCGATACAGCGAGCGTGGCCAGCTCGCAGCCGTCATAGCGGCGTGTCAGTGCACGAAGCGTCGCGTCGCCATCGGCACGCACCTGCGCCAGAAGACGCGCGACCGCGGCGGTCAGCTCCTCGTTCTGCGATTGGCGCGGCCGCGCCAGTGCCTGGGTCCGCGCAGCGGCATCCAGGGTGTTCCAGCTGATCCGGTTCATGCCAGCATCTTCTCCACCGGCAATACCAGCATGGCGCTGGCCCCGGCGCGCTTCATGTCTTCCAGGTGCTGCCAGGTAATGGTGCCGTGACACACGGCCTGCAGCGCAACTTCGTCGGGGCTGCCTTCGATCGAAGTGATCGTCGGTCGCTGTCCATTGGGTAGCAGACGGGCGATGCCGTCGACCGAGGCACGCGGTGCATGCAGCAGCACCAGCTTGGACTCACGCACCTGGATCACGCCTTCAATCCGGCGCAGCAACAGTTCCATCAGCTCGCCGCGCTCGCCTTTCGGTGCAGTCGTCGAACCGGCCAGCACGGCCTCGCTTTCCAGGATGCCGATCGCCTCACGCAATTGGTTGGCCTGGAGCGTGGCGCCAGTGGAGACCAGGTCGCAGATCGCATCGGCCGTGCCAAGCTTCGGTGCAATTTCGACCGAGCCCGAAAGCACCACGACTTTCGCGTCCACGCCCTCGGACTTGAGCCATTGCGTGGTCAATGCCGGATACGTCGTGGCGATACGCAGGCCGTCGAGCGAGGACGCGCCGTCGTAGTCCAGTTCCTGCGGCAAGGCGATCGACAGGCGGCAGCGCCCGAATCCCAGGGATCGCAGCTCCTCGAACGCCGGTGTCTCGCCGCGCAGCTGCGCCGCGCATTCCTGCTCGGCCAGCACGTTGCGGCCGACGATGCCCAGGTCGCAGACGCCATCGGCGATCAGGCCGGGAATGTCATCGTCGCGCACCAGTAGCAGGTCGATCGCGAGACTCTCGCCGAAACAGAAAAGCTTGTCGCGGCTATGGCGGAAGCGCAGGCCGCAGCGACTGAGGAGATCCTGCGACGCGTCGGACAGACGCCCCGATTTCTGTACGGCGATACGCAGACGGTCACGCGGTTTCACGATTTGACTCCCGAACGCGTCCGGGCGACGTCGGCCGTGGTACGGCCGGCGCCGGCGGCGCTGGTTGAACGTGCACGCGCCGCGGGCGGCGCGATGACGCCGCCGCTGCGACGCGGCGGCTTGGGCAGGGGCGGCAGGGCTTCATGCGCGACGACCGCGAGGTAGCCGCCATTGCCCTGCTGCAGAAAGCGCGCAACACGGCCGATCGTGGTCACGCTGACGGCAGTGCGATCGTGGATATCGCGGTAGGTATATCCGGCCAGCAGGTAGGGCACGACCCGCCAGCGATCGACCAGCGCTTCCAGCTCCGCCGGCGTGCACAGGTCGCGCAGGAACGCCAGCATCTCATCGGGAGTCTTGAGCGACAGGAGTGCCCGGCACAGGCTTTCATCGGCCGGAACGGCAGTGACTTCGGGCTCGAGGAAGCGTCGTTTCATGATCGAATGTAATAACGCGCTAGAACATTGGTTGCATCCTAACCAATGCCCTGGCTGCTGTAAACCGCAGCCTCCGGCCGATCGCCATACGCAACGGAACGTCCGTGGACGTCCGCGGACGTGCCATCCAGGCGCCAGCCGAGCCCTGAAAAGCCGGACAAAACCCGCATCGTGACAAAAATACACACCGCTACGGCGCCCGGGTGCCCTAAATGAACTATTGGCCCTGCACCCGGTGCGCAGTATCGTGGGGCCGTCGAAGCGGGGAAGACACGTGCGGGATAAGGGCTGGTCGCGGGTAGCGCCGATCGTGCTGCTGCTGTGGCTGCTCTCGCTCGCCTTCACGACCACCGCGTCGCCGACACTGGACCTGGCCGCCGGCCAGACCCGCGCGCGGCTGGCCCCTGTCACCACCTACATAGCCGATCCCGACGGCAAGGCCACCGCCGCGGAGATGTTCACGCGCGCCGGCCGCGGCGAATTCGCTCCCTTGCCTGGTGGTAATGCCACGTTCGGGTTCGTCGAGGGCGCCTACTGGTTTCACGCCCGGCTGGCCAATCTCAATCACGCCGAATCGCGCTGGCTGCTGGTGCTCGAATACGCGCTGCTGGACGAGGTCGACCTCTACGTCCGCCACGCCGACGGCCGCGTCGACCATTTCAACTCCGGCGACCTGGTGCCTTTCTCCAAGCGGTCGGTCAGCTACCGCCATCCGAATTTCTGGCTGGATATCGAATCCGGTCGTCCGCTGGACCTTCTGGTCCGCACCTCCAGCAAGAGCTCCATGCAGGTGCCGCTCACGCTCTACACGCCAGGCGCATTCCTGGAACAGGCGCGCGATGCGCAGCTGGGAATGGGCATCTACTACGGCATCCTGCTGGCGCTACTTTTCTACAATCTGACATTGTCGCTGAGCCTGCGCGACCGCTCGCATTTTTTCTACAGCGCACACGTCTTCGGCTTCGGCCTGGTGCAGTTCTGCCTCAACGGGTTCGCCTTCGAATACCTGTGGCCGGACTGGCCCTGGCTGGCCAACGCGGCCGTACCGATGTCGATGTCGCTGGCGATGCTCGCCATGCAACTGTTCTCGCGCGATTTCCTCGAATTACCGCGGCGCTTCCGGCTCGGCAACGCGCTGCTGCTGATCCTGGCGTCGTTCCATGCCTTGCTGACGGTCGCGTCCACGGTGCTCGACTATCGCATCGCCGTGATGATCGGGACGGCCATGGTCTTTCCCGGCGTCGCCGCCATCATTTTCTGCGCCATCGTCGTCGCGCGGCGGAAATTCCCGCCGGCGGCGCTGTTCTTGCTGGCCTGGGCCATGCTCCTGGGCGGCACGATCGTCTATGCAATGGTTTCCTTCGGCGTGCTGCCAAAGACATTCGCGACCGAATACGGCATGCAGATCGGCTCGGCGGCCGAGATGATCTTCCTGTCCTTCGCCCTGGCCTACCGCTGGGCGTCACTGCGGGCGGAGAACGAACGCATCGCGCGCGAGGCCAACGAGCGCCTTGAACAGCGCGTCGAGGAGCGCACCCGCGAGCTGAGCGAAGCACTGCAGCAGCTGGGCGAGGCACACGCCCGCCTGCGCGAGAACAGCGCCCGGGACGGGCTCACCGGCGTGTTCAATCGGCGCCATTTCGACCAGACTTTCGCGCCGCTGCTCCGGCAGTGCCTGGCGGACGGGCGTCCCTTCTCCGTGCTGGCGGCCGACCTGGACCACTTCAAACGCATCAATGACGAGTACGGCCATCTCGTCGGCGACGACTGCCTGCGCGCCGTGGCGTCGACCCTCCAGCAGAACACGCCCGACGGTGCACTGGTGGCGCGCTTCGGCGGCGAGGAATTCATCGTGCTGATGGCCGGCGCCGACGAACCGGCCGCGCGCGAAGCCGCCGAGGTGATCCGTCAGCGGGTCGCCGCACAGCTCCTGCCGGTGGAGAACACTGCGCTGCGCCTGACCATCAGCATTGGTACGGCCACCGCAGCCGCCGGTGCATCCATCGACGCAGCCACGCTGCTCCGCCGTGCCGACGAGGCGCTGTACGAAGCCAAGCGGAGTGGGCGCAACCGTATCGTCCAGGGATCGGTGGCGGCCTGATCAGCGACTGAAAACTTGTGATGCCTGTCACACATTATTGCGACGCAGCATGACGCCTGCCCTCCCGGTTGCGCCCTACCATCGCTGATCTTTGGGGTATCCACGGGGAGAGGTGGGAATGCGCATGCTTTCGCTAGCAGTGGCAACCGTGCTGGCCGGTCTGGCCGCGGTGCCTTCGGTCCGCGCCGAGGAACCGGCGCGCCGGGAGATCGTGATCGTGCGCTACGGCGACGCCGCGAAGATCCCGCAGCTGGCCGAGCGCTTCTCGCATATGCGGGTGGACCGCAAGAAGGGCGTGATCGTCGTCGATGCCAGCGCTGACGACATCGCCTGGATGCGCTCGCTCGATATGCGCGTCGACGTGGACAAGGTCGCCACCGAACAGCTCGACCGCATCCAGTCGGGCGTTTCGCTCAAGAGCATCCCCAATTTCAGCTGCTACCGCACTGTCGAGGAGACGCAGGCCAGCCTGGATGCGATGGTGACGACGTTCCCGACGCTCGCCAGCAAGATCGACATCGGTGACTCGTGGGAAAAGGTCTCGCCCGCCGGCAATGCCGGTTATGACCTCAACGTGCTCAAGCTCACCAACAGCGCCAATACCGCACCGAAGCCGAAGTTCTTCATCATGACGGCGATCCATGCGCGCGAGTACACGACGGCGGAACTGAACACGCGCTTTGCCGAGTGGCTGCTCAACGGCTACGGCAAGGACGCCGACGCAACCTGGCTGCTCGACAACAACGAGTTCCACCTGCTGCTTCATACCAATCCCGATGGCCGCAAGTACGCCGAAGCCGGCCAGATGTGGCGCAAGAACACCAATACGGCCTATTGCGGTGCCACCAGCAGCTCGCGGGGTGCAGACCTCAATCGCAACTACCCGTTCCATTGGGGCGGCGCCGGTGCATCGACCGACCAGTGCTCGGAAACTTACCGCGGCCCGACGCCCGGTTCGGAACCCGAAACGCAGGCGGTCACGAACTACATCCAGACCATTTTCCCGGACAACCGGCCGGACGACACCACCACCGCCGCACCGGATACGACGCAGGGCCTGTTTTTCGACATCCACAGTTTCTCGCAGCTGGTGCTGTGGCCCTGGGGCGATGTGACCGCCGTGGCGCCGAATGGACCGGCGATGGAGATCCTCGGCCGTCGCCTCGCCTACTTCAACAACTACGATCCACAGCAGTCGGTCGGTCTCTACCCGACCACCGGCGCCACCGACGACCATGCCTACGGCACGCTGGGCGTCCCCGCCTACACGATCGAGCTGGGCACCGCGTTCTTCGAGAACTGCAATTCGTTCGATAACACGACGCTGCCGATCAACCTCAAGGCCCTGCAGTACGCCGCCCGCACGCTGCAGGCGCCGTACAAGCTGCCCTACGGTCCGGATGTCACCCAGCTGACGGCCACGCCGGATCTCGCCGTGGCCGGCGACGTGGTGCAGATCCGCGCCACGCTCGACGACGCAGCCTTCAATCGCACACCGCAGCCGCAGGCCGGGGCGCCGCCGGTACCGACCACGCAGAATGTCACGGGCGGCACTGTATACGTTGACATACTCCCCTGGGCCAACGGCGCCACCGGCCAGGCCATGAGCGCGGTCGACGGCGGTTTCAATTCGGGTACCGAGCAAGCCTCGCTGGCGCTGTCAACGGCCGGCATGGCCAGCGGCAAGCATCTGGTCTACGTGCAGGGTACGGATACCGCCGGCTCCAAGGGGCCGCCGCGCGCCGCCTTTGTGGAAGTGGTGCAGGCCAATGAGATTGCAACCTTGCACGGCAGCGTGCGTAACGCGCAGAACCAGCAGCCGCTCGCCGCCACGCTCGAAATCGGCACGACGACGTTCAATGCCGACGCCAATGGCGCCTATTCCCGCCGCCTGCGTGCCGGCATGGTCGACATCGCCGTCAGCGCGCCGGGCTTCATGACCGAGCGCGTCAGCGATGTAAACCTGGCCGGTGGCGCGGATGTCACGCGCGATTTCCAGCTCAGCCCGGCCTGCGTGGTGTTCCAGGACAACGCCGAAGGCACGAATCCGGGATGGACGGCGCAGTCGCCCTGGGGTGTGGCCAACAATGTATCGGGCAACGCGACCAAGGTCTGGACCGACAGTCCGGCCGGCAACTACGCCGACGACCTCAACATCAGCCTTACCTCGCCGGTGATCAATCTCACCAACTACGAGGACGTGACACTGCGCTTCGACCAGAAGTGCTCGACCGAATCGGGCTGGGATTTCGGCAACGTCGAATACGCGCTGGACGGGAATTCCGCAAATCCGACCTGGAACCTGCTGCAGCAGTGCTCGGGCAATACCAGTTGGCAGAACGTCGCCATCAGCCTTCCGCAGGCCACCAACCAGGCCGCTCTACGCCTGCGCTTCCGCCTGACCACCGACGGCAACACCACGCAGGAAGGCTGGTCGATCGACAACGTGCGCGTGGAGGCCGGCGGCATCGCCTGCCGCGGCAATCCGGACGTGTTGTTCCGCAACGGCTTCGAGTAACCGCCTCGCGCCCGGTACACAGGAAAAAGGCCGCCCCGGGGCGGCCTTTTTCATTCGGATACCGGCGACAGTTCAGAGCAGCGCGCCGCTCATCACCAGGTCGCACATCCGCTGCACTTCGCCATCCATCGCGCGGTCGCGCTGCATGAAGGCCACGACGGCGCGGATCTTGTCGAAGGCCACGCGCACGGCGTCGCCGGCCAGGAAGGGCGGCGCATCGGCGAGCGCACGCATCAGTGCGATGACTTCGTCGCGGAACTGGGCAAACTCTGGCGAATCGGCGCTTGGCGCGCCCTGCACCTTTGCGGCCATCGCCTGCCAATCACCGCGCACGGCCAGCGTGCGTGCCGCATTGAGCATGTCCTGGCGGTATTCCAGTGCCTGTGCCGCGGTGTAGAGCTCCATGGCGAGCACGTGCGAGAGGTCGTCCACCATCTCCAGCACATGGCGCGCCTCGTTGGCGCCCATCGACACGTGGTCTTCGGCATTTGCGCTGGTGGGGATCGAATACACCGAAGCCGGGTGCGCACGTGTGGCCAGGTCGTTGACCAGGGCCGCGGCCGTGTACTGGACGATCATGAAGCCCGAGTCGGTGGCGTCTTCATTGCCGATCAGGAAGGCCGGCAGGCCATCGTTGTTGGCCGGATCGACCAGCTTGTTGAGGCGTCGCTCGGAGATCGACGCCAGCACCGGAATGGCCGCCTTGAGGTAGCTCATGGCCAGCGCCAGCGGCATGCCGTGGAAATGGCCTGCGGAGACGACCTGGTCCTCGATGACCTGCGCATTTTCCATATCCGGAAAAATCAGCGGATTATCCGTCACCGCGTTCAGTTCGATATCGATCACGCGGCAGGCCTGCTCCCAGGCATCGCGCACGGCGCCGTGCACCTGCGGCGTACAGCGCAGGCAGTAGGCATCCTGCGGCTGGTGCTTCTTGCCGCCCTTGAACGGCAGGAAGCGGGCGTAGAACTGCTCCTTGCCGTGGCGCTGCGACGGCGGGACGTAGTCCCAGCTGAGGTCGAAACGGTGCGACTGGTCTGCCGGATCCTTCCAGGAACTGGCGAGCCAGGTGCGAAAACGCGGAACGAGGTGGTACGGAATGTCGGCGAGCGTGGAGCCTGACAGCAAGCCGCGCAGATTGGCGGCCGTCTGAACCTGCCCCGGATGCGGACGCAGACCATGCACTTCGGGCTTGAGCGCGCCCGTGCGGCCCGCGAACGCATCGAGCGTCATCGCGGCAGCCAGGTCCGCCGTGGCCAGCAACTGCTCCATCTTGTGCAGCGACAGCGTGGCGGTCGCCAGCATCTGCGTCGTGCCGTTGTTGAGGGCCAGGCCCTCCTTGTACGACAGGCGCAGCGGCGACAAACCGGCGCGACGCAGCGCTTCGGCACCGGGCAGGCGTTCGCCGCGATGGAACGCCTCACCACCACCCAGCAGGACGATCGCCAGATGCGACAACGGCGCCAGGTCGCCGCTGGCGCCGACCGACCCCTTCTCCGGAATCACCGGGATCACGTCGTTGTTCAGCAGCGCGGCCAGCGCTTCAAGCGTTGAAGCGCGAATGCCTGAATGCCCGCGCATCAGCGTATTCACGCGAATCGCCAGCATGGCACGCACGACTTGCGTCGAGAACGGCTTGCCCACGCAGACCGCGTGCGTGACGACGAGGTTGTACTGCAGTTCCTCCATCAGCGTGCCGTCGCGCTGCTCCGGATTTCCACCGGGCAGTTCGTCGCGCGCACGGTGTGCGCCGAGCAGCTTGTCGGCGTTGCTGCCAAAGCCCGTCGTCACGCCGTAGATCGGTTCGCCGCAGCGCACTTTCTCGGAAAGGAAGTCGGCCGTTCGCTGTACCCGCGCAAGCCCGGCGGGATCCAGCGCAATCGTTGCCCCGTTGCAGGCGATCGCAGCAACGTGAGCGCGCGTCAGGGATGAACCGTCAAGGGTAATGGTGTGCTGTGTCATATCGATACCTCCGCGATGGCCGGGAGCGATCGCTAGTTCGTCAATCCCGCAGGGCGGGACCATTCTGGTTCTTGGCGCCGGAGAATCAGGAACGGCCCCCGCGGGATGCGAGGTACCGTGGATGGTCAGGTACGCATGGCGGCGGCCTGTTCCAGTTCCACGCGCAGCGTCTTGACCAGGTCCGCGCGCGTCACTTCGAACTGTTCCTGGCGTGCCAGGTCCTTGATCACCACCACGTCGCGCGCGATCTCGTTGCTGCCCACGAGTACCGCGAACCGGATGCCCGCACGATCGGCGTATTTGAACTGTTTAGCCAACTTGCCCGGCTCGAGTACCACTTCGGTCGCAATACCGGCCTGGCGCAGTTCCGTGGCGATGGCTACATACCGCGGCAATTCCGCTTCATCCATCTGCGTGACCAGCACCTCCACGGTGCTGGCGCCGGTACCGATCAGGCCCGCCTCGCGCAGCTGCCAGAACAGGCGCGTGGCGCCGATGGAGATCCCCACGCCCGGCAGATGCGACTTGGTGTAGTGGCCGGCCAGGTTCTCGTAGCGCCCGCCCGAGCAGATCGAGCCAATCTGCGGGTGCTCGACCAGGTGCGTCTCGTAGACGGTGCCGGTGTAGTAATCCAGGCCACGCGCAATGGAGAAATTCACGGCGTAGTAGCTTTCCGGCACGCCGAACGCACGGATGAGCTCCAGCACGTCGCGCAATTCGGCCACGCCCTGGTTGAAGGTTTCGCTGCCGTGCCCGAGGGCGGCGAGCTTCGCGAGCGCATCGTCATGGCCGGTGGAGCGCGTGCCGACAAAGTCGAGGATACGGTCGGCAACCGATGCATCAAGGCCGAACCCTTCGCCGGTAAGCGTTTCGCGCACGTAGTCGGCGCCGCGCTTGTCCAGCTTGTCGACCTCGCGCAGCACCAGCGTCTGCTTCTCGCCGTCGACCACGCCCAGGTTCTCGAAGAAGCCGCGCATCAGCTTGCGGTTGTTGAGCTGGATGGTGAAGGGGCCGATCTTGAGGTCGCGGAAGACGTTGTAGATGACCGCCGGAAGCTCCGCGTCATAGCGGATCGAGAGGGAGTCCTTGCCGATGACGTCGATGTCGCACTGGTAAAACTCGCGGAAACGACCGCGCTGGGCGCGCTCGCCGCGGTACACGCGCTGCATCTGGTAACGGCGGAACGGGAAATTCAACTGGTGTTCGTGTTCGGCGACGTAGCGCGCCAGCGGCACCGTCAGGTCAAAACGCAGCGCGATTTCCGGCGTGCCACCTTTTTCCATGCTGCCCGTCGACTGCACGAAATAGACCTGGCGCTCGGTCTCGCCGCCTTCCTTGGTCAGCAGGATGTCGGTCAGTTCCATCACCGGCGTCTCCACCGGCAGGAAGCCGAACCGCTCGAAATTGCCACGGATCGTATCGAGCATGCCCTGGAAGGCGATCTGGTCCAGGGGCAGCAGTTCCAGTACGCCAGGCGGTGTACGGGCAGGGGTCAGCGCCATGAATTCCTCTTCGTTTCGCTGGGTTTGCGCGGCCGGCCGCGCGAAGGTCGCATAGCCTAGCAGAAGGCGATGGGACGCCTCGGCCATGGAATAGCGCGTTGTTACAGCGCGACGCCTCGCATTCGGACGCAAATCACGCTAGAATCCGGTTTCTTCGTGCGGCCCAACCGGCCTTCCCTGCTGCGGTGCTCCCCGGAATCATTCCGAAGTGGCCTCAGCCCCTCCTCCAACCGGTTGCCCACGATGGGGCGGATCACGATCCGTCCGGCGAATCGTCGCCATCAATCGAATACCTGTAGCGCGGATGTGTGGCCAGGATGGGCCGTCGGGAACGCTCTGGGTTCACACAGGAGCATTCCTCATGTCTTTCGACACCCTCGGGCTGTCGCCCGCCCTTTTGCGCGCCCTCAATGAACAGGGCTATACAGCGCCGACGCCGGTCCAGGCCGAAGCGATCCCTCTCGTACTCTCCGGCCGCGATGTGATGGCCGGCGCCCAGACGGGTACCGGCAAGACCGCCGCGTTCAGCCTGCCCCTGCTCGAACGGCTCTACCCACGTGGCGAACGCAAGGCCGAGACGCCGCGCCGCGTGCGCGCGCTCGTGCTCACGCCGACGCGCGAGCTGGCCCTGCAGGTGCATGACAGCATGCGCGCCTACGGCAAATACATCCGCTTCAGCAGTGCGGCCATCTTCGGCGGCGTGGGCATGGGCGGCCAGGTCCAGGCGCTGCGCCGTGGCGCGGAAATCATCGTCGCCACCCCGGGCCGCCTGATCGATCATCTCGACCAGCGCACGCTGAGCCTTGCGAACATCGAAGTGCTGGTGCTCGACGAAGCTGACCGCATGCTCGACATGGGCTTCCTGCCGGCGCTGAAGAAGATCCTGGCCCAGCTGCCGAAGACGCGCCAGAACCTGTTCTTCTCGGCCACCTACGCCGACGAGGTCAAGAAGCTGGTGAACGAGCTTCTCACCGACCCGGTGCAGGTGCAGATCGCCCAGCAGAACAGCGTGGCAGCGACCGTCACGCACCGCGTGTATCCGGTCGACATGGAGCGCAAGAAGGACCTCCTGATCCAGATCCTGGCCGAAGACAGCCGTCGCCAGACCCTGGTTTTCGGCCGCACCAAGCACGGCTCCGACCGCCTCGCACGCCAGCTGTGCCAGGCCGGTTTCCGCGCCGATGCCATTCATGGCAACAAGAGCCAGGGCGCTCGCCAGCGCGCGCTGAAAGATTTCAAGGAAGGCCGCATCAACGTGCTGGTTGCCACGGATATCGCCGCGCGCGGCCTGGATATCGACCAGCTGCCGGTGGTCGTCAACTACGACCTGCCGATGGTCGCCGCTGACTACGTGCACCGCATCGGCCGCACCGGCCGCGCGGGCGCCGAGGGCCTGGCGGTTTCGCTGGTCTGTCGCGCCGAGCAGGGCCAGCTCCAGGACATCCTGCGCCTGCTCAAGCGCGAAATCGAAACAGTCACGGTGCCCGGCTTCGAGCCGGCCCAGCCGGTGCGTACTGAACTGGGCGCGCCGCGCGGCGCGGTCAGGCCCAACCACCAGCGTCGCCCGCACGCCGGCCAGCCCAAGGGCAATTCCAGCGGCAAGCACCACCCGGGCAAGGACAAGCGTCGCAGCGGCGCCCCGGGCCAGCGTCGCGATGCACGCGGTCCGGCCGCACCGCGCCGCTGATTCCTGCTGACACCGACCGCAGCAGCCGCTGCGGTCGGTTATTTGCCAGGCTGACATCGGCTGTGCGAAGAGCGGTCAATCACCGTCCCGCCACACACCCATGCCCCTGCCGATCCGCTACCTGTGCGTCGACGCCCTGCGCGGGCTGACCGTAGCCGCCATGCTGCTGGTCAACAATGCCGGCGACTGGAACCACGTCCACCCGCTGCTTTCCCATGCAGCCTGGCACGGCCTGCAGCCGGCAGATCTGATTTTCCCCCTGTTCCTGTTCATCGTCGGCGTCTCGGCGGTGATGAGCCTGCAACCGCGACTGGACGGCGGTACTCCCGCGAACGTGCTCTGGCGCGAAGTGATCCTGCGCGGCCTGCGCATCACAGCCCTGGGCATCGCATTGCACATTCTGGCCGCGACGGTGATCGACGGTCGTGATTTCCGCCTGTTCGGCGTGCTCCAGCGCATCGGGCTGTGCTTCGTGATGGCGGGGCTGTGCATTATCGCGCTGCGGCCGCGTGCGCTCTCCCTGCTCGCCACCGGCCTGCTGATCAGCTACGGTCATCTGCTCACCCTGGGTGATAGCACGCCCACCGAAAACCTCGCCGCACGGGTGGATTCATGGCTGCTCGGCCCCCTCGCCTACCAGTTCGACCCGGCAACCGGCCGGGCCTTCGATCCCGAAGGGCTCATCAGCACGATCGGCGCATTCATCACAACGCTGCTCGGTGCTCGCGCCGGTCATGCACTCCGACAGGGCGACCGGCGCTTCCTCTGGCTGGGAGGGCTGGGCTGCCTTGCTGCCGGATGGATAGCAGCGCAGATCCAGCCGATCAACAAGGCCTTGTGGACACCGACCTTTGTCCTGGTTACAGGCGGGTTTTCCTCGCTGCTCCTGGCGCTGTTCCACGACCTCATGGACCACCGGGGCTGGCCCGCCATCGGCCGCGCGATGGGCCGGAACGCCCTGGCAGCCTATGCCGGCTCCTGGAGCCTGGCATGTCTCCTGACGATCGGATCCACTGACCGACGGCTGTATCAGCTTCTGTTCGGCGCCATCGTCAATCGCTACGGCGATGAAGCCGCCTCGGCCGCCTGGGCCATCGCCGTCACTGCGCTGTGGTGGTTCCTGATGCGCCTGTGCCACGCCCGGCGCTGGTACTGGCGCATGTAGTCACGCCGGGGCGGTCAGCGGAAGATCCGCCGTGCACGGCACGCCGAGCAGATCGTGTACCCAGGCGGCCACCGTCTCCTCCGCGGAAGTCGCGGCCAGCGACTGACCCAGTGCGCTGCACCGCCGACGCAGCGTCTCGTCATCCAGGGCCGTCGCCACGCACTCTGCCAACGCGTCCATGCGATGCAGACGACGCGCCACGCCCGCCCACACCAGTCGCGCCGCGTGATCGAACTGATCGTAGTCGACGGGATGCACCAGTGCCGGCTTGCCATGCCGCAGGCAGTGGTACATCACGCCGGCACCGCCATGGTGCACGACCAGGTCGTAGCGGGCCAGATGCCGCGCATAATCCACATAGCCAATACGGTGGAAATTCCCCTCCGACACAACGGAGCAACTGCCAGCCGATCCGTCGCTGAAATGAAATTCGATATGGGGAAGGCGCCGCGCGGCCTCGGCAACGGCGGCGGCCATGGCCTCCTTCAACCACAGCAGGTGGGTACCGATCGTCACCAGCACATGCCGGCGATCAGCGCGGAACGGCGGCGCCGGGCCCGCTGTCGGCGGCGTGTACAGCACAGGCCCGACCAGCGAGAGTGATTCCGGCCAGCGCCGCGGAAATTCGATGACCTCGCTGCCCAGGGCGAGAATCCGCTGCGGCGAATAGACGATCTCGCTACCGTCCTGTCGATACAGGGAGTCGATGCCCAGCTCGCGTAACGAGGATCGGTACATGCGCCCCATCAGGCGCTTGAAACCACGTACAAGCCTGCGGCCGGCGCCGTCGCGCAGGCGCCCCAGGCGGTCGTCCCGGGGCACCCAGCCGCCCAGGTAGGCCGGAGGGCCGTCCGGGGTCTCGACCACACAGGGCGACGGCAGGCTGGTCCACCAGGGAATACCGCGCCGCTGCGCCACGAATCCGGCCACGGGCAGCGCGAAATCAGCAATCACCAGGCCCGGCGAACACTGCTCGTAGCAGGCCTCCAGCTCACGCCGGAAGCGGCCGAGCAATGCAAGGTTCTGCCGCAACTGGCCATGCAGACGCCACGGGTTGCTGCGCACCGCGTGCGGCGGGTTGACGATGGCGGCGATCGCATCATCTGCACCGTCGAGCAAGGCGATGCCCTCCAGTCCGGCCTGCCTGACCTGGGGCATGGCTGCGGCAGTACTGACCACCCGTACCGGAAAGACCTCGGCAAGCCGACGCCCGATTCCGAGCAGCGGATGCAGGTGCCCGCAGAACGGCGGCGCGACCAGGTCCACCATGCGCGACCTCACGACAGTACCTCCACGCGCAGCGGATCGGCGAGCGCAAAGCCGCCGCGCCAGCGCGCCAGTTGCTGCCGGCACAGATTCAGCACGCTTTCCTGCTCCAGGTAGTTCATGTGATGGCAGGCCACGATGTGGTGGGCATTGGCGAAGTACCACCGCGACAGCCGGTCGCTGTCACCCTGCACCAGACACACCTCGCAGGACGGCAGCTGCCGCGCGACAGGCCCGTAGGCGAACACGCGCACGCGTCGCAGCAGCACTGGCGGCAAGCGCAGACCATTGAGCAGTTCCAGACCGCAGCTGCCCGCCAGCAGGACAGTGCACCGCGCGCGTTCCAGCAGGGCGACAGCCGTGTTGCGATAGCGGATCGCGAAATCCGCCGTGCGCGCCCGGCGGTACTGCATCAGGTTGTTCAGCGCAGCGCGCGCCAGACCCACCGGCCGGTACTCACCGCCGTGTTCAAAGTAGGGAAAATTGCGTCGGACCCTGGCGTGCTCCGGCACCGGCAACGCGTCGAGGAAAGCGCTTTGGGACGGGCTGAGCGCGCAGCACGCCGGGTCACTCTGCCCGGTCAGGAAGGCTACCTGCAGGTCCATGATCATGGCAGCGACACGAACCGGTCGTTGTCGAACACGCGATAGTGCCGGCTGCGCCAGCGAATACGACGGACCACCGCCGCGTGCAGCAGATGCAGCGGTTGCAGCAGTTCCGCCAGCACAGACAACAAAGGCAAATGACGTGATGCGCCGGTGGTCAGGCGCTGCAGCGCGACCAGGCACGCGGCGCGTGCGGCCAGTACGGCGGCAACCGCGCCCCAGGCGGCCGGACTCCCCCTGCACTGCCGATCATCAGCCACAGCAGAAGCGGCGGCAGTCCGTGCAGAATGGCGATCCCCCCGCGCAGGGCCAGCGGTTGACGGCGCAGCAGCAACAGCGCGAAGAGGAACCAGCGGTGCATCAGGGCGATGTAGTGGCGAAGGTCGCGCACGCGGGTCTGCACGAACTGGGGATAAGGTGTCTGCCGGATGCGGCCACCCGCGTCGCGCACCTGACACGCCACAGCCAGATCGTCTGTCAGGTGCGCTTTCAACGGCGCGAACCCCCCGACGCGTTCAAGAACTTCGCTACGAAGTGCATAGCACATGCCATTGATGGACGGCGCGGGTACCAGCCCCGCCAGCGACAGGTAGGTCTGGGCCGCCTGGTTGTTGACGAACTGCGCCAGAAGCCGTGACGGGAATGCACCATCATCCCGATAGCATGGCAGTCCCGTCACCAGCGCATCCGTCCGCAGCCCGTCAATCAATGCGCGCAACCCTTCCGCCGGCAGGCAGGTGTCGTCATCCAGCACCACGAAGATGCCGGGCTCAGCGTGTTGCTGTGCCACCGCCAGTTTGTGCAGCTTGGGGTTTACGCCGTCGGGTGGCGGCGGCACCAGCAATCGCGTGATGGCACGACCAGGGTGACGTCGCGTCAATTCCTCCGTCACCCGCTGCGCCTCCGCATCATCGGTGTCCACGAGCCAGAGAAAGCGCGCGCCGGGCAAGGCACCGAGCGCCGAGTCCAGCACTGACTCCAGCAAAGGATCACCACTGAGAATGGCCTGCGCGACGGTCACCGCACTGTCGTCATCACCCACAGCCGGTGTCGGATACCGCCGGACGTAGCGCCACGCCAGCGTCGCCTTGCTCACCAGCAGGATCAGATAGACCACCCCTGCCACAATACTCAGGCCCATGATTGGCGCTGCCAGTGGACGAACCGCTCAACGCCGTCGGAAAGGCTGACGCTCGGCGCGCCCAGGACCTCGCGCATTTTTGCCACGTTGAAGGTTTTCGAGTACGCAAAGACGCCCACGCCGAACCGCGTCACGGGCGGCTCCCCCAAAAAGGGCAATAGCCGGCATGTGATCTCGCTCAGGCGTGCAGCCACCATGGCCGCACCAACGGACACGCGCCGGCGCGGCCGCGGCAGGCCCAGTCTATCCAGCACATCCAGCAGGAATGGCAGGATCGCCACCGGCTCATCGTTGGTTAGATTGAAAGTGCCGGTGACATCCTCGCGCGTGGCAGCGGCGAAGATGTAGTCCGACAGCGTATCGATGTAGATCAGGTCCCCCAGCACCGGCGCCTCGTCGCGCCGGGCGATGATCGGCAGGCGCCCCTGTCGGGCGGCGGCGAGGATGCGGGGAAAGACCACGGTGTCGCCGGGGCCGAACACGGCGCGCGGACGCAGAATCGCCCACTGCCCCTCGAATCCACGCACGAGCTCTTCGCCGGCATACTTGGTTGCGGCGTATTCGTTGACGAAGTCCGGACCGATCGGCGACGACTCGGTGATGCCGACCTGGTCGACATTCCGGTAGAAGACCGAACTCGACGAGATGTAGACCAGTTTGCGCACCGATCTGCGCCGGCAAAAGGCAATCACCTGTCGCGTCGCTTCGACATTCTGCTGGTGGAACTCACCGCGTCGCCCCCACGGCGACGATCGCGCTGCCGCATGGATCACGACATCCGGATCAAATGGCACATCGAATGGGCGCGACAGATCCGCCGTCGTGTAATTCGCGCACGCGGCACCCCGGCGCGCAACACCATGCACGCGGACATCGTCACGTCCGCCGAACCGGTGCATGAGTGCGCCACCCACGAACCCCGATGCGCCGGTCACAAGAATCTTCATCGTCCATTTTCTCCGCAACTGAGGCGTGGTTCGTCCGGCGGGGCTACCGTCTGCCGATACGCAGCGATGGACTCTCCGCAATGCGAGGGAATGACCGCCAGTTCCGGCAGGGAGCAGCTGACCGCGTGGAGGCCGTGCAAGGTCCGCGCGTATTCGGCCCAGTCGTGCATCAGCAGGCGCGCCAGCACCGAGGGCATGCGCTGCTCGCGGAACGCTCGGGCCGACCAGCAGGCATCGGCGGCCAGCAAGACCAGGCGATCGTTCCGGTCGCGACAGAGCAATCCCATCTGCGACTGGGTGTGCCCGGAGAGTGGAACCCCCAGGAGACTGCCGTCGCCCAGAATGTCGAACGCGTGCTCGAAGGGCCGCCATGCGGCGCCCAGCGTCACCGCACGGCTGTCATCGGCGTAGCGGACACGCGCATCAAAGTCCGGCGGCAGCAAGGCCGGCAAGAAGCCCTTGCGCAGCGCGTTCCACGCATGCTTCCGGCGTAAATGATCCACCTCGCCGCGCAGGGCGATAAAGCGCGCCTGGGGCAAGTCGCGCAGGCCCGCCACATGATCGGCGTGAAAATGGGAAATGACTACGAAACGGATATCGCGCAATCGCACGCCCCGCTGCGACAGCTGCACCTCCAGCCGCTGTTCCGGAGACAGCCCTACAGGCGTGACCCAGCGATAGAGCATTTCGGGGAATCGCGACGTCGCCGCGAGAAAGTGGTCGGCGTAGCCCGTGTCGTACAGAATCGGGCCCAGCTGCGGGTGCACGATCAGCGCACACAGCGATGGAAACGTGCACGAACGCAGCGCGCCGCCGCGCATCGTCACCCATTCCGGATGACGGCAATAGCCCACTGACAGAAGGTGCACATCAACACGGATAGACGGTACCGCTGTCCCGGTCATGGAAACGTCCTTGTGTGCGGAGTGAATGAGCGGACCACCATGATCAATACCTCAACACGGCGCCGCCGAAGGAGAGCCCTGCCCCCGTCCCCAGCAATGCGACCAGATCGCCGCGCGCTATTTTTCCGCTGGAAATGGCGTGATGCAGCGCGATGGGAATCGAGGCCGCCATCTGGTTGCCGCGCGTGGCGAGCACGCGCACGAAGGTTTCTGCGGGCAGTTTCAACGCCGCTTCCATGTGCGCCAGCGCTTTCGCACTGGCCTGGTGCGGAACGATCTGGCGCAGTTGAGCACAGGTCACACCGGCATCGCCGAGTAATCGATCCACGAACGCAGGAAAGCGCTGCGCCGCCAGTCGATACGTGGCGCGGCCATTCATTTCGAAATAGGCGCCTTCCAGAAAATCGTCGCGACCGTCTGACGGTTTCAGACGCGTACCGCCTGCGCGCACCTGGCACAGATCAGCCCCCTCCGAGTAGGTTTCCAGCCGGACGTTCAACACCTGGGACTCGCCGCCGCCATCCCGTCCCAATACCACCGCGGCAGCGCCGTCACCGAACAACATGGCGGTTTCAGGGTCATCCGCACGCAGTCCGGCCGACGCCATCTCGCCACAAACGACCAGTACCCGTCGATAGCGGCCAATCGCGAGCGCGGCGCCAACGGTATCGAGCGCGGCGAGGAATCCCAGGCAGGTGGCATTGATATCGAAAGCGGGAATGCCGCTGCCTTCCAGGCCAAGCCGGCGCTGCACGAGCACCGCGGTGCAGGGAATGGCCTGCTCCATCACGCTGGACGCCGAGACGATGCAGTCCATGTCGCTGGCTGTCAGCCCGGCCGCGGCGAGCGCCGAGCGCGCCGCCAGCGCCGCCATGGAGGAAGTGGTTTCATCCGGACCGGCGTAGTGCCGGTGGCTGATGCCCGAGTGCCGGAACGTCCACCCCTGGGGCCGGCCCCAGCGCGCATCCAGCTCGTGCGACGCAACGCGAACAGCCGGGGTGTACTCGCCGGTACCGAGGATCCGGATCGGCAAGGGCGCAGTGCGGTGAACCATGTGGCTGGGCATCCCTGGAAACATCGAGTTGCCAGCTTGGCGTGGGCTGCCCTGCCCCCACAAGCCATCCGTGCGGCGGCGATACGCAGCGATGCGCCGGGTATCACATTTTGATGCTGCCAGCTGAACCGCCGGCCCCTGATGCAGGTGTTCCCCCCGTCAACCGGTCGCGACGGCGCGTCGAAACGCGCCGCCGCGACGGCGTGTCAGACCGGCGCGGCGTCGCCGATCGGCAGGCCGCGTGCCTGGCGAACGACCCGGCGCGCCCACAAGCGCAGGTCGTCCAGCTGGGCGTAGATCACGGGCAGCGCCAGCAGCGTGACGAGTGTCGAGAACGCAAGACCACCGGCGATTGCACGCGCCATCGGATAGTACGGCGGGCCGCCGCCGCCGACGCCGGTGTTGCCCAGGCACAGGGGAATCATGCCGAGGATCGCGGTGCCCATGGTCATCAGGATCGGCCGCAATCGGTCCCGCGCGCCGTGCACCAGGGCATCGGTCCGGCTGTAGCCCTCGTGTCGCAACTGATTGACATGCACGATCATCACGATGCCGTTGTTCACTACTACGCCCATCAGGATAAGAATGCCGATCGAGGCCATGATGGAGAACGTGGTTCCCGTCAATGCAAACAACCAGAACACACCGAAAACGGAGAACAGGAAGGTGGTGAGGATGGCTGCGGGAAAGACCAGCGATTCGAACATCGCACACATGACCACGTAGACCAGCACCAGCGCCAGTGCGGTGTTCAGCAGCATCTGCAGGCCGGCCTCATCCGCTTCATCGAAGCTGCGGCCGAAAATCCAGCGATAACCCGGCGGCATCGCCACCGACTTCATGGCGACCTCGATCTCCTTGCGCACTTCGTCCTGCGTTGCGCCGTCGGCCAGATTGGCCGTGATCGGCAGCGTGGTCTGGCGCGCCTCGCGCTCAATGGACGAGGCCGACTCCTGCGTACGGACGTCGATCATCGCCATCAGCGGCACCAGCGTACCGTCTGCGCGGCGGAGCTTGTAATCGGACAGGTCATTGACGTTCTGCGTATCCGCATTCTGGAATCGCAGCCAAACCGGAATCTCCGAGTCGCCGTTGCGGAACTGACGCAACGGTGCGCCGCGCAGTGCGATGCCCACGTAGTTGGCCACCTCGGCGGCGCTGAAGCCGTAGGACTTCGCCCGCTCCCGGTCCACGTGCACCGCCACTTCGCGGTCCCCGTTGCGCTGCGCCGTACGCACGTCACGCAGGCCTTTCACCTTGCTCAACACGGCAATGACGCCGTCGGACATCTCGTGCAGCTGATCCATCGAATCGCCGACCAGGGAGATGCTCAGGCCGGAATTGCCGCCGCCGCGATTCTGGTCGAACGTCACGGTGCCGATCGGGATCTTTGGCAGGCCCTTGCGCACTTCCTCCATCACCGCCGCCGGCGTCGACTTCATCTCATCTTCGTCGACAAGCAGGATGTTGGTGAGCGCAAAGCCGCGTTCATTCGCGTAGCTGTAGACCGACTTGATCTCGAACTTCTCCTTGTTGGCCAGGAGATATTCCTCCACCTTGGCGATGGACTTGGTCATCTCTTCCAGGCGATACAGGCCGTTGAGGTCGTACTGCAGGCGCAGTGTTCCGCCGGTGCCAGGCGGGAACATGTCGAACTTGGTCATCGTCATGGGACCGGCAATGCTGATGACACTCATTGCCAGCACCGCTGCTGCGGTGAACTTGCGGTGCTTCAGCGTCCAGGCGATCAGGCGCTCGTAGGCATCCTGGACACGCGTGACCAATGTCTTGCGGCCGAGGAACTTGGGCGGCGGCAGCCGCGCCGACAGCATCGGCACCAGGGTCACCGCCACCAGCCACGACGCCAGGTGCGCGATCGCCATGGCCACGGCCACCTGGGTCAGGAAGATGCTGATCTGGTTCTTCTCGCCGAAGATGTTGGGCAGGAACACCACGATGCTGGCGAAGGTGCCGGCCGCGATGGCAACGCCGACCACCTGCGTTCCCTCGATAGCCGCGTACCAGCCCTTGTCCGGATACTTTTCCCGGTATTGATAAATACTCTCCACCGCGACGACCGCGTTGTCCACCAGCATGCCGACAGCCAGCAACAGCCCCATCATCGACAGGATGTTGAGCGTTATGCCCATGAAGTACATGCAGCCGAGGGTCATCACGAAGCAGATGGGAATCGCCAGCGACACCATCAGCGTCGAACTCCAGTCGCGCAGGAAGTAGAACAACACGGCGATGGAGAGCAAGGTGCCGATGATGCCGGCTTCGGAAAGCTCTGCCAGCGACGCGGTAACGGACTCGGCCTGGTCGTCCAGCACGTAGACATCAATGCCACGCAGCTCGCTCGACTGCTTGATCTGCTCGACTTCCGCCTTCACCGCCGTGCCAACTTCCACCAGGTTCGCGTTGCGCTCCTTGAATACGTCGATGGCAATGGCCGGACGCGTATCCAGGCGACGCATGTAATCAAGACGCGCCGGCCGCAGCACGACGGTCGCGATGTCGCCGAGCTTCAGACCCTGGTCGTTGATGATGATGTTCTTGACGTCTTCCAGGCTTTTCCATTCACCATCGGGCTGGACCCGGTAGCGTGTCTTGCCGTCGTGAATCTGCCCGGCGGAAATCGAGAAATTGGCCTTGCCGAGCTTGTCGTACAACTCATTGAGGCTGATGTTGCTCGCGGCAATGCGGTCGGCACTGAGCTCGATCTGCAACTCCGGCGGCGCCACGCCCTGGATGTCGACGCGTGCGACACCGGGAATGCGCTCAAGGGGGCGTTTGATGCGGCGGTCGAGCAGCTCGTAGGAGTTGGTCAGGTCCATGTCGCTGGATACGCGCAACGCCAGGATCGACTGGTCCGACGTGGAGAACTTGAGCACCTGGTAGCGCTGCAGATCCGCCGGCAGCTCCTTGCGGATGGCGTCGAGTTTCTCGCGCGCCTCCACGGCCTTCACGGCGACGCTATGACCCCACTTGAATTCCATCTCGATGTTGGCGCCGTCGGCGCGCGCCGTCGAATGCATGCGCTTGACGCCGGGGATGGTCGAGAGCGCCTCTTCCATCGGACGGATCAGCACGCGTTCGACCTCGGCCGGCGTGGATCCCGGATACGCCGCCTCGACGACGATGAACGGCGCCTCGATATCCGGGAACTGCTCGAGCGGGAGCTGGCGCGCCGCGATAAGGCCGATGACCATCATCGACACGAAAAACATGATGGTCGTGACGGGGCGCTTGAGACTGAGTTCGGCCAAAGTCATGACGCATGCTCCGGTTCCAGCACGGCCTCGTGTTCACGCCGCGCCTGGCGCTCGGCGCGCTCGCGGTACCACTCGTCACCGCGACGGTCGAGCAGGTCATAGATGATCGGCACCACTACCAGCGTCAGCAGGGTGGACACCGCGAGCCCACCCATCACCGTGATCGCCATCGGCGCGCGGATCTCGGCACCGTCTCCCAGTCCGATCGCCAGCGGCAGGAAGCCGATCAGCGTACACAGGGTGGTCATCACGATCGGACGCAGGCGTGCCTCGGCGCCCTGCACGATCGCATCGCGCTTGGCAACGCCTGCCTCGCGCAGCTGGTTGACGCGATCAATCAACACGATCGCGTTCTTCACCACGATGCCTACCAGCATGATCAGGCCGATAAACACGACCACGCTGACCGCGTTGCCCGTCAGCTTGAGCGCCAGCACCGCGCCCACGGCCGCCAGCGGAATCGAGAACATGATGACGAAGGGATGCAGCAGCGATTCGAACTGCGAGGCCATCACCAGGTAGACCAGGAAGATCGCCAGGCCCAGCGCGAACAGCAGCGACATCACCGAGGAATCCAGCTCCTCGCTCTGGCCGCCGATATGCACCGTCACGCCGGCCGCAAGGGGATTCTTGTGGAGCAGCTCGCGCACTTCGGCGACAGCGGTGCCAAGGTCGCCGTAGTGCAGGTTCGACGAGACGATGGCGACGCGCTCCTGGCTGACGCGATGAATTTCGCTCGGCCCCTTGGTCGCCACCACGTCGGCCACGGCCGAGAGGCGAATCGGCTTTTCCATGCCCGGGTTGACGATCAGGTTGCGGATGTCCTCCACGCCGGTGCGGTCATCCTCCTTGGCGCGCACCAGCACGTCGATCTTGCGGTCGCGGAAGTTGTAGCGCGTGGCCACTTCGCCACGCACCTTGCGCACGACCTGATCAGCGATCGAGCGCGTGGTCAGGCCCAGTGCGGCAGCGCGGTCCTGGTCAAAGCGGATCTGCACTTCCGGATACCCGCCTTCCACCGTCGATTTGACGTCGGCGTAGCGCGGCATTGCCTTGAGCAGGCCGGACAGCTTCTGGCCCGCCTTCTCGAGCGTCGCCAGGTCATAGCCACGGATCTCGATTTCCAGCGGCGTTGCGAAGCTGAAGAGTTGCGGACGCGAGAACTTCACGTCGCCACCGGGATGACCGGCCATGCTGGCGCGCAGCACGTCCATCGCCGCCTTCTCGCCAGCCTCACCGACGCCCGGCTTGAGCGCAATCAGCAGGCGGGCGATGTTCTCGCCAGATTCGGTCGGGTTGGCGTCCAGGCGCGTGCCGACGCCAGCGACGCCGTAGATCGATGCGATATTGGGATCACCCGCGTGCTTGAGCTGCAGGTCACGCGCGAGCCGGTCCGTATCCGCCAGCGGCGTGCCGGGCGGCATCTTTACCGTCATCTCGAAGCGTCCTTGGGCCAGCTGCGGAATGAGATCCAGGCCCAGCGACGGGATCAGCGCCAACGTGCCCAGGAAAGCCGCCAGCGAGAAGCCCAGCACGAGCCAGGGACGCCGCAACGCCCCCGGCAGCGATCGTGTATACATTGCAGCAAGACGGTTGTACGGCAGCAGCACGATCATGCCCACGCGTGACAGCAGGCGCAGGCAGAACAGGCCGACCGGCGCGAGGACGCGAAACACCAGCAGGAACGTCAGGTAAAGGCCCTTCTGGAACAGCACCAGCATCAGCAACAGCGGCAGCGCCAGCAACAACACCGGAAGGCGCAACGGCAGGGTGAGAATCTGCACCAGCCGGCGCGAGCGGATCTGCGACCCCTCGCCCGGCCACACGGCAAAGCGCTTGAGGCCGTCCGCCATCACCTTCCACAGCGGACGCTCGGCCACGGGCTCGTCCTTGTACGCCAGCGGCGAGCGCCCCTTGAGGGAGGAGAGCATCGGAATCAACGTCATCGAGACGACCAGCGAGATGAGCAGCGCGATCGTGATTGTCAGCGCCTGGTCGCGGAACAATTGACCGGCAACGCCCTGCACGAACACCAGCGGGAAGAAGACCGCAACCGTGGTCAAGGTCGACGCCGTCACGGCCATGCCGACTTCGCGCGTGCCTTGCACCGCGGCATCGACGATAGACAGTCCCTTCTCGCGCAGCCGGGCGATGTTTTCGAGCACGACGATCGAGTCGTCGACGACGAGTCCCGTCGCCAGCGCCAATCCGCCGAGCGACATCACATTGAGGCTCAGATCTGCCTGCCCCATGAAGAAGAACGTCGTCACCAGCGATACGGGCAGGGACAGCGAAATGATGAACGTGCTCCAGCCGTCATGCAGGAAGAAGAAGATGATGACGATGGCCAGCAGGCCGCCCAGCAGGGCGTCAAACCGCACTTCATGCAGCGCCGCCTCGATGAAGAGCGACTGGTCGTCGATTACGGTGACCTGCGCGCCGGTCGGCAGCGTATCCTTGAAGCGTTCGATAGCCGCCTTGACACCCGTGGCGACGCTGACGGTGTTGCCGTCGCCTTCCTTGTACACGGCCAGTTCGATCGCTTCGCGACCGTCGATACGCACGATACCCAGGCGCTCCTTGTAGCTCTGGTGAACCTTGGCGACATCCTTCAGGCGGATCGGCACCCCGTTGTCGATCTTGACCAGGAGTTCGCGCATTTCATCCACATTGGCAAACTGGTTGATCGTGCGGACAAGGTAGCGCTGCGAGCCCTCTTCGATGCGGCCGCCGGAAATATTGACGTTTTCGTCTTTCAGACGCTGCACGACGTCCGTGACACTCAGGTTGAGCTGGGCGAGTTTCTGCTGGTCGATGTCGACCGCGACTTCGTCCTCCAGGCCACCACCCACCTTGACGGCAGCGACGCCGGCGATCGGCTCCAGGCGCTTTTTCAGCTCGTCGTCGGCGAATCGGCGCAGTTGCTTGAGCTCGACTTCGTTGAAATCACCCGATTTCGAGGCGCCGCTCAGGCCGTAGCGGATGATGGGATCGGTGGACGGATTGAAGCGCAGCAGCAGCGGCTTTTTCGCCTCCAGCGGCAGGAGCAGCGTTTCAAGCTTGTCGCGCACCTCGAGGCTGGCCATGTCCATGTCCGTGCCCCAGGTGAACTCGAGGATCACGTCGGACTGGCCGGTACGCGAAACCGAATGCAGCTTGCGCACATTCTTGACCACGCCCAGCGATTCCTCGACTGGCTGCGTGATGAGGTTTTCAATTTCCAGCGGCGCCGCGCCTTCGTATTCGGTGCGCACCGTCAGCGTGGGATAGGACAGGTCCGGCAGCAGGTTGACCTTCAGTCCGAACAGCGCGATGGCGCCGAAAAGCACGAAGGTCAAGGTGATCATGCCGATGGTGACGCGTCGGCGGGTTGCCATCTCGACGATATTCATTTCGTGCTCTCCAGGATCTGCACCAGCGTGCCGTCCCGCACCGCCGTGCGGCCAACCGTGATCACACGGTCGCCTGCCTTCAGCCCGTCGCGGATTTCAACGTTCTCGGAATCGCTGTAGCCGATGCCGACGACGCGGCGCTGCGCCTGCAGACGCGGGCCAGCCGGCTGCTCGGGCTTGGCGGCGGCAGCGACGGCGTCGCCGCCACCGCCCTTGGTTTTCTCTTTCTCAGCATCCGGCTTGGCAGCCGGCGGCGGCGCGTCGACTACGACGAACACGGCCGCCTGGCCGTCTTCTTCGATCAAAGCGGCGCGCGGGACCGTCAGCGCATCCTGCTTGCGGTCATAAACCACCTCGATCCGCCCGAACATGCCCGGCTTGAGCGGCTGCAGGCCATCGGCGGCGAAACGACTGGTGACGCGGAACGTGCCGCTGGCCGAATCGATGACGGGGCTGATGCGGTCAATCACGCCCTGGAATGTCTGCGCGGGCAAGGCATCGACCACCATGCTGACCGGCTGTCCCGCCTTGAGCGTGTTCAATTCGCGCTCGGGCACGTTCAGAACACCCAGGAGCGGATCGAGGTCGACGATATGGAACAGGGCCTGGTTGAGCTGGATGAGGTTGCCCTCCTTGACCATGCGCTTGCCGATAACACCGTCGATGGGCGCCACCACGGACGTGTATGAAAGCTCAAGGCGGGCCAGGTCGTACGCCGCGCGGTGGTTATCCAGGTCGAAGCGGATCTTGTCGTGCTCCTCCAGCGATAGCAGCTTCTTGGCGAACATTTCATCGGCGCGACGATAGTCGGCTTCCAGCTTGCGCAGGGTTGCCTCGACCTTCGCCGCCTGGAGGCGCGGACCCGCGTCGTCGAGGCGAGCCAGTACCTGCCCCTGCTTGACCACCGAGCCTTCCTCGACCAGCAGCTTGAGCAGCACGCCGCTGGTTTTCGCCACGACGTCGGCTTCGCGATCGGCTTCCAGCGTGGCAGTACCGGAGTAGCTCGCATCGATCGGTTTGACGGACGCGCTGGCGACCTCGACCGGAATGCTGGCGACGTCGTCCTTCTTTTCCGGGCCGCCGCCGCGCTGGCAGCCGCCCAGCGCGATGAGTAGGAGCCACACCGCAGCGTGGCGGGCGTGGGAGGGGAGGCGGTAGGTGGCCTGGCGCGAGGGCATGGTGATTTACCGTACTGGTTTAATGGTGTGATACTAGACTACATCACTATGAGTGACAAGAAGCCGCAGCGAGACTCAGATGCGGCCGGAAGGAAAAAAGATGCAAGCTGCGGGTCCCAACCGCAGTTAAGCCATAGTCTGAGGGGCCGACCGGACAAATACTTGAGCCGGTAGTCACGTCAACCGTCTCGCCATCCCCGCGTTGCAGGCGACATCGGTGCTTGGTGATCAATGACTTACACCATGCATCGGCCGTGCCGGACGCCCTTCCTGGAGGGCCGTGAGCCCATCCTGCGCCCCGGCCGGGGCGCCCGCGTACGGCCTTGCCGCCACTGGACCGTCTGGAGCGAGGCCTGGGCAGCAGGCTATACTTGCCGCTTTACCAGCCAGGCATCCGCCCCGCGGGAATCCAGAATGATGATCCGACCGCTACTGTCCGCTTCCCTTTTCGCAACCGCCCTGCTCGCCGCGTCCGCTGCACACGCTGCCGGTGACAAGGAAGCCGGACGTATCAAGGCCTATACCTGCGCGGGCTGCCATGGTGTCCCGGGTTACAAGAATGCCTATCCGGCGTATCACGTGCCCCGCATCGGCGGCCAGAATCACGACTACATCGTTGCGGCGCTGACCAGCTACAAGAACGGCGAGCGCCCGCACCCGACGATGCGCGCACAGGGTGGAAGCCTGTCGCAGCAGGATATCGAAGACATCGCGGCCTACCTCTCCAGCTTTGCCGCCCCGTAACGATTGAGGTCAGCCCAATGAAGACGATCCTCTCCTCCATCGCCATCACCGCGGCATGCCTGGTTTCCTCAGCCGCCGTCGCCGCCGGCGCGGACCTGGAAGCCGGCAAGAAGAAATCCGACCAGCAGTGCCTGAGTTGCCATGGCGCCGACGGCAACTCCATCGCCGCGCAGTACCCGCGCCTGGCCGGCCAGTACAAAGATTATCTGGAACACGCGCTGCGTCAGTACCGCAGCGGCGCGCGCGTCAATGCGATCATGAACGAGCAGGCCAAGGCCCTGACGGACCAGGAAATCAAGGACCTGTCCGCCTACTTCGCCAGCCTGCCCACCAAGCTGACGGACCTTTCGCGCAAAAATCCGTAGGACTTTCAGCGCCCTGAACCAAGAAGCCCGGCATAGCCGGGCTTCTTGTTTGAGAACGATCAGCCCGGCAGAGCCGACCGTTCAGGTGCTCGACTGCCCCCTCAGGCAAGTGCGGATTTCCCCGCCTCTTCCCGACTGAAATACGGTTTCTCGCCGCTGGAATGGTCGGTCGCATCACGTACGGCGGTGATCTCGGGAATCCTCTCACGCAGGGTTTTCTCGACACCGTGCTTGAGCGTCACATCAGCCATGCCGCAACCGTGGCAGCCGCCACCGAAACGCAGCATCACGACGCCATCGGCGGTGATTTCCTCCAGGCTAACGCGTCCGCCGTGCGACGCCACGCGCGGATTGATCTCCGTTTCGATCACGTAGCGAACCCGCTCGACCAGGCTGGCGCCCTCACCGGGTGCGGCACCCTTGATCTTGGGTGCCCGGATCGTCAACTGGCCGCCCGTGGGATTGGGTTCGAAATCGATGTCGGCGGCGTCCAGGAATGGCGCGCTGGTGGCGTCGATATACAGGTTGAAGCCGTGGCATTCCACCGTCCACTCGTCGCCGGCCAGGTCGGCCGGTTCGCAGAATTCCAGTTGGCAATCGGCGGCGGGCGTGCCGGCCTTCACGGCGCGGAGCCGGATACCGAGTTGGGGAATGTCCTGCTGCTCGATCAGGCGCAGGAAGTGCTGCTGGGCTCGCTCGGAAATGTTGATCATGGCTGTTCCAATGAATCTGGACCATTATAGTACTGATTTGCCGGTCGGCGAAATCGGCCCTCCCCTGCCGATGGCCCGCTGACGACTTCTATAATCGCCCGCCGAAAAATCCCAAGGACCCGCCATGACCAAGGCCGAACTGATCGCCGCCCATTGCCAGCCCCGCAAGGGCGCCGAACACGCGCTGGATCGCGCGCGCTGCGAAACCCTGTGCAGCCAGGTCGACGGCTGGGCGCTGGCCGACGACGGAAAGTCGTTGCACAAGGCATTCCGCTTTGAGGATTTCCACCGCACCATGGGCTTCGTCAACGCCGTCGCCTACATGGCCAACCGGGAAGACCATCATCCGGACATGGAAGTCGGCTACAACTACTGCCGCATGCGCTGGTCGACGCACGATGTCGGCGGCATTTCGCTCAACGACTTCGTCTGTGCGGCCAAGGTCGACGCGCTGCTCGCCGGCTGATCCGTGAGCCGGCTTCCGCTGCGCACCCGGTTCGGGAGCTGGCTGCTCTACGCGTTCGCGGTTCTGGCAGCGCTGCTTGCTACGCAATGGGTTGCGCACCTCCAGGTGCGCAGCTATCTCCGGGATGAAGCCGCGCGCGCCTGGTTTCTCGCGCGCAGCGGCAGCACGCCTTTCCAGTGGCAGTTCCGGCAGCGCGACGACCTGATCGCCGGTACCGTCTTCGGCGCATCGCGATTCCACGTCGACGACTCCGGCATTCATGTCGACGGTGATCACACGCCCGTGGAAATCGGCCTGCGACTTTCACAACCGCTCGATCTGCGCCAGTTCGACCAGCTGACGATCAGGACGACGCCGGACAAGGCCGCCCGGCAGATCATCATCCGCGAAACGCTGGATGCTCCCCAGGTGAGCGCCATGCTCGACGTACCGCCCACGGCGGTCGGCCCGATTGACCTGTCGGCATTGGCCTGGCGCGATGAAGACGGCCGGCCTGCGTCCGTACCACGCCGCGCCGACATGGTGCGACTGCGCCTGGATCGATCGGCCACCGCGATGCTGGACATCCACAGCGTGCGGTTTGCGCCCTCCGCCGGCGCGACGCGACTACCCGCGGTGACGGAAGTGCCGCACGTGACGAGCGTCGAATCCGCGCTGCTGCTACGCGATGCGTTGCGCCGCCGCGAGCCATCCGCGCTGGTCGTGTACGCCGGGGATATTCCGACCGAATCGACGCACGCCCCGTCACCGGCCGGCGCAGGCTGGCGCTGGTTGCTGACCGGCCTCGCCGCGACGGGAATGGTATTGCTGCGCCTGCGGCCGCCGCACTCGCCCAGCTGGCGCGCAGGCCTGGAAGCCACCGCACTGCTGGCAGGGCCCCTGGCCGTCATTCTCGGCGGACATCTGGGCGACAACCTCGGCGCGTGGACCACGGTTGCCATTGCGTTGACCGTCGCATTCGCCCTGACCCTACGGTGGCCGGCATGGCGCGAATGGATCTCGCCGTCCATGGCCGCCTGGCGAGGCCCGGCACTGGCCATGCTCGTCGCGCTGGTGGTGGGCGCGTGGTTCCTCGCGCAGGCGCCCGACGCGCACTGGCCCACGCCGACGCAATTCGCCCGCTACACCGCCTGGGCGTTCGTCCAGCAATTTCTGTTGTGCGGCCTCGTCGCCACACGCCTGGAACAGGCAGGGCTGTCATCACGCGCCACCGCACTCGCCGTCGCGACGCTGTTCGCCCTGATGCACACCCCGAACGCCGCATTGATGCTGGCAACGTTCGTGGGTGGGCTGATCTGGTCCACGGCGTGGCTGCGCGACCGCAATCTGGCCGGCATTGGGCTGTCCCACGCGGTCGCGGCAACGATCCTGTTCGCCACGGCACCGACCGCACTGCTGCGGTCAGCCGAGGTCAGCGCGCGATTCCTGCTCTGAAATCTATCCCTGGCGTGCGCGACGCGGCGCAGGCAATTTGTCGAGCACGGCCGAAAGGTCGTCGGCCAGGGGCGCCGAAAAACTGCGCGCTTTCCCGCCCAGCTCGAAGCCGAAGTGCTTGGCATGCAGAAACAGGCGCCGCAACCCGAAGCTGCGCATGGCCTTGTTGAAATCCGGATCGCCGTATTTGTCGTCGCCGGCGATGGGATGGCCCATGTGCTGACTATGCACGCGGATCTGATGCGTACGGCCTGTTTCCAGGGTCGCCTCGACCAGGCTGGCGGGCTCGTACAACTCGATGACCTTGAAATGGGTCAGCGAGGGCTTGCCCTCCTCGTCCACACGCACCATGCGCTCGCCGCCCTGCAATACGGACTTGCGCAACGGGGCATTGACGCTGCGGCTGGCCCGCGACAGGTGACCCTGCAGCAGGCAAAGGTACTGCTTGGTCGTGCGGTTCTCGCGGATCAGCTCCTGCAGGCCGGTCAGCGCCGAGCGCTTGCGCGCCAGGACGAGAACGCCACTGGTGTCCCGATCCAGCCGGTGGACCAGCTCCAGGGTGTCCTTGGGGCGCAGGGTGCGCAGCAGCTCGATGGCGCCGTGACTGACGCCGCTTCCCCCGTGCGCCGCAATACCGGCCGGTTTGTTCAGGACCAGGAATTCCTTGTCTTCGAACAGGATCGACTGGCCGATCTTGTCGAGCAATCCGCGCGCTGGCGCACCGGTTTCCTCGCGCTCGGCCACACGAACCGGTGGAATGCGCACCTCATCGGCCGCCACCAGACGGGTATCCGGCTTGGCGCGCTTGCCGTTCACCCGCACCTGCCCGGTCCGCAGGATCCGGTAGATCAGGCTCTTGGGCACCCCTTTGAGCTGCCCGGCCAGGAAGTTGTCGATGCGTTGGCCGTCCCGGTCGTCGGCGACCCGAACGATCCGGACACCGGTACCCGCATCGGAAGAATTGTCCGAAGTTCGCGTCACGATTGGAAAAATCTGCTGTCGACTGATAGACTTGCGTCGCGCTTCGCGCCAACTGAAGGGCGATTTTACCCTCGACTGGCGGCGCACCTGTCTGTTACCTGCCTTGAGGCCCCGTCGGATTTCCTGACCGGAACCGCCGCGGCGTCCTCGGATCATCGTAACGGATCGGGTTGGAGATTGCCCGCGACGCAACAAGCGTCACGAGGGTTTCCGGTCGCGCACGGCAACAAAACATGGCTGGGGAGACTTCGGTCTCTCCGGAAAGTAAAAAACCGCGCTCCCGACATGGTCGTGAGAGTCGCACTGCCAGGACGGCGCCGGACCGGCGCAGTGCGCCACCGTCGTCCGCCGATCGGCCTTGGGCGCCGATCTTCCGCACGATGCCTCCGCGTCGTGCCGCAGGGTCACCTGCGAGGTATGCGCTTTCGCCCCGCCGTGCCGGTGGAGCGCATCATGGAATCACTACAATGAAACGCATGTTGATCAACGCAACTCAGCGTGAGGAGTTGCGTGTGGCCATCGTGGACGGCCAGTCGCTCTTCGACCTCGATATCGAGATCCCCTCCAAGGAACAGAAAAAGGCCAATATCTACAAAGGCCGCATCACGCGGGTCGAGCCCTCGCTGGAAGCCTGCTTCGTCGAATACGGCGGAGAACGCCACGGCTTCCTGCCCCTGAAGGAAATCGCGCGGGAATATTTCACCCCGGGCGTCGACCACAACCGCGCCGGCATCCGCGAGCTCATCAAGGAAGGCCAGGAAATCGTCGTCCAGGTCGAGAAAGAAGAACGGGGCAACAAGGGTGCGGCCCTGACCACCTTCATCTCCCTGGCCGGCCGCTACATGGTCCTGATGCCGAACAATCCGCGCGCAGGCGGGGTTTCCCGGCGGATCGAAGGCGAAGACCGCGCCAACCTCAAAGAGGTGATGGACCAGCTCAACTGCCCGGACGACATGGGGCTGATCATCCGCACCGCCGGCATGGGCCGCGACGCGGAAGAACTGCAGTGGGACCTGGACTACCTCCTGCAGCTGTGGAAGGCGATCTCCGAGGCTGCGATCCTGCGCCCGGCGCCATTCCTGATCTACCAGGAATCCAAGCTGATCATCCGCGCGCTGCGCGACTACCTGCGCAACGACATCGGCGAGATCCTCATCGACAACGAGGAACTCTACGGCGACGCGCGCGACTTCATGCAGCAGGTGATGCCTAACAATCTGCGCAAGCTCAAGCTTTACCGCGACACCACGCCGCTGTTCTCGCGCTTCCAGATCGAAACGCAGATCGAGAACGCGTTCGAGCGCACGGTACGCCTGCCCTCCGGTGGTTCGATCGTCATCGACCAGACCGAGGCGCTGACCGCCATCGATATCAACTCCGCCAAGGCCACCAAGGGCGGCGATATCGAGGAAACTGCCTTCAACACCAACCGTGAAGCCGCGATCGAAATCGCCCGCCAGCTGCGCATCCGTGACGCCGGCGGCCTGATCGTCATCGACTTCATCGACATGGACAGCCCCAAGCACCAGCGCGAAGTCGAGGAGACACTCAAGGACGCGCTCAAGCTCGACAGGGCCCGCGTACAGCTCGCGCGCATCTCGCGCTTCGGCCTGCTGGAAATGTCGCGCCAGCGTCTGCGTCCGAGCCTGGGCGAGTCGACCCAGATCGTCTGCCCGCGCTGCACGGGCCATGGCCGCATCCGCAGCATCGAGTCGCTGTCGCTGTCGGCGCTGCGCCTGGTCGAAGAGCACGCGATGAAGGACAACACCGGCCAGGTGCTGGTGCAGGCTCCATCGACGGTGGCGAACTTCCTGATGAACGAGAAGCGCCGCCAGATCACCGAGATCGAGCAGCGCCACGACGTTGCCGTGATCGTCGTTGCCGACGAGAAGCTCGAAACGCCGCACCTGGAAATCCAGCGCATCAAGACGGCGGACATCTCCGACACGGTGCGTCCCAGCTATGACCGCCTCACGCCCGTGATCGTGGCGCAGCCCCCGCAGGTGGCCCAGCCGAGCGCCGAGGCCGAACGGCCGGCCGTGAGCCGCGTGGTGCCCGCCAGCCCCGCACCACTGCGTCCGGAGGCGGAAGCCGAAGAGGCCGCAGCCACCGCCGCGCCGCGACCGGCGACGCCGCCCGTGGGCTTCTTCAGCCGCATGATGAGCTGGTTCAAGAAGCCGGCCGAGGAACCCACTCCCCCGGCACCCGCCGCCAAGGCGCCGGCCAAGCCGGCGGGCCGCACCGAAGGTCGCGACCAGCGTGACCAGCGCGGACGCCAGGGCCGCGAAGGCCGCGCGGAACAGCGCGACAACCGTGACGCGCAACGCAGCCGTGGCGACCAGCCGCGGGGCACGCGCGCCGATCAGCCTGCCCGCGGCGACCAGCCGCGCGGTGAAGGCCAGGGCAAGCAATCGCGCCAGGAATCCGCACAGCAGCAAGGGGCCAAGCCCCAGCAGCAACAGCAGGCGTCCCAGCAACGGCAGCAGCAACAGCGCCAGCCGAATGAAGCGCGCGCAGAGGGCGCGCCGAAGGCCGACGGCGGCAAGCCGCAGCAGGAGCGCCGCGGCGGCCAGGAATCCAAGCCCCGCCAGCCCCAGGAACGCAGCGAGCAACAGCGCCCCGCCGCGGAAGCTCGTCCAGAGCAGAAACCGGCCGCGCCAAAGCCGGCGGCTGAAACACCGGCAGATGCTACGACTGTCGTAGCAGCAGACGCGGCCGCCACCGCGCCGGCAGCACCTGCTGCGGGCGCCGGCGAAGAAACCACGCGCGAAGGCGGCCGCCGCCGCCGTGGTCGTCGTGGCGGACGTCGCCGCCGCCGTCAGGAAGGTGGCGCCGAGCAGGGCGATCTGGCCGAAAACGCTATCGACGCTGACCTGGACGACGAAGAAGGCGACGGCGATACAGCCGAAGACTCGGACGCGCCCGCTACAGCATCCGAACCGCGGGAACGGAAAGTCGCAGAGCGAGTGACTGCGGCTCCGGCTTCGACGGCTCCGGCTTCGACGGCTCCGGCCTCGACCGCTCCGGCCTCGACCGCTCCGGCCTCGACCGCTCCGGCCTCGACCGCTCCGGCCTCGACCGCTCCGGCCTCGACCGCTCCGGCCTCGACCGCTCCGGCCTCGACCGCTCCGGCCTCGACGGCTCCGGCTTCGACCGCTCCGGCTTCGACCGCTCCGGCTTCGACCGCTCCGGCTTCGACCGCTCCGGCTTCGACGGCTCCGGCTTCGACGGCTCCCGCTTCGACCGCTCCCGCTTCGACCGCTCCGGCTTCGACCGCTCCGGCTTCGACCGCTCCGGCCTCGACCGCTCCGGCCTCGACCGCTCCGGCCTCGACCGCTCCGGCCTCGACCGCTCCGGCCTCGACCGCTCCGGCCTCGACCGCTCCGGCCTCGACCGCTCCGGCCTCGACCGCTCCGGCCTCGACCGCTCCGGCCTCGACCGCTCCGGCCTCGACCGCTCCGGCCTCGACCGCTCCGGCCTCGACCGCTTCGGCCTCGACCGCTCCGGCCTCGACCGCTCCGGCCTCGACCGCTTCGGCCTCGACCGCTCCGGCCTCGACCGCTCCGGCCTCGACCGCTCCGGCCTCGACCGCTCCGGCCTCGACCGCTCCGGCTTCGACCGCTCCGGCTTCGACCGCTCCGGCTTCGACCGCTCCGGCTTCGGCCGCTCCGGCCTCGACCGCTCCGGCCTCGACCGCTCCGGCCTCGACCGCGCCGGCTTCAACCGCTCCGGCTTCGACCGCTCCGGCTTCGACCGCTCCGGCTTCGACCGCTCCGGCTTCGACCGCTCCGGCTTCGACCGCTCCGGCTTCGACCGCTCCGGCTTCGACCGCTCCGGCTTCGACCGCTCCGGCTTCGACCGCTCCGGCTTCGACCGCTCCGGCTTCGACCGCTCCGGCTTCGACCGCTCCGGCTTCGACCGCTCCGGCTTCGACCGCTCCGGCTTCGGCCGCTCCGGCTTCGACCGCTCCGGCTTCGGCCGCTCCGGCTTCGACCGCTCCGGCTTCGACCGCTCCGGCTTCGACCGCTCCGGCCTCGACGGCTCCGGCTCCGACGGCTTCGGCTCCGACGGCTTCGGCTCCGACGGCTTCGGCTCCGACGGCTTCGGCTCCGGCCGCAGCTTCGCCACCCGTTGCCAAGCCGGCCACGCCATCGGCATCGGGTCCGACCGGTGCAGACCCGGCCGGTCGTCCGCGTTCGGAAGCTGCGCAGCTGTCGCTGAGCATGCCCGAGCCACGCCGTGAATCGCCAAAGGCGTCGCCGGATACGTCCTCCGATGATCTTCGCGGGCATCCGGCGGACGCACTGCTCCCACCGACCGCCACCAGTGTCCGCCAGGCCGTCGCATCGGCGCTGCGCACGCCGGCGACGCCGTCCACGGGTGCATCCAGCGCGGATACCCCGTCGGAAAACGCCGCAAAAGAGGATGATGCGTCGAAAGACGCGTGATCGTCGCTGACGGGTCAGGGGCCCGTCAGATCCTGGAAAACAAAGGCCCGCCGGTGATCCCGGCGGGCCTTTGCTTTTCGTGCATCCTTATTGCGTGCGTGCCGCCGGTAAGCGAGGCAACCACCCGCGGCATCACCTCGCAGACAACCGGAACCATCCCCCGGACACTCGCATCTACTGCCTGCTCCGAATCACGACGTGATGGCGCGCGTCGACTTGGGCCGTTTCCGGCCTGTTCCATTGGCGGTTTCGCGGGCGCTGCCGCTATCCAGAATGCCGTGCAGTTGCGCCAGGTGCGCCAGCGCCACGACGTTGTCGATATCGAGCTTTGCGAACACGTTCGACTTGTGGGTCGAAATCGTTTTCTCACTGATGCTCAGCACGCGCGACAGCGTTCGCGCATCGTCGCCCTGCGCCAGCCGGATGGCGATCTCAAGCTCACGCGCACTGAGCGCATCAAACGGCGAACGGCTTCCGCCGGATACGGCCTCCATCGCCAACTGCTGCGCAATGGCCGACGCCAGGTAGCGCCGGCCGTCCGCCACCTGGTGGAGCGCCTGCAGCAGTTCCTGCTCCGGACACGCCTTGGGAACGTAGCCCACCGCCCCCGCCTCGAGCAGGCGGCGCGGGTACGGCGAATCCCCCGCAACGGTCACGATCACGATGCGGGTGCGCAGCGACAACTTGCGCGCGCGCTCTGTCACCTCGATGCCCGTCAGCCTGGGCATGTGCAGGTCGAGCACGGCGATGTCGGGCTGCAGGCGGCGCATCAGCGCCAACCCTTCCTCGCCGTCGCCGGCTTCGCCTACCACGGAAAACTCGGGGTATTTCTCCAATATCGAACGCAAACCATGCCGAACCAGCGCATGGTCGTCGATCAGCACGACAGATATCACGGCGTATCCCTCCTTTCCCGGCGCGCAACGCTACGTGACACATGTGCACAAAACAACCCGGAAGGCCCGAATCCGGCGTACGGAGCGGCGCCGTACGCAATGCCGAGATGGTGGAGCGCCGCCTGATTGGTTATCCTTTGCAGCTTGTACGACCGGGTGTGCGCTGCCGCCCGTCGCTACGCACAATCCGGAGAGGTGGCCGAGCGGTTTAAGGCAGCAGTCTTGAAAACTGCCGTGGGTTTACGCCCACCGTGGGTTCGAATCCCACCCTCTCCGCCATCTTCCAGGAACCGTCGCCCTGTGTTGCGAATTCCCGCGCCGCCAGCCGGTCAGGGCATTACCGATACCGCATCGCGCGACAGGTCGCCCAGCGGCCGCGCCACTGCCGGTACATCCATGTCGCCCAGGCGCGGCGGCGCCGGTTGGGCCAGGTAGGACAGCATCTTCAGCTCGCGCCGGCCGCGTGTCACGGTATCAAGGATCAGGCCGGCGAAGAAACTGAGCGCCGCAAACACCATGATGCCGGTGGCGAGAATCGCTGTCGGGAAACGCGGTACGAGGCCCGTCTGGGCATAGGTGATGAACAGCGGCACTGCCAGCACGATGGCCAGCACAGCCTGCATCGCTGCCAGGATGGAATAGAACACCAGCGGACGCTCGGCCGCGAAAAGCCGCCCCATCGTCGATACGATGCGCAGGCCGTCGCGCACGGTCGACAACTTGCTGTGCGAACCCTCTGGCCGTTCCTTGAATGGCGTGACCACTTCCGACACCGCCATCTTCAGTTCCAGCGCATGCACCGACAGCTCGGTCTCGATTTCGAATCCGGCGCTGAG
This sequence comes from Tahibacter amnicola, assembly GCF_025398735.1. Classification (NCBI taxonomy): domain Bacteria; kingdom Pseudomonadati; phylum Pseudomonadota; class Gammaproteobacteria; order Lysobacterales; family Rhodanobacteraceae; genus Tahibacter; species Tahibacter amnicola. Next base: position 5,280,457 of record NZ_CP104694.1, read on the forward strand.
CACCGGGAATGACTTGGCGAAACGCCGCGAGAACACCCGATATCCGGACAGGATATCGGCGCAGGGTCGCCCGAACAGTCGGCTGAGGAATCCGCTCAGCAGGCGATTGCCGAAGGCGTGTCCAGGACGGTGCACATCGGCGTGGACCGGTTCGCGCACAGCCACGACCATGTCGAGCTGATCCTGCCGCAAGCGCCGCACGAGTGCCGGCGCGCTGGCCGCATCATAGGTATCGTCGCCGTCCACCATGATGTAGATGTCGGCGTCCACGTCCGCGAACATGCGCCGGACCACGTGGCCTTTGCCCTGCAAGCCGACCGAACACACCTGCGCACCGGCCGCCCGCGCAATCGCGGCGCTGCCATCACGCGAATTGTTGTCGAAAACGTGGATCTGCGCCTCGGGCAAGGCAGTTCTGAAATCCGCCACCACACGGGCGATCGCCACGGCCTCGTTGTAGCAGGGAATCAGCACCGCGATCCGGCACGCCTCCTCGCCCGCGATCATTCGAAAGTCGCTTTCTGATCGATAGCCATGCTCATCGCGGGTTCGCCGGCTGCGCGTGCGCCTCGACGGGCGTCGCATCCGCGGCGGCCACCGGATAGGCCACCGGTGCATTGCGCGACTTCACCAGCAGCACGATACCGATGAGGATCAGCGGCAGCGACAGCACCTGCCCCATCGTCACCCAGCCGCCCAGGAGGTAACCCAGCTGCGCATCCGGTTCACGCACGAATTCCACAGCGAAGCGGAACACGCCGTAGAGCAGCGCGAACAGACCAGAAACCGCATAGCGGCGACGCGGCTTCGTAGAAAAAATCCACAACACAACAAACAGTACCACGCCTTCCAGGGCCAGTTCGTAGAGCTGCGACGGGTGGCGCGCCTCGCCGGAGAGTTGTCCGGCTGCAAACATCGCCTTCAACTCGGCAGTGGACTTGCCCAGGTGCGAAAGCGATGAGGGAAACACCACTCCCCAGGGAAGATCGGTGTGCTTGCCCCACAATTCGGCGCCGATGAAATTGCCCAGGCGTCCCAGCCCCAGGCCAATCGGCACCAGCGGCGCGACGAAATCGATTGCGTCGAAGAATCGCAGTTGCTGCTTGCGCGCCCAGAAGAACCCTGCCGTCAGCACGCCCAGCAGGCCGCCATGGAAGGACATGCCCCCTTCCCAGACGCGGTAGATCGTGTGCGGGTTCTCCAGCACCTGATCCATGCCATAGAACAGGATGTAACCGATGCGGCCGCCGAGGATGACACCCAGCATGGCGTAGAACATCAGATCGCCATAGCGCTCCAGGGTGATCGGCAGGCGCCCCTGGGCGAGCCGGCGCTTGCCGAGCAGATAGGCGGCCAGGCCACCCAGGATGTACATCAGGCCGTACCAGTGAATCGATACGTGATGCTCCGCCGTGCCAAGCGTGACCGCGACCGGATTGATGTCGTGGAAAAAAGCCATGCGTACTCCCTGGGGCGCCCGTGCGCTAGGCCGGGAGCACCCGGCAGATGAAGCCCTTGAGATATTCCGTCTCGGCGATCGCCGGATGGACAGGGTGGTCCGGCGATTGCTGCAGCTGTTCGAGCACCTGGACGTTGCGGTCCAGGTGCCGCGCCGCCTGCTGCACGCTGTCGAGCAACGCATTGCGCGGCATGTGGTACGAACACGAGCAGGTGACCAGGATGGCGTCGCGGGTGAGGATCTGCATCGCCATCTCGTTCAGGCGACGATAGGCGATACGGCCTTCGGCGAAATCCTTCTTGCGTTTGACGAAAGCGGGCGGGTCGAGGATCACCACGTCGAAGCGGCTGCGCTCCTCGCGCAGCCGCTTGAGTTCGTCGAACGCATCGGCCTTGACTGCGGTGACGCGGTCGCCCAGGTTGTTGCGGTCGATATTGCGGCGGATCTGTTCCACTGCGTGCGCCGAGACATCCACGCAGACCACCTCGCTCGCGCCCATGGCGGCGGCGCGCAGCCCCCAGCCACCGAGGTAGCTACACACGTCCAGGACGCGCTTGCCGCGGACGTACTGCGCCAGGCGATCGCGATTGGCGTGCTGGTCGTAGAACCAGCCGGTCTTCTGGCCGCCGATCGGATCGCACTCGAATTCCAGCCCGCCCTCGCGCACGATCATTGGCGAACGCAGCTCGCCGTAGCCGATGTCGGCGTATTCGGGCAGGTGTTCGAGCGACCGGATACCGGCATCGTTCTTCCACACCAGCGCCTGTGGCTTGAGCGCCTTGACCACGGCCTCGGTGATCTCGTCCTTGAGGCGTTCCATGCCGGCCGTGGTGGTCTGGCCGACGATGACGTCGCCGAAGCGGTCCAGCGTCAACCCGGGAAGGCCGTCGGACTCGCCGTAGACCAGACGGTAGTACGGCTCGCTGTACAGACGCTCGCGCAGGCTGAGGGCCACGTTCAGGCGATGCACGATCAGCGACCGGTCCAGGGCATGGTCCAGCCCACGGCTGACCAACCGCGCGCAGATCAGGGAATTGGGGTTCACGTAGCCAACCCCGATGGGCTTGGCCGCGGCGTCCAGGATGACCGCGATCTCCCCCGGCTCGAAGGCAGTCAGCGGCGTGCGCTTGACGTCGACTTCGTTGGAGAACACCCAGAGGTGGCCGGCTCGCAGGCGGGCATCTTCACCGCGTTTGAGGACAAGGGCGGGATATTCGGCGGCGTCGGACACGTCAGGCTCCTGTATCGAACCGGGCACCTTAGGCTAAGCCGCCGGGCGGCACAAGCGGGCCGGAGCTGGCCCGTGTCGATCACTTGCCCCCTGCGCGGCGCCGGGATCCGGTGTGGCCGAGGGCGAAAGCCGACGGAATCCCGGGGCCGTCGGTCAAGCCATCCACTGCGAGCCGAGGATGACGCCCCAGCACAGGATCACATTCATCATCAGGAGGAAGACCGACGCCGAACCCATGTCCTTGGCGCGACCGGCCAGCTCGTGAAACTCGGGACTGACCTTGTCCACCACCGCCTCGATCGCGGAATTGAGCAGCTCGGCCGCCAGCACCAGGAACAGGCAACCGACGAGGACGACCTTTTCGATCGGTCCTCGCCCCAGCCACAGGCCCAGCGGGCAGAAGACCGCAAAGAGATAAGCCTCCAGCCGGAATGAGGCTTCGAATGTCCAACCGGCCTTGAGGCCTTTCATGGACCAGAGAAAGGCCTTGTAGATCTGGCGCGGCCCGCGCGGTTCGGTGCTCGGCATTACCCTGTCATGCCCTATTGCCTGGCCGGAGGCGCTCCACGAATGCTGCGTCAGCGGCAACACGTCGCACATTCGACGACGGGAAGCGGTCCGGGGATGGAGAAAAAGTGCGGGCATGATGCCGGGATTCGCCGGCGACGGCCAGGGGAGCGGCGACACGCCGGCGCCCCCTGCCCCGCCATGCCCTTGACCCGGCGGGCAGCCCCGGATGACGCTAGCCCGTTCCAGGATCGCAGCGGAGCGCAGGCAGCATGAGCAGGATGTGGAAGATGGCCGGATGGGCCGCCTTTGCCGCTTTCGGGGCCGTCAGCCTCGGCATGGTGGCACTCAAGCGCGGCGAGTCCATCAATGCGGTGTGGTTGGTGTCGGCAGCGATCGCGGTGCTGGTCATCGGCTACCGTTTCTACAGCCGCTACATCGCCGAGCAGGCCCTGGGGCTGGACCCCACCCGTGCCACGCCGGCGTTGCGGCGTAACGATGGGCTGGACTACGTCCCCACTGACCGCTGGGTGCTGTATGGCCACCATTTCGCCGCCATTGCCGGCGCCGGTCCCCTGGTCGGGCCGGTTCTGGCGGCGCAGATGGGGTATCTGCCGGGCACCTTGTGGATCCTCGCCGGCGTGGTCTTTGCGGGCGCCGTACAGGATTTCATCATTCTCTTTTGCTCCACGCGGCGCGACGGCCGGTCGCTCGGCGACATGATCCGCAGCGAAATGGGTCCGGCAGCGGGCACCGTTGCGATGCTGGGCATCCTCATGATCATGATCATCCTGCTCGCGGTACTTGGCCTGGTGGTGGTCAAGGCATTGGCGATCAGTCCCTGGGGTACCTTCACCGTGGCGATGACGATTCCCATCGCCATTTTCATGGGCCTCTACGTGCGTTACCTGCGCCCCGGGCGCATCCTGGAAATGTCGATCATCGGCGTGGTGCTGCTGCTCGCCTCCGTGGCACTGGGCGACAAAGTGGCCACGCACGCGGAGCTGGCCCCGTTGTTCACGCTGCGCGGCGAAACCCTGGCGTGGTCGCTTATCGTCTATGGTTTCGTTGCCGCCGTGCTGCCGGTATGGCTGCTGCTCGCGCCGCGGGACTACCTTTCCACTTTCCTCAAGATCGGCACGATCGGCCTGCTGGCCGGCGCCATCCTGCTGGTGTGGCCTGACCTGAGCATGCCGGCGGTAACACGGTTTATCGATGGCAGCGGGCCGGTCTGGTCGGGCAGCCTGTTTCCGTTTCTTTTCATCACCATCGCCTGCGGCGCGGTTTCAGGCTTCCATGCCCTGATCTCATCGGGGACAACGCCCAAGATGCTGGCCAACGAAACGGACGCCCGCTTCATCGGCTACGGCGGCATGCTGATGGAAGCCTTCGTCGCCATCATGGCGCTGGTGGCGGCGTGTGTCCTCCAGCCGGGCGTCTACTTCGCGATGAATTCCCCGCCGGCAGTGATCGGCACCACGGTGGAAACCGCAGCCGCCGCCATTACGCAATGGGGCTTCGTGATCACGCCCGAGCAACTCACGCAGTTGTCGCAGAGCATCGGCGAATCGACGCTCCTGTCGCGCACCGGCGGAGCCCCCACACTGGCAGTGGGCATGGCACAGATTCTCAATGGCCTGTTCAGTGGCGACGGCATGATGGCCTTCTGGTACCACTACGCGATCCTGTTCGAGGCGCTGTTCATCCTGACCACGCTCGATGCCGGCACACGCGTCGGCCGTTTCATGATCCAGGACCTCCTGGGCCAGGTGTACGCCCCGCTGCGCCACACCGAATCCTGGACCGGCAATCTCATCGCCACCGCGCTGTGCGTCGGCGGCTGGGGATGGTTCCTGTATCAAGGCGTGGTCGACCCCCTGGGCGGAATCAACACGCTCTGGCCCCTCTTCGGCATCGCCAACCAGATGCTGGCCGCGATGGCACTGATCTTCGCCTGCGTCGTGCTGGTCAAGCTCAAGCGCCAGCGCTGGCTGTGGATCACGGCAATACCTACGGCGTGGCTGATCCTGTGCACGTTGACCGCCAGCTTCCAGAAACTGTTCCATCCGGACTGGAAGATCGGGTTCCTCGCCAATGCGCAGCGTTTCAGTGAAGCGGCGGAAGCCGGGAAAATTCTGGCGCCCGCCGATTCGCTGGCCAAGATGGAGCGCGTGATCTTCAACCTCTACGTCGATGCCGCGTTGTGCGCCTTCTTCATCGGCGTGGTGATCACCGTGGCCATTTTCGGTATCCGCGCCGCCTGGCGTGCACACGGCATCCATCAGCCCACGGCGATGGAAACTCCCTATGTGGCCGTGGCGTCGCTGCGATGAACCCATCGCACCGTGCGGCACTGCGCCACGGGTTCCTTCGCCTGTGGCATACGCTGCGGCAGATGGCACGACTGATCGTCGGCATTCCCGACTACGACACATACGTCGCCCATCTGCGCCGCCACCACCCGGACCGCACTCCGTTGAGCTACGAGGCGTTTTTCGCGGAACGCCAGGTCGCGCGCTATGGCAAGGGGCGATCACGGTGCTGTTGACCAGTGCACCGCGCTTTGCCGCGGGGAAACCCCGATGAGCAGGCCGATTCCCGTCGCACGGCCCCGGGTCATCGCGCACCGCGGCGCCAGCGCGTACCTACCCGAACACACGCTGGCTGCCTACGCGCGTGCAATCGACCAGGGCGCGGACATCATCGAACCCGACCTCGTCGTCACGTCGGATGGCGTGCTGATCGCACGGCACGAAAACGAGCTGGGTGGGACGACTGACGTCGCCACGCGCCCGGAATTCGCCAATCGCCGATGCACCAAGCGCATTGATGGCAGCGACGTCACCGGCTGGTTCGCCGAGGACTTCACGCTGGCGGACATCAAATCGCTGCGCGCCCGCGAACGTATCCCGGAAATCCGCCCCGACAGCGCAGCTCACGACGGCGAGTTTGCGATTCCCACTTTTGCCGAAGTCATCGACCTGGCCCGACGCAGCCGCAGGCCCGTCGCGATCTACCCCGAAACCAAGCACCCCACGTACTTCGCCGAGGAAGGCCGTCATCGTGATGGCCGTCCGATTGCCCGGTCACTGGGTCGCCTGCTGCTGGACGATCTGGCGCGCGCCGATTTTCTGCTGGCGGACCGGGTGCTCATCCAGTCGTTCGAAGTGGCCAACCTGCTGGAACTCCGGCACACGCTGATGCCCTCGTTCGACGTGCAGTTGCCGCTGATGCAGCTGTTCGACAACGTCTGCGCCGCACAGGCACGCATCCAGTCACCGAAGCCGCCTCCGGCTGGGCCGTATGACGTCCGCTTCTACGCCGAATGTGGTGATGACCTGGAAAAACGGTATCCCGGCCTTGCCGCCGCTGTCGGCAAACCGCTCGGCGCAGAAACCGCCTTTGCCGACCTGGCCGCACCCCGTGCACTCGCATGGATGCGCGAGCACTACGCGACCGGAATCGCGCCGTGGAAAAACAATCTTCTTCAGATCGATGCGAACGGCGTCCATCCCACCACGCTGGGCATCGACGCCAGAGCCGCCGGGCTGCAGCTTCACACCTACACACTGCGCGGCGAGCGCCATTTCCTGCGCCAACACGCAGACGGCACCGTCCTTCCCATGGAAGAGGAGATTGCACACCTGCTTGACGCCGGCGTTGACGCGTTCTTTTGCGATCATCCGGATCGCGGGGTGATGGCGCGGGATCGGTGGATGGGGCGCCGTTCCCCCGCGTAAGCCAACCGAATAGGAGGATGGATGTCGCTCGTCGGCGAACTGCTACGCGCATGGCAAAATCTGCGGCGGATGGTGTGGCTATCGGCATCCCTGCACCGCGCCCAAAACCCTCCACCCGCTACCGCTGACACTGCTGCGCCCATATGGTGCGTCGTCGCAAACATCGTGCTTGTGCGCAGCTACGGTCCCGGCGGTATTGAAAAGCGTCCCGGCACGAAATTGTTTGCGCCCGGCGGGAAGGCCTACGTCATCGGATTCTTCTGGGGCGGTGGCGGCGAGACCGTCACGGTGGTCGCGCGGCATCGCAAGTCCAAGCGGTACGTCACCGCGTCCATGCCTTCCGCCCACCTGGCAAACTGGCGCGCCGAGCTCGTATACAGCCCGCATGTCATCCGCCAGATCGAAAAGCACGGCGATATCCCCAAGCACGCGAGGGACAGCGCCGAGGCGAAGGATCGCGCGGAGAAGATCGCCGCAAGCTACATCGCGCACGGCGCCCCGTCGCAGCCGTTTGTGACGCGTGGAACGACGCCGAAAGAATAGCCGCAGGTTACAGGCGCAGGAGTAGTAAGGAACGCATGGCGCACAGCCAAGCCCGCATCCGGGGGAATGATCGGCGTTTCAAGGGTCAATGCGCCCGGCGATGTTGGGCATCGCTGCGCTCAGCGCCAACCTGTAGAAAGACGGGTGGCGTCTGTCTGATGGGTTTCCGCGTTTTGTTCCGCGCCTGCAAAACGGAGCGATGCTTTGCTGCGTCGAGGCAGCGCGACCCCGGGTGAACCCTGCGGGTTAACCCGGGCTACAGGGAGCGTAGCTATCTGCTTAGACGAAACGCTTTGGCCTTTGACGTTCGAATACGCCAATTCGCCCGGCGATGTTGGGCATCGCTGCGCTCAGCGCCAACCTGCAGGAGCAAAGCGGTTCGCCGGAGGACAGGCGAACCGCTTCGGCTCATTGCTATTTGCCGTCAGCCGTCCACCGCGTCAACCAGGCATTCACTGTCTCATGCCACTTCACACTGTTCTGCGGCTTGAGCACCCAGTGATTTTCATCCGGGAAGTAGAGGAACTGGCTTTCGATGCCGCGTCGCTGCAAGGCGGTGAAGGCGCCAAGTCCCTGTTCGAGGGGAATGCGGAAGTCCAGTCCGCCCTGGATCACCAGCATCGGCACTTTCCACTTGGCAACATGATTGACCGGGTTGAACTTCTCGTAGGCTTCCGGTTTGTCGAACGGCGTTCCCTGGTGCTCCCATTCGTCGAACCACAGCTCTTCGGTGGAATACCCCATCATGCGGGAATCGAACACGCCATCGTGATTGACCAGGCACTTCCACGGTTCCTGCCAGTTGCCGGCGATCCAGTTGATCATGTAGCCGCCGTAGGACGCACCCAACGCGCAGGCGCGGTCGCCGTCAAGAAACGGGTACTTGGCCAATGCGGCGGCCCAACCCTTCTGCAGGTCGACCAGCGGCTTGCCGCCCCAGTCGCCGGAGATGGCGTCAGTGAAGGCCTGGCCGTAGCCGGTCGATCCATGGAAATTCACCGCCACCACGGCGAAGCCGAGGCCGGCGTAGGTCTGCGGATTCCAGCGGTAGTGGAAGTCGTTGCCGTAGGCGCCCTGCGGCCCGCCGTGGATCAGGTAGGCAACGGGATATTTCTTGCCTTTTTCATAGTTGTAGGGTTTCACGACAAACCCCTGCACGCGGTCGTCGTTGGCACCCTTGAAGTCGAAGAATTCGTGCGATCCGAAGGCGACGTCCTTCAGGCGCTCGGCGTTGAAGTGCGTCAGACGGGTCGCCTTTCCGCCCTTTGCGCCCATCTGGAACAGGTCGCTGGGCGAGGAAAGCGTGTCGAGCGCGTAAACGAGGCGATCAGCGGCAACTGAAAACGCGCTGACGTGCCCTTCGGCCACGATCTTCTTCACCTTGCCCGTCGCAACGTCGATACCGAACAGCGGATGCTGCCCGTTGTCGTCGGCCGCCGTGTACAGCGTCTTGCCATCCGCCGACAGGGCCATCGCGCTGGCGGAGTTGTCCCAGTCCGGGTTGATTTCGCGTGTCTGGCCGCTGGACAAGTCCAGCGCCATCACACCGAAGCGATCGGCCTCGAAGCCAGGCCGCTTCATCGCCAGGTAGTAGAGCGTCTTGCCGTCGCGCGAAGGCACCGGATACGAATCCCAGGCCGCATTGGCTTCGGTCAGGTTGCGCGGCGGCGCGGATCCATCGGCGGGCACGGCGAAGAGATCGAAATTGGTGGACCAGGCTTCCGTCCTGCCGGCAATACGCGCGCCGAAGTAGACCGTGCTGCCGTCGGGGGAGAACGCGAACTCCGTGTCGTCACCGAACGGCTTGGACGGCACATCGCCGTCGATGCCCTTGCTCAACAGGCGCAGTTTCGGCTTGAGTACTCCCTTTTCGTCCAGTTCGCCCAGGAACAGCTGGTTACGCCGTCCATCCGCCCACGTATCCCAGTGACGCACGAACAGCTTGTCGTACAACTTGCCCGACATCTTGCTGGCGGCAGTGTCGTCCAGGCGCTTCTTGGTGCAATCCAGATCCGCGCAGTCGGGGAACACTTCCAGCGCCAGCAGGACGCGCTTGCCATCCGGCGAGAACTTGAACGCAGCCACATCCAGCGGCAGGCCGCTGGAAACAACCGCTGCCTGCGGCTGCGGTTCAAAGCTGTCGCGCAGCACGGATCTGGACGAATCGGTGGGCTTGAGCCGGTCCGGCGTCAGATCGACCCGCCACAGCTGCGTGGTGCCGTCCTTGGCCGCAGTGAAGTAGACACTGCGGCTGTCCGGGGCCCAACGCGGGCCGGCGCTGCTGCTGCTCTTGGCGGTCAGGCGGACCGGACTGGACTTGCCGTCCAGCCGCAACAGCCAGATGCCGTTGACGCCCTTGTTGGCCTGGTAATCCGTCTCGCGCAACTGGAACGCCACGTAGCGGCCGTCCGGTGAAACCTGCGGGTCGGAGACGCGGTCCAGGTTGACCAGGTCATGGACAGTGAACGGCCGGGGCGCGGCAGCGGCCGAGGCCACACCGGCGAACGCCAGCGTAAGGGCGACAGGCAGGGACTTCATCGTGAACTCCGGCGGGGAAAGGCGCGATGGTAAGGCGCTACGGGGCAGCCGCGAAAGCGGTTGACGCATTGGCGCGTCCTGGTGCGGAAGTGGCGCATCCGGGCAGCGCCGCCGCCGTGGCCGGCCGGAACGGTGGCTATACTCCGCCACCGGCCGCCCCGCAGGGGTCGCGCCGCGCACCGTATCACCACGGGAGGGGGATGCGGGATCTACCCACCGCCGCCAGCTGGCAACGACGGACAAATCCGCATGGCTATTGCATCGACCGCACCACAGGAACTCCTGGGCCATCCCAAGGGGCTCTACGTCTGTTTTCTGACCGAAATGTGGGAGCGCTTCGCCTTCTACGGGATGAAGGCCCTGCTCCTGATGTATCTGACCAAATACCACCTGTTCACGGACGCCAACGGGTACCTGCTGCTGGGCACGTACGCGGGCCTGGCCTACGCCCTGCCCCTGATCGGCGGCATGCTGGCCGACCGCTACCTCGGCATGCGCAAGGCGGTGGTCTTCGGCGGCCTGCTGCTGGTGATCGGCCAGTTCGGCATGGGCTACATCGGCCAGGCGGCCACGGGTACGCCGGATGCGGCCGTCCGCGATGCGCTGGCCGTGCAGATCATGTATGCCTCGCTGGCGTTGATCGGCGTCGGCGTCGGATTTCTCAAACCGAACATTTCCACGATTGTCGGGCGCCTCTACCCGGAGAACGATCCGCGGCGTGACTCGGGCTTCACCATCTTCTATGCCGGCATCAATCTCGGGGCGATGCTGTCGAGCCTCGTCGTCGGCTACATCGGCTTCAACGTCGGCTGGGGCTGGGGCTTCGGTCTTTCCGGCGCGCTGATGCTGGTGGGCCTGATCCAGTTCCTGTGGGGCCAGCGCTACCTGGACGGCCATGCCGAGCCGCCGGACGCACAGGCCTTGCGCAAACCGGTCCTGGCCGGGCTGTCGGCCGAATGGCTGATCTATCTCGGCGGTATCCTCGTCACCGTCGCGATGTGGCAGGTGCTGCAGATCCGCATCGATTTCAGCTTCCTGGGCGGCATGTTCGGCGGCCACGAAGTCACGCTGACCGAGGTGCTGGCGGTCATTCTCGGCATCGGCCTGTTCATCTGGTTCGGCTGGTTCCTGTTCTCCGGCATCACCGCGCAGGAGCGCGGCCGGATGATCGTACTGATGGTGCTGATCGTGGTCAGCGCGCTGTTCTGGGGCCTGTACGAACAGACCTACGGCACCTGGGTGGCCTTCAACGACCGGCTGATGTCGACCGAATTCTTTCCGGGCATGATGACGGTGAAAGACCCGCCGCTGCCCTGGTCCATCCTTTCGCTGATTGTGATTCCGCTGGGTTTCGTCGCGGCCATGAAACTGGATGCCGCGCGCGCGTCGCTTGGCAAGGGCATCATCGCGGCCATCACCGTCGTGATGCTGGTGTGCCTGGTCCACGATGTCTTTATCGTCAAGCAGAACGCCGGGTCCCTCACCTTCCTGGGCTCACTCTTCGTCATCCTGCTAACGCCGGTGTTCACCGCCCTGTGGCCGATCCTCGACAAGTACGGCATCAATCCGTCCTCACCGGCAAAGTTCGGCATTGGTCTGATTTTCGCGGGCCTGGCGACGGGCATCCTGATGTATGCCGCCAAGCAGTCCGACGGCAGCCAGCTCATCTCCGTGTGGTGGCTGGTGGCCGCCTATTTCGTGCTGGAACTGGGCGAGATGGTGCTGTCACCGATCGGGCTGTCGGCGGTGACGCAGCTGTCGGTGTCACGCGTTGTCGGCCTGATGATGGGGGCCTGGTTCCTGTTCTCGGCCTTCGGCGAAATCATCGCCGGGCGCTTCGGCACCTGGGCCGCCATCACGCCGAATCCGGACGGCACCTTCGACAAGGCGAAGGCGCTGGCGGTCTACAGTGACGTGTTCGGCGATCTGATGTGGATCGGTGTCGGTGCCGGTGTGGTCATGCTGGCGCTGGCACCGATCCTGGCGCGCACGATGCGTGCCGCCCCGGCACACGGCGTCGTCGCCAGCGCGTCCTGAGCAGCGCCTTCCGCCTCCGTGGCGCGCAAGCGCTGCGGAGGCGTCGCGATCGTCAAACGGATGTGCGCTGCCGGTAGGTCCGGAACGCTTCGCGCACCTGCTCGCGCAGATGGTCGTCGTTCCAGGGCTTGGTCAGGAAACGGAAGATTCCGCCCCGATTGACCGACTCGGTGACCGCTGCCAGATCCGGATAGCCGGACAGCATGATGCGAACGGTATCCGGGTACAGGTCTTTCGCGGTGTCCAGGAAGGCCGCACCGGACATGCCGCTCATGCGCTGGTCGGAAATGATCACCTGCACCGGATTGACGGCGAGAACTTCCAGCCCCTGCGGACCGCTGGCTGCGGTCAGGATGCGGTAGCCCTCGCGCCGCAGCAACCGCTGCAAGGCGGCACGGATGGCAGCATCGTCGTCGACCACCAGCACGGTCCGCGCACTGTTATTCTCGGGCACCGGCATTGCCAGGCGCTTTCCACTGCGTAGCAGGCTGAGGAAGGCGTCGGCGGCCAGCGCCGGACTGAAATAGTGCCCCTGTATTTCGTCGCACTCGTGGCGGACGAGGAAGTTCAGCTGCGCCTGGGTTTCCACACCCTCGGCGATGACCGTCTGGCGCAGCCGGTGCGCCATGGCAATGATCGCCGCTGCAATCGTCGCGTCTTCGACGTTCTGCGAGATATCGGCGATGAACATGCGATCGAGCTTGAGCGTGGAGAACGGCAGGCGCTTGAGTTGAGCCAGGGACGAATAGCCGGTACCGAAGTCGTCCATCGCCAGCCCGATCCCCAGCTGGCTGATCGCCTGCAGCACGCCGACGGAACGATCGATGTCCTGCATGACCGCGGTTTCGGTCAGCTCCAGCTCAAGAAACTTCGGACTGAGCCCCGAGCGCCCCAGCGCGTCGCGCACCGTTCTGAGAAGGTCGCCACGCAGCAACTGCGTCGCCGAAACATTGATCGTAATCGGCACGATGTGCACGCCCGCCGCCAGCCAGGCCGCCTGCTGCGCGCAGACCGATCGCACGATCCATTCGCCGATCGCCACGATCATGCCGCTCTCTTCGGCGACGTGGATGAAATGCTCCGGCGACAGCAATCCGCGCGTGGGATGGCGCCAGCGGATCAGCGCCTCCGCACCGGAGGTCAGTCCCGTCGTGAGATCCACGCGCGGCTGGAAGTGCATCACGAACTGATCCTGCGCAATACCGGTACGCAGTTCTTCCTCGAGCGCCAGCTTCTCGGCGATACGTTCATTCACTTCACGGGAGAAATACTGGAACCGTTCGGTGGACCGTTTCGCCTGCTTGAGCGCCGCCTCCGCACAGGAGTACAGCGCATCGACAGACTGGCCATCGACCGGAAACAGCGCGATGCCGGCATGGGCCGTCAGGCGGATCGCCCGTCCCTCACTGACGAAGGGCTCGTCCAGGGCGGCGAACACCGTGTCCTGCAACAGCGCCGCCGCATCGTCCTCCCCGATGGGCGTTGCCAGCGCAAACAGGTCCGAACCGACGCGCGCAAAGGTATACGGCTCCTTGAGCGAGGCGTCCAGCCGGCGCGCGACAGCACGCAGCAGTTCATCGGCCGTGCTGCGCCCGAGAAGTTCATTGACCTGGCGGAAATGATCCAGATCGATCAGGACAACGGAAATCCGGTCGTGCCCGGGTGCGCTGGCGTGCAGGAACTGCGCAAGGCGATCGCGGAACAGCATCGCGTTCGGCAGTCCCGTCAGGTCGTCAAAATAGGCCAGGTATTCCAGGCGGGCCTTGTTTTCGATGCGGTCGAGCGCGACGGCAAGGTCGTCCACGATCCACTGCAGCAGTTCCACCTCCTCCGGCTCGAAATAATTCAATGCGTCCGCGTAAAGGACGAGCACGGCCACGACACGCTGGTCGACCACGACCGGGAACGCACCCATCGAGCGATGACCGCGCCGGTGCAGCTCGTCGTGTTCCGAAAGGAGCGTCGGGTCGGTTGATACGTCATTGACGATCACCGGACGCGCCACCAGTACAGCACGGGTCGCCGGGTGCGCGAGCTCGGCGGCCTCGACGCGCGTGGAGAAATAGGCCGGCTGCGAACCGGCGAGGTCACCACCGTGCGACGCCACGACGCGGCCCGTCCCCAAGGCGGTATCCACGACACCGGCCCAGGCCATCGCGAACACACCGGCATCCACCGAAACGCGGCAGGCCTCGCGCAGCAGTTCGTCGCGCTCGCCGCTTTTCATCATCGCCGTCGTCAGGGATGCGACGACGGAACGGAACCGGCCCAGGCGCACGATCTTGTCGTGCTGCTCCTTCCGTTCGGTGATGTCTTCGGCCACGGCGACAATGCGGTAGATATCACCGCCGCTGTTTCTGATCGGAAAGCCGCGTGCACGGATCCAGCGCAACTGGCCGTCCGGCCGGACGATGCGGTACTCGTGCTCGAAGCCCGCGGCACGCCCGCTGTCCGTATCGGTGCGCGCGACGCGGTCGCGGTCATCCGGATGAACCACGTCAAACCATGACGATGGCCGGTCGCGCAACGACTGGCAGCTCTTGCCCCACACCGTCGCGTAGGACGGACTGACGTAGAGCACCTCGTCGGTGCGCGCATCCACCAGGAAAAACACGGCGCTGATGTTCTCCGCCAGCTGGCGGAAACGCATTTCGCTTTCACGCAACTCGGCGATCGCCTGCCGGTGCGCCGTGATGTCTTCGGCGACGCCCGCCACGCGGTACAACACCCCGTGTTCGTCATAGATCGGAAAGCCGCGCGCGGCGATCCAGCGCACCGTGCCGTCGTCGCGGATGATCCGGTACTCGTACGCGAACCGCCCCTCCAGGTGCAGGTGCCGATTGCCCTGGTCAACGACTGCACGGTCGTCCGGATGGATCAACTGCATCCATGAAAGCGGTGTTTCATACAGGCTCTGGCAGCTGCGTTGCCAGATCTCCTCGTAGGCCCTGCTGACATAGAGTATCTGCGTGTTGTCCGGTGTCATCAGGAACAGCACTTCTCCCACATGATCGGTCATCTGGTGGAAGCGCCGCTCAAACTCGCGCGAACGCTCGAACGTTCGGACCAGCACCAGCGACTGGCTGAGCACGGTCGGCAAGACACCGGATGAAACCAGCGCCGGAACGCCCGTTGCGCCGCTTGCGTCGATGCCCACCACCAGCGCACCGACGGTTTCGCCGTGGTAGGCCAACGGAAATACGCGACAGGTCTGTGCCCCCAGCGTCACCGTCCATTCGCCGGACTGGTCATCGTGAGCTGCGGCCATGAGCGAGCTCAGCCACCGGCGCAGCTGCACCAGTGCGTCGGCCGAAAGTCCGATAGCCGGCTCGATCATGACCACGCCGTCACTGCCGGCAAGACACAACGCCGCAGTGGTCAGCCCGGCGTGATTGATCGCATTCAGGAACGCAGCGCGCAGCGCCTCCGCCGGGTTGCCGCCGCGCGACAGCGCATCGGCAACCACACCGAGCACAGAGAAGGCCGCAGAAAACGTCTCCTCTGCGGAAGCGGCGTCTTCCATTGCGCACCCGGCTTCCTCATCGTCACCAGCAGGCCGCGCCACGTAATGCCGCACGGTCTCGAGCAACGAGGCGCTCGATACCGGCTTGACCAGCAAGGCGTCATAGCCGGCTGCGACAGCGTCGGCCTCGGCGATACCGGCAAGCCGGCCTGCAACGGCGACCAGGGGCAGGTCACCGGAATGCGGCAGGCCGCGCACGCTGGCTGCCAGGGCCAGTCCTTCAGCGTCCGCCCGCGTCAGGTCGTGCAGGACCAGATCGAAGTGTGCCAGCAGCAGCGCTTCCAGTGCCGCTGCCGTGTTGGTCGCCAGGGTGACGTGAAGACCATTCAACGGCACGATCGCGCGCATGAGCCCGCTGGACTCGCAATCGCCGTCGACGACGAGGACATGTACGCCTTCCGCCGGCATCATGGCGCAATCCTCCTCACCGACCGGATCGGTCCGCGGGCCCTCGGCGGCAGGGTTCTGGCACTGCCGATGATTCCAGGTCTGTATGCCACAACTACACAACCCCGTCGACTTCGGCCACCGCGTCAATTTGCCGACGCGACCGGCGTGAGATGCCTTGCCCCGACAGTTCCTCGGCCCTGCGTGCGAAAGCGCCGTGGCGGAACTGTTACCGCCAATGAAATCCGTCGCGGCGCGATCCAATCGTCGGACACCTGCAACGCACGTGCCGCCGGGGCGCCGCGACTAGAATCGTGCGTCCACGCTCAGAAAGAGCAGGCGCGGCGCACCCTCCAGCAGGGTGGCAAATGCACCGGCGGGATCGGATTCCGTAAATCCGTTGCTCCCCAGCGTCGCAATATGGCGTTTGTCGAAGACGTTATAGGCATCGAGCGCGATGCGCAGCTGACGGATGGGTCCGACCGTGCTCCGCTGCCAGGCAAGTCCGGCGTTCCACAGCCAGAAGCCGGCAATACGCTGGTCGTTTGTATATGTGTAATAACGTTCCGATGTGTACTTTCCGGCAAGCTGTGCCGTCAGATCGCCAAAGCGATACGTCACGCCGGCCGATGCCAGATGGCGCGGCGAGTCCACCATGGTCTTCCCGGCCACACCCACCAGAGTTCCGGATGACACGTAGTCCGACCGGTAAGTCGAATCGGTGTAGGCGACGCTGGCGAACGCGCTGGCGGACCCGACCGGGTTGATCAGCAGGGCCAGCTCCGCACCGCGGGTGCGCGCCGAACCGACGTTGGCGAACTGGTTGGGGCAGCTGACAACACCCGGGCATGGCACGATGACCAGCTGCCGATCCCGGAATTGCACGCCAAACACGCTGGCCGAGAGCTGGTAGAAATCACTGCGTCGACGGTACCCCAGCTCCACGGTGCGCGACTGTTCCGGTCGCAGCGTCGGCTTGCTCTGGTCGAATGCCGCCTGGTCGAGCGACCACGCGCCGTTGACGCCTGGCCGGAATGCCGCCTGGTTTTCGCTGGTATTGGCGAATACATCACTGCGCGCATCGATACGCCAGCTGAGTCCGGCCTGCGGGAGAAACCCGTCCCTGGTCGTCAATCGGCCGCCGGCGCGTCCGGCAGCGACCACCGTGGCGTCGGTGATCACAGACTGCCCTTTGAAGCCGACGATCAGACGCAGCCGGTCGTCCGCCAGCGACCAGGTGTCCTGCAGGTACCACTGGCGAGTCCGCGTATCGAAACGCTGCCGGAACAGCAGGCCATCGAACTCGGCGGCGGCGAAGAAGCGGCCGTCGTCGATCGGCCCATCGATATGCACGAAGCCGCGTCCGGCACCGTGCACGCTGTCCTCTGCCCACGCGCCCCCTTCCACACTGTGATCGCCAGCGACGAGCGAGAAGCCGGCGATGACGCCGCTGCGCTCGATGTCGTAGCGCGTGATACGCAGGGCGACGGGAACCGTGGGCGAAGCGATGTAAGGCGTGAACCAATGGCCTTCGCCGACATTGCGATGGTAGTAGCCCACGGCATGCACGCCTGAGGCATCGTTCGGCCAGAAGTCGCCGCGCAGATAGACCAGGTCGTCATTGCGCAGCCCGCGTGCATCGTAATAGGCATCATCGCGCGTCGTGACGCAGCCGCTGAAGTGATCCGTGGCAGCAGCGACAGCGCGCTGCCAATCGGGGGCGTAGTTATCCCAGCCATAGCCGCAACGGCGGATCAGGCCGAGCGAGAGGTCCTGGTAGTCGGTTTCGTTGCGGCGTGAAAGGTCCGCATAGGCTGCCACACGCCCGCCATCCCACTCGTAGACCAGCTTGGCATTGATCTGCCGCTGGATTTGTGCGGCATCGTCGCCCTTCCACTTGCCCGCGGCCTGGTGCATCGCAGAGAAGTACCCGCGCATTCCACCCATGGGGCCGGTATCTACACGTGCAAAGCCACGCCGGGTGCCGTATTCGCCGACGGAAATCGCAGTTCGCGCCGCGTACGACGGCAGTGGATCGTCCGAATGCAGCAGGACAGTGCCGCCCAGGTTGCTGGTGGACGCGGTACGCAGGGCGCCGGCGCCCTGGGCCAGCTCCAGCTCGCGCAGGTTTTCCGCCGTAATGGCCCGGTTGGGCGACAGGCCGTTGTGGTTGGCGTAGCTGTTATCGCCCAGGGGCACGCCGTCGAGCGTATAGCCGAGCTGATTCTGGTCGAACCCGCGAATGGCAATCCGGTGCGACCACTCGTAGCTGCCCCAGGGGTCCGCCGCAACGAAATGCACGCCGGGCAGCTGTTCCAGCACCCGCAGCGGATTGATGCCCGGCGGACGGGTCCGAATGGCATCCGCCGCGACCCGCTGGACCTGGCGTGTTTCGCCATGCGCCACGACGGAAATCCCTTCCAGCGTGGTGGCGGAATCGCTTGCGGCACTGTCGCCGGGAGGCGTTGCACTCGCCGGCGCGTCCTCACCGGCGCGCGCTGCGATGCCGGGCGAAGCCGCCAGCACAACCGCGCATAACACGCCGACGCGTCGTCGATTGTTCGTTGCCATCGAACCGGGCTCAACCGCAACGGGCCACACGAAGTTGCCCGATCAGGGCACACGGCGATCCGGGTCGACCGGCACACGCGCATCCATCCGGCAGCAACACGGTCGCCGGTTCGGCCCATCGTCCGATTCTTGCCACTTCCTTCCGCCGTAGAGGCAGGATGCCACAAATCGATCGACCGGGCATGCGGCTGCGCGGCACGCGGACTGCACAGAAAAAGTTTACCAGGGTACTTTTTTACGATGACGCGCCGGCGACAGCCGGCCGCGACATGACCTTCACCGAAGTACGGTCAGCGTCATGTCCGCGCAACACGTCTTGGCGATGCTACCGCGTCTGCCCAGGCACGCCGGAGGACACCGCATGACGTCTGCAATACCGTTCGATCGTCACTCGGCCGAACCCCTTTGGCGGCAAATCGAACGCCACCTGAAACAGCGGATCGACCACACCGAATGGAAAGCCGGTGCACGCCTGCCATCGGCGCTGGCGCTGGCCGACGAATACAACGTCAACCGACATACCGTGCGCAGAGCCCTGGCGGCGCTTGAACATCGCGGCGTCGTGCGTACCCAGCCGGGACACGGGTCTTTTGTGTGCGAACCCGGCTATGACTATCGACTGGGACGGCACGGCATCGTCACGCCCATCCGACACGCCACGGAGCAGGAGGAGACCGCCCAGGTCCTCGGCGCCTGTCTGCGCGAACCCCCTCACAGGGTGGCGGAAGTGCTCGGACTGCTGCGTGGCGAACGCGCCTGGCTGGTGGAATCACGGAGCACGCGCGAAGGACATCTCGTCGAATACACCGAGGCCTGGTTGCCCGCCCCGCGATTTGGCGACCTGGATGTGATCTACCTGCGCACGGCGTCGATCACGCGGACGCTCGCCGCCTTCGGCGTGACGACCTGGTCGCGCCAGTTCACGCGGGTATCGGCCTGCCTGCCGGCCACGCCGATCGCGCGCCTGCTGGACCAATCGCCCCTGCGGCCGGTATTGCAGCTGGAATCACTCACGGTCGATGCGGACGGCCTACCCGTCCAATACGGCCTGACCCGGTTTGTCGGCGACCGCATCCAGGTCGTCGTCACCGGAGAATAGGCAACACCAATCGCGCTCCCGCGTGCGGCTCGCCGGCCGCACGCGGGATCACGCCGGAAGACTTACTCCGGCTTTGCCGGTGCGGCAGCCGCGTCGCTGCCGCTGGCATTGCCGATGTTCTGCGCCAGGAAGGCCAGGATGCGCCGGAAGCGTTCCTCGCGATTCTTCTCGTTGTAGAAACCGTGGCCTTCCGATGCCTCGTACAGCCATTCGTGCGCCACGCCCTTCTTTTCCAGGGCCATGTGCAGGTTCTTGGCATGTACGGGCGGAACGCGCTTGTCCTCGCCACCGGCGATCAGCATCACCTTGGCCTTGATGCGGTCGACATTCGGCAGCGCCGAGCGCTCGGACAGCTCGGCGCGGTCTTCACCGATCATCTCCTTGATCTCGTTCTCGCCATAGGCAGTCTGCTGCACGTCGCCGCGCGAGTACATCATGCGCAGGTCGTAGATGCCGGCATCGCCGATGGTGCAGCGATACAGGTCAGGCTCGCGCACGGCACCCTGCAGCGCCGCGTAGCCGCCGAAGCTCGTGCCCATGATGCAGATGCGCTTGGCATCCGCGACGCCCTGCTCGATGGCCCAGCGCGTTGCATCGGTGATGTCGTCCTGGATCTTCGCGCCCCATTCGCGGTCACCGGCATGCATGAACGCATCGCCATACCCCGTGGAGCCACGGAAATTCACCTGCAACACCGCGTAGCCGCGGTTCGCCAGGACCTGGACTTCCGGATCGTAGGACCACGTGTCACGCCCACGCGGACCACCGTGCACGAGCACCACCATCGGCAGCGACTTGGCGTTTTCCTTGCCCTGCGGCTTGGTCAGGTAGCCGTGGAGCGGCATTCCATCACGTGCCTTGAGCGAGATCGGCTCCATCGTGGCCAGCGATTCGGGCTTGACCCAGCCCGCCCGGTTGGCCAGGAACGTCGCTTTTCCGGCGTCGACGTCGTAGAGGTAGTACTCGCCCGGATTGACGTCGCCGTGGACCAGCACCACCACTTTCTTGCCGTCACGCGTGGCCGAGACGAAGCTCACGTCGTCACCGGCGAACTGCTGCATCAGGGTCGCCAGCACCTTTATCTCCGGCGCCTTCTTGTCGATCGGATGCACCGCGATGCGGCCCGGCATGGAGCGGACAGCCACGATATCCAGGCCGTCGAACGCGGTGACGTAGCCGTAGATGTCGCCTTCGGCGCTGGACCAGATCGGCTTGAGCTCGCGCTCCTTCGGCGACCACAGGCACAGGCCGCTGATCTTGCCTTTCGGCGCGCAGGCGAAGTAGGCGGCGGAATTGTCGCGGTTGAACATGACCGGGTACACACGGCCCTGGTCCTTGCTCTCCTGCATGACCAGTTCCCAGCCGTCCTTGCCGGGTTCCTTGTAGTACACCTGCTGCTTGCCATCGACGGTATCGCCCACGGCGAAGCGCGGGTTTCCGTCGTGGTCTGTCACCACGTCGGCGACGTAGCGGACCGGCAGCGTGATCGATTTGGCATAAGTACCTTTCTCCACATCCATCAGACGCAGCTCGGACATGGCGACTTCTTTCTCGCTCCACGGCTGCGCGCGGATCAGTACACGCTTGTCGTCATTGCGCAGCTCATCGACCAGGTACCCCCAGGCCTCTTCGCTGGTGGCCTTCTGCAGATGCGAACCGGTCTGCATGCCCGCGACGCGAAAGCCGAACAGGACGCTCTGGTTGCCGCCGTCGGCGTCGGTGCCATACAGCTCGCCGTACGACTGCGGCAGGTCGATGCCGCCGCGCTTTTCGCCGACGGAATAGATGAGGCGATCAGGCCCCACCCAGTCGTAATTGACGATCACACTGGAATTGCGGGGGCGGATGTTCACGCCCTTCATATCTTTGAGCGAGATCAGGGACAGCGCTTCACCGCCCTCGATCACCGACGTCACCGCCAGGTGCGTTCCCGTCGGCGAGATCTGCACGCTCGAATACTGCTGGTGGCGCGCGAAATCCGCGAGCGGAATTTCCTCCGCGCCGACCGTCGAAAAACCGCACAGGCCCGCCAGGGCCGGGACCAACATCCGCTTTTGCATGAAATCTCCTCTTGGCACGATGTGCCGCCCCAGCGCCGGCTGCGTTCACCGGCGCATTCTAAATGTGTGGTGTTCAAACGTATTGCAGAATTCCGCGTCGTCGGCACTGCCACGGACTATCGATTCCTCAAACCATCTTCTCCGCCACCGTGCCGCCCCTTCGCGGGCGGAGCACGCAAATTCCAGCCACCGATGACCCGTTTCGCCAAGCAAAGTTCGTCTCTTCGCGCTGTCGCCGTGAACCGCAATACCGCGACCGCATTCGGACCAGCACAGAACCTAGCGCAGTTGCATCCGTGAGCTGAACAAGGCGGCCGACACTCGCATACGGAAACACCCGCCCGCCATTGCCGGTGTACCTTTCCGCGTCCGAATCGTTGTATACCCAAGGAGCCCCCTGGAGCGGAAACCGGCGCGAAAACGCTGGTTTTCAATCCGGACCGTTCCAGGCTTCACGCAGGGACAATCGAAAATGGGTCCGCAGGATGATCATTCGTCTGGCGCGGCAACCTGTACCACTGGCAGCGCCGTACAGCGCCGCACTGCCAGTGCAGACTCACGCGTATCGGAAGGTGACCCAGGCGGGCGACGGCAAGCGTCCGTCGGCGACCGCAATGACACTCACGCGGCAGCGGCGCACACGCTAGCCCAGCGCAATCGCTACTGTCAACAGAACCCCACTACCCGATGCGGCGTCACCGGGACAGCGCTTCAGTCCTTGGCGGCAACGCGGCCGTAGCGGTCTTCCAGGCGCACGATATCGTCCTCGCCGAAGTAACCACCGCATTGCACCTCGATCAGGTGGATGTCTTCGGTCGTGGGGTTCTCCAGCCGGTGCACGGTGTTCATCGGGATATAGGCCGACTCGTTCGCATTGAGCAGGAACTCTTTCTCGCCAATGCGCACTTTTGCAACACCTTTTACCACCGTCCAGTGTTCACTGCGCCGGTGGTGCAGTTGCAGGCTCAGCACATGACCCGGCTTCACGACCAGGCGCTTGACCTTGCAATCTGCCGCATCTTCCAGAACGGTAAAACTGCCCCACGGCCGGTACACCGTCTGGTGGAAGGCCGCTGCGTCGTGCTTGTCGGCACGCAGGCGGTCGACGACCAGCTTGACCTGCTGGGCACGTTCGCGGTCAGCCACCAGGATGGCGTCGTCGGTATCGACGATCACCAGATCCTTGACACCGACAGCCGCCACCATGCGCTTGTCGCTCTGGATGTAACAATTGGAACTTTCCACAAGAATTGCCTGGCCCCGGACACGGTTTCCGTGCTCGTCGGATTCGGGCTCCAGCTCACTGATGGCCTTCCAGGAACCGATGTCGCTCCAGTCAAAACCGGCAGCGATCACGGCGCGACGATCCGCGCGCTCCATGACGGCGTAGTCGATGGAAATATCCGGCTGGGCAAGAAAGCTCTCGCGTGCGAATTCCACCGGGCTTTCGTGCGCCGTGGCATGCGCATGGCAGGCCTCCGCGGCGGCCAGCACATCCGGGCAGGCGGTGCGCGCCGCTTCAATCAAGGCATCCGCGCGGAAGCAGAACATGCCGGAGTTCCACACGTAGTCGCCGGAGGCAAGGTATTGCTCGGCGACCTCGCGCTGCGGCTTCTCGACGAAGGCGTTGACGCGACGACCTTCCAGCCCTTCGACCGCCTCCGCCATGCGGATGTAGCCGAACCCCGTTTCCGCATGCGTCGGCGGAATGCCGAAGGTCGCCAGCCAGCCCTGCTCGGCCAGCGCACGGGCGCGGCCGACGTCGGCGGCGAATGCGTCAAGGTCACGGATCAGGTGGTCCGCCGGCAGGACCAGCAGCACGGCGTCCGGGCTCACTTCGGCACGGGCGTAGAGTGCCGCGAGCAGAATCGCCGGCGCCGTATTGCGACCGGCCGGCTCCAGCAGGAACGGCAGGTGATCCAGATTGGCACGCGGATGCGTGGCGTATTCGTCACGCGTGAGGAAGTAGTAATCGCGACCGGTCACGGTCAGCACGCGCCCCTCGTCGGCCACGCGCAGCGCACGATCCAGCGTCTTGTACAGCAGCGTCTCGCCGTCGCCCATGCGCATGAACGGCTTGGGGTAGGCGCTGCGCGAGACGGGCCACAGTCGCGTACCCGCACCGCCGGACAGAATCACAGGAATCAGCATGACCAGGACTTCCACAGTGTAGGCGACGCCAGTGCGTCACCAGTCAGTTTAGCAATGCCGCCATGGGCGCCATCGTGCCGCCGCGTGTGCAGCACGAAGACGTCGCAGCGCCCCGGCCGGCGGGAACGGTGCAGCCTAGGCCAGCTCGCCCAGGACGTCGCGCAGGCCTTCCTGCCAGGATGGCAAGTGTAGCCCGAAGGTCTCGCGCAGATGGGACGTGTCGAGCACCGAGTAGGCTGGCCGGCGTGCCTTGGTGGGGAATTCGGCAGTCGTGATTGCCGCCACTTCGGGCATGCGCTCGATCAGGCCAGTGGCTGCCGCGCGTTCGAGGATCGCGGTGGCGAAGCCATGCCAGCTGCACTCTCCCTGGGAAACCAGATGGTAGGTGCCCGCAGTGCGGCGCTGCCTCTCCAGATCCCAGTCCAGCCAGCGCGACAGAGCCACCGCAGTGGCGATCGCAATCAGCCGCGCCGGGGTGGGCGCGCCGCGCTGGTCCGCGACGATGGTCAGGCGGTCGCGTTCGCGGGCAAGGCGCAGCATGGTGCGAAGGAAGTTTGCCCCGCGCGAGGCGTACACCCACGCTGTCCGGAAATTCAGGTGCAGGGCGCCGCTGGCGCGCAGTGCCTGCTCGCCGGCGAGCTTGGACGCACCATAGACGCCGAGCGGACCGACCGCGTCGTTGATCTGGTAGGGCCGCGTCGCACTGCCGTCGAACACATAATCGGTCGAATAGTGGACCAGCCCGATCGCGTGGTCGACCGCCCACGCCCCGAGGATGCCGACAGCCTGGGCATTCGCCCGCATGGCAGCTTCGGCCTCGTCTTCGGCGCGATCTACGGCGGTATACGCGGCAGCGTTGACGATCAGGCCCGGATTCACCTCGTCGCACAGGGCGACCAGGGATTGGGGCTGGTCCAGATCAGCGCGCAGGCAGCTGGCACCGCCAGGCAGCTGGCCGGACCGCGTCGTCGGCACGACCTCACCCAGCGCGGCGAGTGCACGCTGCAATTCGAAACCGACCTGACCGTTGGCGCCGAGCAACAGAATCTTCATGGACGCATTCCCTGCGCTGGATTGTGGTCCGCGCTCACGCCGGCGCCGTGTAGCGCGGCAGGCGGTCGACGGGAATTTCTTCCAGGAACGGTGCCTTCTGGTCCTTGGCCGACAGCGACGGCGCACCGACCGGCCAGTCGACAGCGATGGCGGCATCGTCCCAACGCACGCCGGCGTCCGCCTTCGGGTCGTACAGCGCGGTGCACTGGTAGGCGAAGGTGGCCCATTCCGACAGCACGACGAATCCGTGTGCGAATCCTTCCGGCACCCAGAAATGGCGGTGATTGTCGGCCGACAGCATCACACCTGCCCATTGACCGAAGGTCGGCGAACCATGGCGGATATCCACCGCCACGTCGAACACCTCGCCCTCCAGCACGCTGACCAGCTTGCCCTGCGGATTGGGCCACTGGTAGTGCAGGCCGCGCAGCACGCCGCGCGCCGAACGCGAGACATTGGACTGGACGAAGCTCAGGTCCAGGCCCGCATCCTTGAACTTTGCGGCATTGTAGCCTTCGTAGAAAAAACCACGCTCATCCTTGAACACCGCCGGCTCGATCGCCACGCATCCCGGCAGTTTCGTCTGGATAACCTTCACGCCACCACCCCGTGTTCGGCGATCTGCAGCAGATACCGGCCATAACCGTTCTTCGCGAGCGGCCTGGCCAGGGCGCGCAGCTGGTCGGTGTCAATCCAGCCGTTGAGGTAGGCGATCTCCTCCGGGCAGCACACCTTCAGGCCCTGCCGGTTTTCGATCGTCTCGATGTAGTTGGACGCCTGGACCAGGGAGTCGTGCGTGCCGGTATCGAGCCAGGCGTAACCACGGCCGAGCTTCTCCAGCATCAGGCTGCCGTCTTCGAGGTAGCAGCGGTTGAGATCGGTGATCTCCAGCTCGCCGCGCGCCGATGGCTTGAGCGAGGCGGCGTAGTCGCAGGCGCGGCCGTCGTAGAAATACAGCCCGGTCACGGCATAGTTGGATTTGGGCTTGGCCGGTTTCTCCTCCAACCCCACCACCTTGCCGGAGGCATCGAATTCGGCCACGCCGTAGCGTTCCGGGTCGTGCACGTAGTAGCCGAAGACCGTGGCGCCGGCATCACGCGCGGCGGCGCGCTTGAGCAACTCGGTCAGGCCGTGGCCGTAGAAGATGTTGTCGCCCAGGATCAGGCAGGACGGGTCGCCAGCGACGAAGTCACGACCGATGAGATAGGCCTGCGCCAGACCGTCCGGCGAAGGTTGCACGGCATAGGTGATCTGGATGCCCCACTGGGAGCCATCGCCTAGCAGCTGCTTGAACAGTGCCTGCTCGTGCGGCGTGTTGATCACCAGCACTTCGCGGATGCCCGCCAGCATCAGCACGCTGAGCGGGTAATAGATCATCGGCTTGTCGTAGACGGGCAGCAGCTGCTTGCTGACCACCTGGGTCAACGGGTACAGCCGCGTGCCGGACCCGCCGGCCAGAATGATGCCTTTCTTACTTGCCACGATGTCACCTGCCTTGCCGGAGTGCATCCGGATCGTCGTCGTGCCGGGTGCCGCCTCAGGCGCCGCCCAGCCGTTCCATGCGATAGCTGCCGTCGAGCACGCGATTGCACCAGGCCTGGTTGTCCAGATACCAGTCGACCGTGCGCGCGATGCCGCTTTCAAAGGTTTCCGCCGGGCGCCAGCCGAGCTCGCGCTGCAGCTTGGAAGAATCGATCGCGTAGCGGCGGTCGTGGCCGGGACGATCCTTGACGTAGGTAATCAGCGATTCGCGCTTGCGTCCGTCGGCCAGCGGCTGGCGCTGGTCGAGCAGCGCACAGATCGTCTTGACCACGTGGATGTTCTCGCGCTCGGAATCGCCGCCGACGTTGTACACCTCGCCCGTGCGGCCCGCCTCGAGCACGCGCTGGATCGCGCGGCAATGGTCGCGCACGTAGAGCCAGTCGCGCACATTGCGGCCGTCGCCATAGACCGGCAGCGCCTCGCCCCGGAGTGCCTTCTGCACCATCAGCGGAATGAGTTTTTCCGGGAACTGGTAGGGCCCGTAGTTATTGGAGCAATTCGTGGTGAGCGTGGGCAGGCCGTAGGTATGGTGGAACGCCCGCACCAGATGATCGGATGCCGCCTTGGACGCCGAGTACGGCGAATTGGGGGCGTACGGCGTTTCTTCGGTGAACTTGCCGACCGGGCCGAGGGAGCCGTAAACCTCGTCGGTGGAAACGTGCAAAAAGCGGAAAGCGTCCTGGCGATCCAAAGACAGCCCGCGCCAGTAAGCCAGGCAACGCTCCAGCAGGTTCAGCGTACCGACGACGTTGGTCTGCACGAACTCGGCAGGCCCGTCGATGGAACGGTCAACGTGCGATTCGGCGGCGAAATTGACGATCGCGTCGGGCTGGTGTTCCTGGAGCAACGCTTGTACCTGTGCCGCATCGCCGATGTCGCCCTGCACGAAGCGGTGATCCGCATGGCCGCGCAGGGATGCCAGCGTATCGAGATTGCCGGCGTAGGTGAGCTTGTCGAGATTGATGATGCGCCAGCCGCCCTGGGCCAGCATGTCGAGCACGAAATTGCCGCCGATAAAGCCGGCGCCGCCAGTCACAAGCAGGGTCTTCATGCGCTCCGGTCGCTCCGAACGGGTCCAGCCCGGCCAGGGGCGGCCGGGAAAGGCGGGGAGGTTACCAGAAGCACCGCCTGCTTGCCTCAGCAGCCGCGCCCGCCGGGACCGAAGCGCGGGTGGCGCCAGAACTGTGAAGCGCAGCGTGAGTTCACCGTGAAACCCCTGAAAATAGGGGTTTTTCCGGGTACTGGTACGCTGTCCCGGGGAAAAACGCCGCGATATAGTCGATCCAGGCCACGTGGAGGCGAACATGACCACGTCCCTTGACTCCATCTTCACAATGGCAGTCTGGATACCCGCCGCAGGCGCCGCAGTGATCGGCCTGCAGGCCTTCCTGCTGCATCGGGTCACCCGCCAGGCGCCTCTCCGGCTGCTCGCCATCGCCTGGGCCGCGGCGGCCCTCGCTCCTCTTTTCCTCGTGCTGGCCGCGACCGTGCCCGGATTGCGCACGCCTGGCTGGTTGGCCTCACTTGCCGCAACAACGGCGTTCACCGTCGCACAAATGCGCGCTTGTGCACTATTGGCTGGCACGTCCCGTCGCTGGGCCGGGCTGCCGGGCGTCCTGCCCCTGGTGGTCGGCATCGTGCTGATCGCCAGGGACGTGCCCTATTCGCTGCAGACTGGCCTGCTGGTGTACGGCAGTCTCCTTGCCTGCGCCCAGGCATCAGCAGCCTGGCAGCTGTGGCGGCGTGCCATCCAGCCTGCCGGTGTCGGGCTTGCGACGCTGCGCCTGGCCCTGCTGGCGCAGGCCGCGATGGCGTTCTTCGGCGCAGTGGAGCTGGCCCGCACACTGCCCGCGGCGGCGCCTTCGGCTGGCCTGGTGTTTCCGGTGTTCTACGGCCTTTCATTGCTGCTGGTCGCCTGCGGACTGGCCGTCGCCACACTCGAGGACAACACGCGCAGCTGGGCCTTGCGCAATCGCCACCTGCTGGCAGACAACCGCCGGTTCCGGGTCGAGGCCGAACAGGATGCCTTGACCGGCGCGCGCAACCGCCACGCCTTCTTCCACCTCATGGACGAATTCGCCGCTCTCAAGCTGGCGATCAACGGCGTGGTCGCCGTCGTGGACGTGGACAACATGAAGACGCTCAACGACGAATACGGCCACGAGGGTGGCGACGCTGCACTGGTGCGCGTCGCCCAGGCCATGCGCGCGCTCGTGCGCCGCGACGACCACCTGTTCCGCTGGGGCGGCGATGAATTCCTTCTGGTCGCCGTCACGCTCGACCTGACAGAGTTCCGCCAACGCCTGGAGTCGCTCAATGCACGACTGCAGCAGCCGGAGCCGGCGGTACGGGTGTCGTTCGGTTGCGCCGAATTTGGCAAGGCGTCGGAACTGAATGACGCCGTGCATCGCGCGGACATGGCCATGTACGAACAGAAACGCCGCCGCAAGAATCCACCGCGCGATTGCCGCGGCATCTCATCCACACTCAAACCGATGCGGCACGGCCGGAATGTCGTCGCGTGAGCGCTACTTCTTGCGCAGCAACCCGTGACACACCCGCACCATCATCGCCAGCCCGGTCGACCACGACAACACTGGACGCGGCCCGTTCGCGCCGTTGGCGGCAATTGCCTCGCCCCCGTCCCTATGACTTGTCGGGCTCGACCGCTTGCGCAGCTTCCCAGAGGCGCAAGGCTTCTTCCCGCGTCAACATCCAATCGGCCACCGCTTCTTTCGATGCCGTCGTATGGAACGCCCCTTCCAGCACCACCGAATGGCAATACGGGCAACGCGGGGGAGCCGCGAGCGAGATCCGGCCGCCACATTCGCAGGGCGGGCAATCCAGGACCCGATCGGCCTCCGCCGCCATGTTGCGCACGCACTGCTCGACGGCGGCGAGGTCAGTGCCAATGCAGAACGCGGTGCGCGCAGTGGCGATGCGATCGTACAGGTCACCATACTGATAGCCGCAGAGATGTTGCCGGGCTTCCCTGCCCACGCGCGTACTGCGGGTCAGTGTCCAGCTGCGCCTGGTGCCACGCCTGGTGCGCGGGCGAGTTGAAGCAATGGACGTGCAGGTACACGTCCGGGCGAAGTTCATGCGCCGGATGCACCGCATCCGAAAGCGCATCGTGGCTGCCGCCGCAGGCGAGGCAACGTCGGAGCCCATCCGGACGATTCACGGCCTGCCCCACTCCACCAGCCGGATCCGCGGCACGCCCGCGCAGTCGTGCACCACCACCGTCACTGCCTCGGCAAAATCGTCGCCACTGATGGAGACATAGGCCCAGCCCAGGTCGCCCTTGCGGCGGTCAGGCCAGCTTTCCATGGTTGCCATGAGTTCGATGTGGTCGGCCCCACTGTCGGCGTAGGACGTCATCGTTTCGTACTCGGCAGCCAGTGCCTCGGGGCCCAGGTCTTTTTGCACCTCGGCGCTCAGCAGGGAATGCGCGTCGTCAAATCGACCGGCGACCAGGTGCTGGGCGAACGCCAGCGCCGTATGCGCGTAGGGGGCGTCGTGATTGGCTTGCATCGTCGCTCCTTTGCAGCGCGGAAACGCATCACTATCCGGTACGGCGAACCCGCGCCACGCTGTTGATCTCACGCTGATACGCGGCCGGTACGTGCGTGGGCAGGTCTGAAACGGCTGCCTGCCTTGTTCTTTCGCCCCCTGGAGTCAGGGGGTGGCCAAACGCTGGCAATGCCAGCGATTGGCGAGGGTGCAGGGGTGCGTTGGCGCCGCAGCCATTCAATCGGCCGCTTGCTCGGACTTCCTCAGAACGGAATTTCGTCGTCATCAAAGCCGGTGTTCTGCACCGGCATCGGCGCGCTGCGCTGCGGCGCCGACTGCGGGCCACGGGCCGGACCACGCTCGGAGCGCTCGCGGCCGCCGCCACCGCCCATGCCGCCGGAACCACCGCCTTCACCGCCACGACCGCCGAGCATCTGCATTTCGTCGGCGATCACGTCGGTGGAATAGCGCTTGACGCCGTCTTTCTCCCACTCTTCCGTGCGCAGCTTGCCTTCGACATAGACCTGGCTGCCCTTCTTCAGGTACTCGCCGGCGATCTCCGCCAGGCGGCCGAAGAACTTGACGCGGTGCCACTCGGTCCGTTCCTGCTGCTCGCCCGTCTGCTTGTCTTTCCAGGACTCGGAGGTGGCGATGCGGATGGAGGTGATAGCCGAGCCGCCCGGGGTATAGCGGGTTTCCGGATCCGCACCGAGGTTGCCGACGAGAATGACCTTGTTGATGCCACGTGCCATGGGATTTCCTTGCAGAAAGGGGGCGGGCCCGACGGCCCGCATTGGAACGAAACATTACCACGGGGGCCGCCCCCGGCGCCCGCGGCGGTGTCCGGCGCAAGCCTGGGAAAACGCCGTCTCAAAAGCTGGGAAAGTGTCGGAAAAGGCTGCAGGAATCGGCCCGGAACCGGCCAGGGCGCGCGCGCTGGCGCGACGACACGACGCAACAGCACCGCCGCCGGCCCCGCTATAATCGCCGGACGACCCACCGGATCCAGCCACCCGATGTCCACAGCCGCCGCGGCATTGCCTGTCAACCTTCGTGATTTCGCCTCGGTGCAGGCCCTTGCCCGGCCGGGAATGAACGCCGTCGACCAGCTCATCCGCAACCGGCTGGCTTCCGACGTGGTGCTGATCAACCAGATCTCGGCCCATATCATCGGCAGCGGCGGCAAGCGCCTGCGTCCGATGCTGCACCTGCTGGCGGCCGAGGCGGCGGGATACCGGGGCGAGGAACACATCCAGCTGGCGGCCGTCATCGAATTCATTCACACCGCCACCCTGCTGCACGACGACGTGGTCGACGAATCCGACCTGCGCCGCGGCCGCAAGACGGCCAATGCCGTGTGGGGCAACGCGGCCAGCGTGCTGGTCGGCGACTTTCTCTACTCCCGCTCGTTCCAGCTGATGGTGGAGCTGGAGCGCATGCGCGTCATGCAGATCCTCGCCGATACCACCAATGCGATCGCCGAAGGCGAGGTGCTGCAGCTGCTCAACATCGGCAATCCCGACACGAGCGAGGAAGCTTACCTGCGTGTGATCGAGCGCAAGACGGCCGTACTGTTTGGCGCGGCCACGCGGCTGGGCGCCGTGCTCGCCAACCTGCCGGCGGCGCAGGAGCAGGCCCTGTACGACTACGGCATCAACCTCGGCTACGCCTTCCAGATTGCCGACGACCTGCTCGATTACGTCTCCGACGCCAGCACGCTTGGCAAGAACATCGGCGACGACTTGGCCGAAGGCAAGCCGACCCTGCCGCTGATCTACGCCATCGCCCGCAGCGAGCCGGCCCAGGCCGCCAGCCTGCGCCGCGCGATCGAAACGGGCGGCCTGGATTCGCTCGATAACATCATCGGCGCCATCCGCGATTCGGGTGCGCTGGAACTGGCGCGGGAAAAAGCGCTCGGCTACGCACAGGCGGCACGCACGTGCCTGGCGGCACTGCCGGCATCGGTGGCGCGCGACGCGCTCGACTCGCTGGCGGTGTACTCGGTGGACCGGTCGCACTGACGCGCCGCGACCCTGCCATCCCCCAAACCGGGCATCCCATGATTCTTCCGAAATACCACGTCGCCCCCTCCCGCATCGCCGGCGCCGGCAAGGGCCTGTTCCTGGATGAACCCGTGGTGCGCGGGCGCCTGATCACGGCGCCCGACGCTATTGCGCAGGTCTATCGCTTCGACGAAATCAGCCGCATGCCCAACGCGGCGGAGCTGTTGCCGGCGACGGTACGCTGGTTTGAGGATCGCTACACCGTGTCGCCCGAGTGGCCGGACGAGTGCTACATCAATCACGCCTTCGAGCCCACCGGGCTGTGGCACCTGGGTTTCGTGTTTGCCGCCCGCGATCTGGACACCGGCACTGAAATTACGGTGGATTACCGCCACCTCCTTGCTCCCGGCCAGCACGAGGATTTCCACGATGCCAGCACCGGCCATCCGATCATCGGCTTCAGCTGGGAGGAAAGCCTGCGCCAGTCCACCGAGCAGTTGCGCGGCCTGATCGCATGAGCCTGGCCAGCGTCCGCCATCTGCACCCTGCCAGTTACCGCCGCATGGCGTGGAAAAACGGCGGCGGCATCACGACGGAACTGGTCCGCTCACCCGCCGATGCGGAGAACTATGACTGGCGCGTATCGATCGCGGACATTGCCCAAGATGGTGATTTCTCCATCTTTCCCGGAATTGACCGGCAGCTGATGTTGCTCGAAGGTGGCGGCATCGAGCTGGTCATCGGCACCGATGAACCCACGCGGCTGGAGCAACGGTTCCGGAAGGTCGCCTTCCCTGGCGAAGCCCCGGTCAATTGTTATCTGCTCGATGGCCCGACGCGCGACTTCAATGTGATGTGCCGCCGCGGTGCCGTCGATGCGGAATTGCTGGCCCGCACGATCGTCGGCCCGATGCTGCTGTTTCCCGCGGCCGACACGACGTGGCTGCTGTACGTGGTGAACGGCCATGTCCAGGTGAAGGCGCCCGCCGTTGCCGCGGAAGCCGGTGACACACTCATCGTCACCTTCAACGATGCGACCCAGCCGGTTGTTCTCAACGGCGCGGGCGAGCTGGTACTGGTGCGCTTCAAGCCGACGCCGCCGGCCTAGCCGTCAGACGTCGGTCCAGCGTCTGAGCAGGTTGTGGTACACGCCGACCAGCTGCACCATGGCCGGATGTTCGGCCACGTCCTGATTGAGGTTCTGGATCGCGATATCCAGGTCGAACAGCAGCCGGCGCTCACCCTCGTCGCGCACCAGGCTTTGCAGCCAGAAGAAGGAAGCCACGCGCTCACCGCGCGTGATCGGCATCACCTGGTGCAGGCTGCTTGACGGGTACAGGATAAGGTCACCCGCCGGCAGCTTGACGCTGTGCGAGCCGTAGGTGTCCTCGATCACGAGCTCGCCGCCATCGTATTCGTCGGGCGCGCTCAGGAACAGCGTGCAGGAAAGATCGGTCCGTACCGGTTCGCGGTTGTCGCCGGTACGCGGATAGCGCACCGCATTGTCGACGTGAAAACCGAACGACTGCCCTTCGCGGTAGCAGTTGAACAGCGGCGGAAAGATCCGTCGCGGCAAGGCGCCCGCCACGAAGGTGGGATGTCGCTGCAGCCGCTCCAGGATCAACGCGCCCAGTTCGCGCGCCACCGGGTGGTCATCCGGCAGCTGCAGGTTGTTCTTGCTCCTGGCCGACTGGTAGCCCGCCGTCACACGGCCGTCGGACCAATCCGCGACCTGGAGCTTCTCACGGCAGGCCTTCACTTCCGCCGGGGTCAGCACGTTCTCGATATGCAACAACATCACTGCCCCCGGGGGAATACGCCGCGGACCACTCGTCCGCGGCGCAGCCTATCTCATCACTACCGCGATGTCCGTCCTCAGAACGAGTAGGTCGCCGACAGCACCGCCTGGCGCGCATCGCCCGGCGTGGCCCAGCCGTTGGCGTTGGTGCGGATACGGGTGTAATAGGTCTTGTCGAACAGGTTGTTGACGTTGAGCTGCAGACGGAAATCCTGGTTGACGTTCCAGGCCACCATTGCGCGATGCAGCCAGTACGCGTCCGACTTCGGCAGCACGCCGGCGATATTCGTGGCCGAGTGCTGGCCGACGTAGAAATCGCCCTGGTAGCTCGCGCCGTAGCCGAACTGCCAGCTGCCAACGTCCATCGTCGTCCACAGGTTGAACGCGTGTTCCGGCACGCTCAGCAGGTCATCGCCGCGTGTGTAGTCCCGGCCGGCCGAAGCGGCGAAGTCCGAGGCGCCCTGCAGCACTTCGCTGTCGAGGTAGGTGTAGTTGGCGTACACGGCCCACTTGTCGGTCACCATGCCACTGACACCCAGGATCACGCCGTCGACGCGCGCGCGGCCATCCAGCTGCTGCTCGCCCGACGGATTGGCTTCGTTGCCCGGATCATTGACGCGGTAGTTCTTGCGATCATTGCGGAACACCGAGGCGGTGAGCGAGAGGCGATCGTCCAGCAGATCCCACTTGGTGCCGAGTTCCAGGTTGACCGCGGTTTCCGGATCCAGGTTGCAGTTCACGGTGCCGGCGGTGATGTTCGCCTGGATTGCCGGGTTGCAGGTGCCGTTGACCGAACTCTTCGAGGGCGTCTTCGCGTTGCCGTAGGCCAGGTAGATGCTGCCGGCTTCCACCGGCTTGAAAACAACGCCGGCGCGGTAGGAGAACAGGTCATCGCTGTTCTTGGCCGGTACTGCCGCGCCGGTCACCGTGCCGATCGGCCCGGCCGAATTGCCGGCGTTCTGGACGACGTTGTAACCGGTGGTGCTGCCTTCGTTGTGCTCGTAGCGCGCGCCCAGATTGAGCGACCACTGCTCGTTGAACTTGAGGTTGTCGAACACGTACAGGGCGCTGTTATCCAGCTCGCCGTCGGTCTTGCTGGTCAAGGTGCGGTGACGCGGGCCGGTCCAGTAGGTCTGCGGGCGATACGGATCGAGGAACGGATAGTGCGCCGGCGCCGTGTACGGATTGCTGCCGTCGGCATTGCGGAATTCCGCCGTGCCGTCCAGTTCGAAACTTTCATGCATCAGGGAGAATCCGCCAACCAGGGTGTGCTGGATCGCACCGGTGTCGAAATTGGCGGTCAGGTCCGTCTGGTTGACCAGCATGCGGTTGGTCGTATCCCGGCCATTGCCGCGCGGACCACCCGGCAGCCAGCTGCCGGCCGGAACGGTGACATCCGTCGCCACGTTCGGCGGGTTCTGGCGCACCACGCAGCTGGCACCCGTCGGCGTCAGGTTGTTCGGCATGCAGAAGGTGCCGCCCGGCGCGGAGACGATGGTGAATACCGACACCTTCTGCGCGCGGGTGAAGTTGCGCAGCGACAGCTGGTCGTTGAAGGTGTGCTGCAGAATGGCTGTGAAGCTGTCGACCTCAATCTCCTGCGTGTCGACATTGCGATTGCCGTAGTAGGTTTCCGGATCCAGGCCCGGCAGCGGAATCGCCGAATCACCGACATGGAAGAACGGCACGCCGTACTGCGGGATGTTGTCATCCTTCTGATGCAGATAGCTCAGCGTGAAGGTCGTGTCCGAGCCCAGGCCGAAGGCAATCGACGGGGCGAAACCCCAGCGCTTGAAGGTTTCGACGTCACGACCCGGCGCGTCATTGCGGTGCGCCATCAGATTCAGGCGGAACGCTGCCGATTCGCCAATCTTGTGGTTCGTATCGGCCGTAAAGCGACCGTAGCTGTCGGTGCCGGCGGCGCCGGTCACATGGGTGAAATCGTCGTCCCTGGCAGCCTTGCTCACCAGGTTGATCGTGCCACCGACAGAGCCTGCACCCGAATACACCGAGTTCGCGCCGTTCACCACTTCCACCTGCTCCAGGTTGAAGGTGTCAGAACGCGAATACTGCGCGCTGTCACGCACGCCGTCGGCCTGGATGTCGGTGCTGGACGCAAAGCCGCGCAGGTTGATGCTGTCGCCGAAGCCGCCGCCGCCTTCGCCGGCGCCAAAGGTGATGCCCGGCAAGGTCGACAGCACGTCGCGCAGCGACAGCAGGTTCTGCTCGGCAGCGACCTTCTGCGGCACGATGCTCACGGTCTGCGGGGTATCGCGCAGCGGCGCGGTGTACTTGGGCGAGGCGGGTTCGGCGCGCGTGGCGATGCCCTGCACGTCGACGGCGTCCAGCTCGGTTTCCTCGCGACGGCTCGAGCGGCTGGCCGCGTCAGCAGCGTCCGGGGTATCCGGCGTCTGTGCAGCGAGCGACTCGGTTTCGGCAGCGAAGACCGGCGCACCGGAGAGCAGCGCAAGGCCCAGGGCGGTCGCCATCAGGCGCTTGGGGGTACCGGCGGACGAGGTGATGAACGACGAAACAGTCATGAAACTTCCCTGAAAACAATGAATGCGATGGGTGGGCCCTTCGGTGGGCCGCTGCAGGCCGAACCCGCCGCGGCAGGTAGCCGGCGAGGTTTTGGCTCACGGTATCGGCGAACAATAAATTAAATAAGAATGATTCGCAATACGAAGTCTTAACATCGCCGTACGGACGGTGTCCGCGGACTGGTGGTCAATACACGTCGCGCCGGTATCGGCCTTCGGCAATCAGGTTGTCGACGCTGGCCTCACCCAGGATGGCCCGCAGACGCGCGTCGACCGCCGGCGCCATGCCGTGCAGGCTGCCGCAGACATAAATCGCAGCGCCCTCGGAAACCCACCGCGTCAGCGTCGCCGACGCTTCGCCCAGGCGGTCCTGCACGTAGACCGGCGACTGGCCGTCACGGGAAAAGGCCAGGTCGAGGCGATCAAGCCATCCATCCGCCAGCCAGCCCTGCAATTCATCGCCGAACGGGTAGTCGGTACGGCGGCTGCGCTCGCCGTAGAGCAACCAGTTGCGCCGGATACCCGCCGTCTGGCGCGCCTTGAGCAACGCGCGCAGCCCGGCGATACCGGTGCCGTTGCCAATCAGGATCAACGGTGGCCCACCCACGGGCAGATGGAAATTCGTGTTGCGGCGCAGGCGCAACAGCACCGTATCGCCCACCGCGGCGTGTGCGGTCAACCAGCCCGACGCAACCCCCATCCGGCCATCCTCGCCCCGCATCTGGCGAACGACCAGTTCCAATGCCCCATCGGACGGCAGCGATGCAATGGAGTAATCCCGATGCATGAACCGCGGTAGCGTCGACGCGTCCGGCAATAGGTCGAATGCCGGTGCTGGTGACGGTAATTCGGCCGTCGCCAGCACGTGCTCCCAGCTGGCGCGCTGCGAGGGAGTTGCCGTGGCGGGCAGGTGATCGCGCAGCCAGGCGGCGACCTCGTCCGCCGGCCGCTGCGGTAATACCTGTGCGATATCACCCGCCTGCCAGTCCGGTGTCATCCCCGGCGGCGGTGCCAGGACGATCCGGAAACAGGGCGCTCCGACGCCCGCGGGATTCAGGCACTCGCGCGATACCAACCGCCAGGGGTCATCGGAACGATTCGGCGTCGGCGAGTCGGACGCCGTATCGCCGTGCAGTTGTTGCTGCCACTGCGATAGCACGGACGTGTCGGCGTCATCGACCTGCAGACAGTCGAACAGCCGCGTCGCACCCTGCCCGGCCAGCCATGCATCGAGCTGCCGGCCGAAGGCACAGAATTGCGCGTAGTGCCGATCACCCAGCGCCAGCACCCCATAGCGCAGGCCATGCAGTGCGAGCGCCTGCGACATGACGCGGCGACGGAAGCGATCGCCCATGTCCGGCGGCTCGCCCTCGCCGTAGGTGCTGACGACGAAATACACGGTGGAATACCGCGCGAGGAAGGCGGCATCGACGGCCGCGAGCGAAACGACGGGGGCGTCCGTGCCGGCCTGCCGGAATCGTTCCGCCGTCTGCCGGGCGATCTGTTCGGCCGTACCGGTCTGCGTGGCATACACCACTGCCAGCTGGCCGCCCGGTTTCGTGGCGGATCCGGCAGCGCGCAGCCACACAGACCAGGCCGCCCACGCGGCGATGAGTGCGACAATCGCAGCGCCGCGGGCCGGCTCGACGCCACGCCACAGGATCGGCTCGCGCTGCAGCCATAGCAGCGCGACGGCAATTGCCGCCAGGAGCGCCAGCACGGCGTAGCCGGCCAGCGCTCCGGTGCTACGGCGCTCCTTGCGTGAGACAGTCACGGCGCTATTCCGACGATAGCAACCTTACTGCGGCAGTACTTCCAGCGTCGCGGTGTAGCTGGTGCGACGGCCGGCCGCCTTCGCGACCGTGGTCTTCTTGTCTTCCACTTCCGCCTCGAGCCAGTACATTCCCGGCGCCGGCCAGCTGACACTGAACTGGCCCTTGTCGTCAGTCTTGGCACTGATCTCGGCCTGCGTATCCCGATAGCGGCTGCCGCCCGGCACGATCGTGACCGGAAGGTCCGCGGCCGGCTTGCCGTCGAGGAAGAGCTGGAAGGTTGCCTTCTCGCCCGAGAACAGGTCATTCGGGTGCGTCGTCGGCACCATCTCCAGGCCTTTGCCGCTGGTCTTGAAGGTGCTGGTGGTCGGCGCACCCGACGTCACGAAGGTTTCGTTGCGGCTGATGCCTTCGGTGATCTCCACCGCCGTCGCCGTGGCCGGGATCGCGGCCGCAAGGCCTGCTGCATCGCCGCGCCAGCGCTGCTTCTTGCCATCCAGTTCATAGCTGGCGAAAACCCCTTCGTTGGCGACCGCGATACGGTACGTGCCCTTCTGCGTCAGGTGCAGATCGAAGCTCGAACGGAACTTGCCGGTGTGCGGGTTGGCCGGTTCAGCGCGCGAGCCGTCGGGCGCGGTGACGACCAGCTTGTCGAGCTTGACCGGCACGTGGTTGAACACGAACAGGTCGTTCGACACCGCCGCATCGACGGTGATCCACTGGTCCGGCGTCAACACGGTGGCCGACGGCAGCAACCAGGACTTGTGCGCCTGCGCGGCGAACGACGCGCCAGCGAGCAGCGACAGGGCGATGATGCGATTGATACGCATGGCAGACTCCTTGGGATTCGATGGGATCAGGGCGCAAGGTCGAGCGTGACGGCACCCAGCTCGGTCGTGCCGCGGGCTTCGCCGTGGGTAGGCTTCTGCGGTGGCCAGGCAAACGGGATGCGCACGACTTCGTGACCACCGACTTCGCGCGCCACTTCCACCATCAAGGTGTATTCACCGGCAGCAAGGCCGGCCATCGGGCCGCTGCGATCAGTGGCCTTGACCGTGTGTATGCCGGCGGGCCGGGTCGCGCCGCTGACGCCGTCGATCGGCAACTGTGCCTCGCGACCGCTGCGGCGCCACCACTGGCGAAGATCAGCCAGCCATTTCACGCCTTCGTCGGCCTTGGCGGGATCGGTGCCCCCGCCCTTCTTCTGCTGGTACCACACCGCCAGGTTGACCGTCTTGCCAGGCTCCTTGCCCTGGATCCACACGGCCACATAGGGGCGGTGGTACTCGGCCACCTGCAGCGAAGGAATTTCGATGCCGACGGTCAATTCGCCGGCGCCGGCATTCGCGGTGATCGCAAGGAACAGCAAAGGCACAGCTCGAAAACGCACGGTGTCACTCCTTTGGGAGAACCACGGGAAAATACAAAATGCCGGCTAATGCACAAAAGCCAGGACCAGCACCAGCGGTACCAGCAGGCCCAGAGCGACCAGCGGCCAGGTCTGGGGACGTCGGGCCGCATGCAGTTGCAGCAGCAGCAGCCCTGTCACCGCGAAGACGATGCAGGCCAGGGCGAAGAGGTCGATGAACCAGGTCCACGCTGGCCCGGTATTGCGGCCCTTGTGCAGATCGTTGAACCAGGCGATCCAGCCACGATCGGTGCGCTCGTACTCGGCCGTTCCCGCGACAGGATCGATGCTTACCCAGCTGTCGCCACCCGGCCGCGGCAGGGAGATCGTGATGTCATCGGGCGATACGTCGATGCGTGCAGCCGCGAGGTGGACAGGAAACTGTGTCTGCACCCACTCGCGCACTGCGCCTGGCAATTCGCCCCCCTCGGGAATCGCCGCAAGGGCGTCGCGCACAGGAGCGGGAACCTCCGCCTGCAGCCGCGTGACAACGGGCTTGGCGGGAATCTGCGCTGCGTGGTTCAGGGTGACGCCGGTCACCGCAAATGCCAGCAAGCCGATCAGCGAGACAGCCGAACTGATCCAATGCCAACGCAGCAGCGTCTTGAGCCATCCGGAAGGGCGTTGTGGATCGTCGACGGACATCACTGCGGGACCCGCGCGTGGCGATGATTGCAGCCTTCAGTGGCCGCAAGGATCCGGCATTACACCATAGATGAGAATGAGTCGCAATTGCGCATTGGCACCGCGCCAATCGACGAAGCCTCAGTCCCAGCGATCATCCCGCGTAAAGACCGTTCCGCCTTCCACCTTGACCGGGAATTTCGCCGTCGGCTCGTACGCCGGCGGGCACAACACGGCACCGGTACGCACATCGAAGCGGGCGCCATGGCGCGGGCATTCGACTTCAAATCCCTCCACGACGCCGCCGGTCAATTCACCGCCGTCGTGCGTGCACAGGTCTTCAATGGCATAGAGGGTGCCGTCGATATTGAACACGGCGATCGCCACATCGCCATCCCAGGCCACCTTGTACTCGCCCGGCAACAGTTCCGCAGTGGTGCACACGGCAATCCAGTTCGTCATCGGGAAAGATGGCCTCCGGGCCGGATGTTCGGTTGCAGTGCCGGCCTTCAGGCCAGCGGCTTGGACAGGATCTCGAATTCCAGGTCATCGCGCCTGGGCAGGCCGAAGCGCTCGTCGCCGTAGGGAAACGGCTTGCGTACGCCGGTGCGCTGATAGCCGCGCCGCAGATACCAGGCGATCAGGCTCTCGCGAACGGTGATGACCGTCATCTCCATGCGCCGGCATCCCCACAGCTCGCGCGCCACGCGCTCGGCTTCGGCGAGCATGGCCTTGCCCGTGCCGCCGCCCTGCTTGGCGGGATTGACGGCAAACATGCCGAAATAGGCCGCCTCGCCCTGCTTTTCGATGTGCGCGGTGCACAGCAGCTCGCCGTCCCGCTCGGCCAGGATGATGCGGCTGTGGGCGTCGGCGATGATCGCCGCCACGCCGTCGGGATCAGTGCGCTGGCCATCGAGCAGGTCGGCTTCGGTGGTCCAGCCCTGTTTGCTGACGTCGCCGCGATAAGCCGATTCGACCAGGGCGACGATGGCGTTGACATCCTCTTGCGTGGCAAACCGGAAGTGCAGCGCGGCAGCCGGGTCAGCAACAGTCGTCATGGCGTGTCTTTCTCCGTCGTCGTGCGCGGAAGGCCGGCCAGGGCCGCCGCGGTCGTGGCAAAAGGCAACAGCGCGCATTTGCGTCGCGCAGGATAGCGCTGCAGCTCGCCGAACGCGGCGAGATCGCCCAGATCCGTATTCACCGTATCGCCCCGGACATGCGCCGCGAACTGTGCCGAAAGGGATTCGAGCGCAGATGCGTCCAGCCCCTGGACGCGCTCGGAAAGCATCGATGCGGCGGCCATCGTGATGGCACAGCACTCCCCCTGGAAACGCATCGCCTCGATGTGACCCTCGGCGACGCGCAGTTCCACGCGCAGGCTGTCGCCACACATCGCGTTGACGCCGTCGGCCATATGCGTGGGTGCCGCCAGCGTACCGAGGTTGCGCGGTGCGCGGTTGTGATCCAGGACGATGGCGCGATAGAGATCGGCGGCGCTCATGCCAGCAAGCGACGTACTTTTTCCAGTGCGACGATGAACCGGTCCACTTCCTCGCGCGTGTTGTAGAA
This sequence comes from Tahibacter amnicola, assembly GCF_025398735.1. Classification (NCBI taxonomy): domain Bacteria; kingdom Pseudomonadati; phylum Pseudomonadota; class Gammaproteobacteria; order Lysobacterales; family Rhodanobacteraceae; genus Tahibacter; species Tahibacter amnicola. The sequence continues at coordinate 5,322,125 of NZ_CP104694.1, forward strand.
CGACAGGGAGGCGCGCGCCGTCGCCGGTACGCCGAAGAATTGCATCAGTGGGTGCGCACAGTGATGCCCGGAGCGCACGGCAACGCCTTCGTGGTCGAGCAGTGTCGCCAGATCATGCGCATGCACGCCTTCGATCAGGAACGACAGCACGGCAGCCTTCTTCGGCGCTTCGCCGAACAGGCGCAGACCCGGCACCTGCTTGAACGCGGCGGTGGCGTAAGCCAGCAGTTCGGCCTCGTGCGCGGCAATACGTTCGATGCCGATCGCGTTGATGTAGTCGATCGCTGCGCCCAGGCCGATGAACCCGGCAATATTTGGCGTGCCTGCCTCGAACTTGTGCGGCGGATCGGCGAACACCGTGCCTTCGAACGAGACGGTACGGATCATTTCGCCGCCGCCGAAGAACGGCGGCATTTCCTCCAGCCATTCGCGTCGCGCCCAGAGGGCGCCGGTGCCGGTTGGGCCGAACAATTTGTGGCCGGTGAGGGCGTAGAAATCGCAACCCAGCGCCTGCACGTCCACGGGCATGTGCGGGCAGGCCTGCGAACCGTCCACCAGCAGTGGCACGCCGCGGCTGCGACAGGCACGCGCCAGTTCAGCGATCGGATTGACGGTGCCGATCACATTGGAGACGTGGGCCACCGCCGCCAGCTTCACCCGCGGCGTCAGCATTTCGAGGAAACGGTCGACCATCAGCTCGCCCGATGGCGTGATCGGAGCCACCTTGAGTACCGCGCCCGTGCGCTGGCACATCAGCTGCCACGGCACGATGTTGGCGTGGTGTTCCATCTGCGTGACGACGATCTCGTCGCCCGCCGACAGCCGCGGCAGCGCAAAACTGTAGGCGACGAGATTGATCGCCTGGGTAGTACCGCTGGTGAAGACGACCTCGTTGCGCGAACCTGCGTTGATGAAACGCGCGAGGGTGTCGCGGCTGGCCTCGTACGCCGCCGTCGCCTCCTCGCCCAGCGTATGAACGGCACGGGCGACGTTGGCGTTGAACTGCGTGTAGTAGCGCTCGACCGCATCGATCACCGACTGCGGCTTCTGTGCGGTGTTCGCATTGTCGAAATAAATGAGCGGCTTGCCGTGGACCTGGCGCGCCAGCTGCGGAAAATCCGCCCGGTACGACGACCAGTCGCGCGGCGCCGGCGTGGCGAGGGTCGCGCTCATGCGGCCGCTCCTTGTTCCGTAGCGCCCGGAACACGCCGGTTGAGGAGCGCATCCAGGTGCTCGCGCAGGCCGACCGTTTTCACGGCACCCAGCGCAACGCGGCAGAACGCCATCGTCAGCATGGCGCGCGCCTGCGCCTCATCCAGGCCCCGCGAACGCAGGTAGAACAGCGCACGTTCGTCGAGCTGGCCGACGGTGGCGCCGTGGCTGGCCTGCACTTCGTCCGCATGGATCTCCAGCACCGGCTGGGTGTTGATCTCGGCATTGGCCGACAGCAGCAGGTTCTTGTTGGACAGGTGCGCGCTGGTACCGTCGGCGCCGGCACGGATCAGGATGCCACCATGGAAGACGCCACGGCCGCGATCAGCGCCCATGCCGCGCCAGAACAGGTCGCACCGGGTTTCCGGCGCCACATGATCGATCTCCAGGCGCGTCTCGACATGACGCCGACCGTCCGCCAGCAACACACCGTGCGACTGGAACGCCGCGCCCCTGCCCTGCAACGCCACATTGAGCTCGTGTCGCGACAATGCCGCACCCAGCTCCAGGTCCGTACGCCGATAGTCTGTCTCGCCGGCCAGCACCGCGTCGCTGCGACAAAGCACGCTGGCGCCGCTGTCTTCCGCCTGCACGCGGATATGTTCCAGCGCGGCGCCGCGCTGGAGATGAATCTGGACCAGGTCATTGATGAATCCGGTGTGCGCCGCCACGCCGGTGCGGTACTCCACCAGCTGCAGACGCGCGCCATCGCCCAGTTCCACCAGATGACGCAGATGCGTCGCCCGGTCGGCCGCATTCGCAGTGCCGACGAGGACCAGTTGCACCGGCTCGCTGCACTGCACGCCGGAGGCCACGCGAATCACACCGCCTTCGGTTGCCAGTGCCGCGTTGAGACGTGCAAAGGTTTCATCCGCGGCCTCGAACGTGCGCTGCAGATGGGCGAAAGCGCGCGGCTCGCCTCCTGCCAGCAGCGTCGACAGCGGCTGCAACGTCACCCCTTCCGGGAGGTTTTCCAGCCGCGACAGCGCCGCATCGAAATGGCCATTGACGAAAACCAGACGCGGGCCCGGGAGGTCGGGCAACAGCGCGGCATCAACGGTTGCCGGTGCATCGACTGACTCGAAGCGGCGACGCTCCAGCGCGCGCATCGGCATGTAGCGCCAGCGTTCGGCGCGGGCGCCCGGCAGGCCCCCGGAAAGTGCCGCATCCAGTTGGGCGCGCCGCGCGGCGAGCAGCCTGTCATCGCCGGCCAGCGCCGGCGGCAACCGCTCGAAGCTGTCGCGGAAGCCTTCCAGCAGCGGCACGCTCATGCCTGCACCGCATCCGGCACCTGGCGGTCACGCAGCCAGGCATAGCCGTGTTCTTCCAGTTTCAGCGCCAGTGTCTTGTCGCCGCTCTCGACGATACGACCATCGGCCAGCACATGGACGAAATCCGGCACGATGTAGTCCAGCAGGCGCTGGTAGTGCGTCACCATGATGAAAGCACGGTCGGGATTGCGCATGTGGTTGACGCCTTCGGCGACCATCTTGAGCGCGTCGATATCCAGGCCCGAGTCGGTTTCGTCCAGAATCGCCACCCTGGGTTCCAGCAGCGCCATCTGGAAAATCTCGTTGCGCTTTTTCTCGCCGCCGGAAAAACCTTCGTTCACCGCGCGGTGCAGCAGGTCGTCGGAGATGTGCAGGACGCGCAGCTTCTCGCGCACCAGCTTCAGAAACTGCATCGAATCCAGTTCCGGCTCGCCGCGGTGCTTGCGCTGCGCATTGAGCGCCGCCTTGAGGAAATAGGTGTTGTTCACGCCGGGGATTTCCACCGGGTACTGGAACGCCAGGAACACGCCTTCGGCGGCGCGCGCCTCCGGTTCCAGGTCGAGCAGGTCCTTGTCGAAGTAGTCGATCGTACCGGCGGTGACCTCGTAGCCGTCGCGTCCGGCCAGCACATTGCCCAGCGTGGACTTGCCGGCACCGTTCGGGCCCATGATGGCGTGCACCTCGCCCGGCTTCACGGTGAGGTTCAGGCCCTTGAGGATTTCCTTGCCGGCGACGCGGACGTGGAGGTTTTCGATCTTCAGCATAATGGGGTTCCGTAACGTGCGGCGGCCGCACGGCCAGGGCGTTTGCGCCGGCCGTGGATCAGCCGACGGCGCCTTCGAGACTGACTTCCAGGAGTTTCTTGGCTTCCACCGCGAACTCCATCGGCAATTCCTTGAATACCTGCTTGCAGAAACCGTCGACGATCATGGAGACGGCATCTTCCTCGCCCAGTCCTCGCGAGCGACAGTAGAAGAGCTGGTCTTCGGAGATTTTCGAGGTCGTCGCCTCGTGCTCGACGATGGCGCCCGGGTTCTTCACCTCAATGTAGGGGTAGGTGTGGGCGCCACACTTCTTGCCGATCAGGAGCGAATCGCACTGGGTATAGTTGCGTGCGCCTTCGGCGGATTTTTCCACCTTTACCAGGCCACGGTAGCTGTTCTGCCCGTGGCCGGCGCTGATGCCCTTGGAGATGATCTTCGACTTGGTGTTGCGGCCGATATGGATCATCTTGGTGCCGGTGTCGGCCTGCTGGCGGTGATGGGTGAGCGCCACCGAATAGAACTCGCCCGTGGAGTCATCGCCGCGCAGCACGCAGCTGGGGTATTTCCAGGTGATGGCAGAACCAGTTTCGACCTGGGTCCAGGAAATCTTCGAACGCGCACCGCGACAGTCGCCGCGCTTGGTCACGAAGTTGTAGATACCGCCGACGCCATTTTCGTCTCCGGGATACCAGTTCTGCACGGTGGAATATTTGATCTGCGCATCGTCGAGCGCGACCAGCTCCACCACGGCGGCGTGCAACTGGTTTTCATCGCGCTGCGGCGCCGTGCAGCCTTCCAGGTAACTGACGTAGCTGCTGTCTTCGGCAATGATCAGGGTGCGCTCGAACTGCCCCGTATTCACGGCGTTGATGCGGAAATACGTCGACAGTTCCATCGGACAGCGCACGCCGCGCGGAATAAACACGAAGGAGCCGTCGGAGAACACCGCCGAGTTGAGCGCGGCGAAGTAGTTGTCGCCCACCGGCACCACCGAGCCCAGGTACTTCTGCACCAGTTCCGGATGTTCGCGGATCGCCTCGGACATCGAGCAGAAAATCACGCCGGCCTCGGCCAGTTCCTTGCGGAACGTGGTGCCGACGGAAACGGAGTCGAAGACCGCATCCACGGCCACGCCCGCGAGCTTGGCCCGCTCGTGCAGCGGCACGCCGAGCTTGTCATAGGTTTCCAGGAGTTTCGGATCGACCTCGTCCAGCGACGCCGGCTTTTTCTTCGGCGCCGCGTAATAGCTGATCGACTGGAAATCGATCGGACCGATCGACAGCTTGGCCCATTCGGGCGGCGTCATGGTCAGCCAGTGGCGATACGCCTTGACCCGCCACTCGGTCATCCATTCCGGCTCGTGTTTCTTCGCCGACAACGCACGCACGATGTCTTCGGACAAGCCGGGCGGCAGGTATTCGGTTTCGATATCCGTCACGAAACCGGCCTCATAACGCCGGTTCAGCGCGGTTTCGATGTCATTGCGTTCGGTGGCCATGCTTGGCTGCCTATCGGGACTTCAGACCAGTGCGACCCGCAGCGGCGTGGGTATCAGCCGTGCGGAGCCCTGGGGCTTCAACATGTCAGCCAGCGAAACGCTGCGGAGCGCCGTTTCGATGGCCTGGTTAATCTGCTGCCAGTTGCCGCGCACACCGCAGTGCGGCTCGTGCCCGCACAGGCCGCTGTGCGCGCTGCACTCGGTCATGCCGATGGGGCCTTCCATCGCGATGACGATCTCGGCCACCGTGATGGCGTCCGGCGCGCGCGCGATGCGGTAGCCGCCGTTGACGCCCCGGAAAGAGGTGACCAGGCCGGCATGCGTCAGTTGCTTGAGCAGCTTGGCGACCGTGGGAAGCTCCAGGCGGGCCCGTTCGGCCACACCCTGGGCACTGAGCACCTCGCCGGCGGACTCGGCGAGCACAGTCATGACGACGGTGGCGTAGTCGGTGAGTTTGCTGACGCGGAGCATGGCGGCGGACGGGCAAAAGCGTACCGAAATGGTACGATTTTGGTGCCGCGGGCGTCAAACCAGCAGACGGGCAGGACCGCTGGCCCCGCCCGCCCCGTGAAATGCCGCTTCCGTACCGGCGGACGCGGCCTGAAACCGGATTACGGTGTGCGCGGCCGGTGCGTGAACCAGGTCAGGAACACCATGCCGGCGGCATCGGTATCGAGCATCAGGCCCTCGCCGCTGCGCGATTCGCCGCCGTACCAGGATCCGGCCAGCCACAGCTTGTTGGGCGCAGTGGCCACGCCCGTGCGCTCGCACTCGGCCGTCGCCTGGTTGCGCAGGATGCGGATCATCCGGTAGCTGCCGTTGCCAAAATTCGCCGTGCCCGCGCCGGTGGATTCCCAGCTGAAATCCGCCTCCGTGCAGCTGATGAACTGCATGCGGATCTTGCCCCAGGGCAACACCCGCACTTCGGCCGGGTTGAAGGTCGCACCAAAGGAGGTGCCCAGGCTGGCGTAGACGTTGTCGATATCCAGGCGGTTGCCGCTCATCGTGGCCAGGCCCGTTACCCAGTACTGCGAACCGATGGTTGCGGCGTCGGGCGTCGTGACCGAACCGCCCGCCGACAGCACGGCGATATAGGTCGGCGCCGACAAACCGCCACTGGAGTTGCTGACGAGGGTGCCACGGATGGCACCGGTTTCCGGATCCAGCTTGACCACGCTGGCGGTGCCCTGCCCGCCGATGGCGATCAGCAGGCTGCCGTCCGGGTGCCAGGCGATCCCGGTCGGCGTGTCCAGGCCGCTGGCGATGGTCTTGTCGAACTGGCCGCTGGGGAAGCGGTACCGCAGCACATGGCCCGAACGCTCGGAGGTCAGGTACATCGCGCTACCGTCGGCGGACAGCAGCAGGCCACGCGACTTGCGGATGCCGTTGGCGGCAGGAGCCACCCAAGTCGCGTAGGATCGCGACCCCGGATCGAAGCGGACGATGTTGCTGGTGTCATAGCCGGGAATGTAGAGCTGTCCGTCGGGCCCGGCCATCATGCCGTTGTCAGGGCCTTTGAGGGTGGCGGTCGCCGCCGGGAATTCGCCCACCACCAGCTTGCTGGCGAGGGAGTACTTGCGCACCGCGCTGGTGCTGTAGCTGGAGATGTACACATCGTCATCGCCGATGAAGGCGATGCCGGTGGCGCCCCAGTTGGGCGGCAACTGGGCGAAGGTGTCGACGTACTCAAAGGTGTCCGGCCGGTAGCGCAGGATCTTTCCCGCCTCCTCGCTGACCACCCAGAGCAGATTGTCCGGTCCGCGCTTGACGGCCTGGGGGCCGGCGATCCGCCCGGACGTTGTATCCAGCATGCGCAGGAAGGCGCCGGTGCAGGCATCATAGATATGGACATTGCTGTAGTAGCCGCTGACGAGCATGCGATAGGCACACTCGTCAGCCAGCGCCGGCGGCAGGAACAACGCCGATGAGATCACAACGAGCAGACGCGCGAGGCGGGATGAAAGCAGTTTCATGGAGCAGGTCCTTCACGGGTTGGCGTAACGCCGATGTAGCGCGCGCCGCGATCGGACACCTGCGCAAAGCCTCCGCGAACTCTTCGCAATTCCTCCCCCGACCCGACGACGCCGCCGGCACATGATGGCCCTGCAGCAGCCCCCCGCCCCGAAACCCGCCGCACGCCAGCGATTGGGCGAGTGGGACGTCGATGCGGCCGGCCATTCCCTGCACCGGGGCGAGCACCAGGTTCGTCTGCAGCCCCGGTTGATGCAGCTGTTGCTCCGGCTCATGCGCGAGCCCGGCGAAGTGGTCCGCCGCGAGCAGTTGCTGGACGAAGTCTGGGGCGGCCGGGTAGTCAACGACGAGGTCGTGTCGCGGGCGGTCGCCGAACTGCGCCAGGCGCTGGAAGACGACCCGCGATCGCCGCGCTACATCGAGACCCTGCCCAAGATCGGCTATCGCCTCGTCGCCGCCTGCATTCCTGCGAGCGTCGAAACGTCGCCGAAGCCCTCGGCGCCATCCACGCCACCGTCGCGCGCTGCGCCGGCCTTGCTGGACGACCGCGGCCTGCCCCTGGCCGATCCCGCTGCCAAACGACGCCTGACCTTTGCCGCACTGGTCGTGGTGGCGGTCGTGGTACTGGTCGCCATCGGGCTCGCCGGTTGGCTGCCACCGCCTCCCGGCGCCAACCAGACCGCGCCGGACCTGCGCGCCCGCGTCGACCGTGCGCGTCCGTTCGCTACCGACCCGGGCTTCGACCAGAGCGCCCGCTTCTCCCGTGATGGACGCCTGATCGCCTGGTCGGCCAGCGATGCCGAACGCAATCACGCCACGATCTGGGTCGGATCGCGTGACGGCCAGACCCGCCGCCAGTTGTCCCGCGCAGACGCCTGGGACCTGTCACCCGTCTTCGTCGAAGGCGACACCGCCATCCTCTTTGTGCGCTACCACGTTGACGCCTGCGAGATCCGTCGCCAGGAATTGCTGGGCGAACAGTCCACCGTCATCGCCGCCTGCGCGCCACCGCCGGCCACCAGCCGCATCGACGTCTCCAGCGACGGACGCCGCCTGGTGTTCGCCCAGCGCGTGCCCGGCACCAGCCGTGCCGGTCTTGCGCTGATGGACCTTGCCAGCAAGGACATCACCCCGCTGACAGATCCGGGCGAACAGGCCCAGATCGATCTCAATCCGCGCTTCTCCAGCGACGGCGCGCAGGTCGCGTTCTTCCGCGGCCAGCACAGCGAGCAGTGGCTGTGGATCCTGCCCACCACCTCGCCCGCCCGGGCGCGCACGCTGGTGGGTTCCAACGGCCTGCTGTACGGCGTGGCCTGGCTCCCCGGCGACAACGCCCTGGTGCTGGCCGGCGATCTCTTCGGGTATCGCGCGCTGTACCGCGTCGACTCGGGCACCGGCGCGCTGGAGTTCCTCGGCGCGCGCGGTGCACGGTATCCGGATGTCGCCGCCGACGGGGCCCTGCTCTACGAGGTGGCGGACTACCAGGCCAACCTGTGGCACGCGGATCTCACAGCTTCGCCGATCTCGCCCCGACCGATCACGCAGTCGCAGCGCTACAACAACCAGCCGGTGTTCTCGCCGGACGGTCGCCAGCTGGCGTTCGCCTCGAACCGCGACGGCCTGGAAAGTGTTTTCGTCGCCAACCCCGACGGCTCCGGCGTGCGCCGTCTGCACCTGGATCCAAGGCAACGCTGGGTGCGCCCGACCTGGCGGCCGGACGGCAAGCATCTGGTCGTCACGGCCATCCTCAACCGGTCCGACGGCACCGAGTGCCTGCCCTACGCCTGCACCAGCGAGCACAGCGCGCTGTACGACTATGACCTCGCCGCCAACCGGGCCACGCCCCTGGAAGACACCGGCGCCGACGCCCGTTACGCCCGCTACGGCGCCGACGGTACGCTCTACTACCTGCGTAGCGACGATCAGGTCCACACGCTCTGGCGCATCGATCCGAAGGGCGTGCGCCGCCTGGTACTCGATGCCAATGTGGAAAGTTTCGATGTCGGCGAGCGCGAGCTGGTCGTCGCCGTCCAGGGCGAGGCCGGCCTGCGCGTGTGCGAGCTGGACGCGCGCAACTGCCGGACCGTCCTGGACGGGCGCGTCCGCGACGCGCAGATGCTCGATGCCGGCCAGTGGACGCTGCACCAAGGTGCGCTGTACTTCGCAGCACGTCTGCAGGACAAGACGCGCAATGTTCAGCGCCTGGACCTGCGCACCGGCCAGATGACCAAGGTGCTGGACGATGTGCCCAGCACGTTGCCGCCGGCGCTGGCCGTAAGCCCGGACGGAAAATCCCTGGTCTATGCCCGCAACGACCGCATCGTGATCGACCTGTTCGTCGGCGAGCCCGGCGGCACCCCCTCCTCGCCCTGAGCACGCCCCGCCCGATGGACGTCCAATCGCCGCGCTTTGCCGCCCTGCGTGAATTTGCCCGCACCGCCACCGGCGTCGCCGACCTGCCCATCGATGTCGCCTCGGCGGACGCCAGCTTCCGCAGTTACTGGCGCGTGACGACGCCGGACGGTACGCGCATCCTGATGGACTCGCCGCCGGCACTCGAGCCGGTCGCGCCGTGGCTGGCGATCGGGGCGCAACTGGCGCAGGCGGGCCTGCACACGCCGGCGGTGTTCGCGCAGGATCTCGCGCAGGGCTTCCTGCTGATCGAGGATTTCGGCAACCGCCCCTATCTCGCGGCGCTCGATGACGCATCCGCCGATACGCTCTACGGCGATGCCCTGCGCGCCTTGCTGCTGATGCAGACGCACGCCGACAGCGCCACGCTGGAGCCCTACGACGAAGCGCGACTGCTGATGGAAATGCGCCTGCTGCCCGAGTGGTTCCTGCAACGTCACCTGGGTTACCGCGCGTCGGTCGAGGAATCCACCGCGCTCGAAGCCGCGTTCGAAACGCTGCTGCAGGCGATCCGCGAGCAACCGCCGGTTTTCGTGCACCGCGACTTCCACAGTCGCAACCTGATGATCACGGACGGCGCCAATCCCGGCATCATCGATTTCCAGGGCGCACTGCGCGGGCCCTTGGCCTACGACGTCGTTTCACTGCTGCGCGACTGCTATGTCGCCTGGCCCGCCGCACGCGTGGCGCACTGGCGCGAGCAGTATCGCCGCGATGCCGTCGCCGCGGGCCTGACCGACGCGTCACCAGACACCTTCGCCCGCTGGTTCGACCTCACCGGCCTGCAGCGTCACATCAAGGTGCTGGGCCTGTTCTGTCGCCTGTGTTACCGCGATGGCAAGCAGCACTACCTGCGCGATCTGCCCCTGGTGCTGCGCTACACACTGGAAGTGGCGGACATCCATCCCGCGCTTGCGCCACTTGCAGCCGTGCTGCGGCGCGCCGTGGCGCAGCACGATGTCACCCTCGTCCGTCACGATAACAGCGTCGCGACACCATGAAGGCCCTGATCTTTGCCGCCGGCCGCGGCGAGCGCATGCGTCCACTGACGGATCACACGCCCAAGCCGCTGCTGCACGTCGGCGGAAAGCCACTGATCGTGTGGCACCTGGAACGGCTGGCGCAATTGGGCGTCAGAGAGGTCGTGATCAATACGTCCTGGCTGGGTTCGCAATTTCCCGCGGTGCTGGGCGACGGCGCGCGCTGGGACCTGCGCATCCACTACAGCCATGAAGGTACGGAACCACTGGAAACCGGCGGCGGCATGCTGCACGCGCGTCATCTGCTGGGCGAGTCGCCGTTCTACGTGGTCAGTGCGGATATTTTTTGCGACATGGACTTGTCGCTTCTGCCGCAGTCGCCAGGCGGGTTGGCCCATCTGGCCCTGGTCGACAACCCGCCGCACCATCCCACGGGCGATTTCGCGCTCGACGAGGCTGGTGTCGTCCATGTCGACCACAACACTGCGCCACGCCTGACCTATTCCGGCATCGGCGTGTTCCGCGCCGCCCTGCTGGATGACTGGCACACCGTGGCCGCCGCCGAGCCCGGCGCCAGCGCGCATCCGCCACGCTTCAAGCTGGTCACCCTGCTCCGCGCCGCCTGCGCGCGCGGAATGGTCAGCGGGCAGCATCACCGCGGCGAATGGGCCGACGTGGGGACTCCACAGCGTCTGCGCGAACTCGACGACGCCCTGCGCGGAATTTCGCGCTAGCGGCTTGATCCCAGCAGGATGCGCCGGGCCGGCCGGCCGACGAGGTCGAGAAAGTTGTTGAATACGCGCTCGGCAGTGGCCTCCATCACGGCGGCCGCGCTCGCGGTGCGCGCGCGGATGGCCGCTTCGTCGTGCGGTAGCGAGGCCGCCAGCATGTCGTCGCGATAGCTCGGAATCGACAGCCATCGTTCGATCAAGGCGCGGTTGGCCTCCAGGTGAAACTGGAAACCGTACGCGTTCTGACCGTAGCGAAACGCCTGGTTGGCGCAGCTGGCGGTCTCGGCCAGGTGATGCGCATCACGCGGCACCTCAAATGTATAGGAATGCCATTGGAACACCGGATGCACCGCCCCCAGCGGTGCGAGCACCGGATCGCTTCGGCCGGCTTCGGTGGTTTTCACGTCGTACCAGCCGATTTCCGTTTCGCGATGGCGTTGCACCGGTGCGCCCAGGACGTGGGCCAGCAGCTGCGCGCCCAGGCAGATGCCCAGCACGGGCTTGTTCTGGGCCAGGGCGGTTTCGATCGCGCGCAGCTCGGTTTTCAGGTGCGGGCGGCGCTCCTGATCCTCGACGTTCATCGGGCCACCCAGGACGACCAGGCCGCGGTAGCGGTCCAGGCACGGCTGCGCGTCGGGCTCGCGCTCGAAATTGACGAACTTGATGCGATGGCCGCGCTGCCGGATCAGGCGGTCGAGCGTACCCAGCGGCTCGGCGGCGACATGCTGGAATACGAGAAGACGCGGCATGGCAGCTACAGGTGGATCGGAACGGCGTCGACTCTAACCCAGGCCGCTCCGGCCCGCAGCGCATATGGCGAAACAGCCGAAGGCGCCATATTCCCGCCCCGCCGCGGGATCGCGACGCAGGCAATCCTTTGACACTGTTATGATCCCGCGTCCCGCCCCTACCCTGCGCCCAGCCCAGGCACGCCTCGTCCAATGACGATTCGTTAGCTTGTCGACGGACAGGCCGGGCCGGGCCGATCCACGGGTGCGCGCCGCGACGCCGTCAATAAGGGATTGATGGCCACAGGGTGCGTGCGCCGCCCGCGGAAAACCCGCCCAGCCGGCGGGCAGCACTCATAACGACAACCCTGCCGTCCGCCTCACCGGTGGACCGTTTTCCACGAGGTCACCCATGAACCACCGTGCCATCAAACCGCTTGCCCTGGCGCTCGCGCTGACCTGCTTCGGTGCCCATGCCAACGGCATCACGCCGACGCGGGGCATCGACGTGTCGCAGCTCAATGCGTCCGCCAAGCCTTGCGACGACTTCTTCGGCTACGTCAACGCCAACTGGCTCAAGGCGAACGCGATCCCCGGCGACCGCGCCACCTGGGGCAGCTTCGAGATCCTCGACGAGATGTCGATGGCGGCGACGCACGAGCTGGCCCAGTCCGCGGCCAAGAACCTCGCCACCGCCAAGCCGGAGTCGATGGAGTACAAGGTCGGTGCGTTCTACCAGAGCGGCATGGACGCGGATGCCGCCAACAAGGCCGGCATCACCCCGATCGCCGACTACCTCACGCGTATCGATGCGCTCAAGTCGCCCGCCGACATCGCCGCGTTCGTGCGCGACACGCACGTCCAGGGCCTGGGCCTGCTGTTCAATTTCGGCGGCGAAGCGGACTTCAAGAACTCCTCGATGGAAATTGCCTACGCGCTGCAGGGCGGGCTGGGCCTGCCCGAGCGCGCCTATTACCTCGAGGACGGCAAGGACGGCAGCTACAAGAAGATCCGCGAGGCCTATGTCGCCCACATCGCCAGGACACTGGAGCTGGGCGGCGTAGAGAGTGCCGCGGCAAAGGCCCAGGCCGACAAGGTGCTGGCGTTCGAGAAGCGCCTGGCGGGAGTGTCGCTGGCACCGGTGGAAATGCGCTCGCCGGAGAACCAGTACAACTACGTCACCCTCGATGCCGCGGCCGCCGCCAATCCGAACCTGGGCTGGAAGCAGCTGTTCACCGAGCTGAAGCTGGCCGACACGAAGGGTTTCTCCCTGTCGCAGCCGAAGTTCTTCGGTGAAGTCGACAAGATGCTCACCGACGTTCCGGCTGCCGACTGGCAGGCGTATCTGCGCTTCAAGATCATCGACGGCGCCGCTCCCTACCTCACCGACGCATTGGCCGAGGAATCGTTCAACTTCTACGGCCGCACGCTGCGCGGCCAGAAAGAAAACCAGCCGCGCTGGAAGCGCGTGATGGAATCGATCGAGAACGGCATGGGCATGGGCCTGGGCCAGCTCTACGTCGCCAGGAACTTCCCCCCGGAAGCCAAGCAGCGCGCCCAGGCGCTGGTGGACGACCTGCGCCAGGCGACCAAGACGCGCATCGAAAAGCTGGCCTGGATGAGCGAGGACACCAAGAAGAAGGCGCTGGAGAAGTGGAGCACCTTCACGCCGAAGATCGGCTATCCGGAAACCTGGCGCAGCTGGGACGGCCTGGTGATCAAGAGCGACAGCTACTTCGCCAATGTCGCAGCGTCGGCGAAGTTCAACCAGGACTATGCCATGTCCAAGATCAACAAGCCGGTTGATCGCAAGGAATGGGGCATGACGCCGCAGACGGTGAATGCCTACTACAACCCGTTGCAGAACGAGATCGTGTTCCCGGCCGGCATCCTGCAGCCGCCCTTCTTTGACGCCAAGGCCGACGACGCCCTCAACTACGGCGGCATCGGCGCGGTCATCGGCCACGAAATGATGCACGGCTATGACGACGAAGGCAGCAAGTTCGACGCCAAGGGCAACCTTTCGGACTGGTGGACAAAGGAAGATCGGGAAAAATTTGAATCCCGCACCGCCAAGCTGGTGCAGCAGTTCGACGACTACGTCGCGATCGACGGCCTGCACGTGAAAGGGCAGCTGACCCTGGGCGAAAACATCGCCGATCTGGGCGGCCTGAGCGTCGCGCACGATGCCTTCAAGCTGGCCCAGGCGCGCAAGGGCGAGGACGCCGGCAAGAAGATCGACAACCTGACGCCGGACCAGCGCTTCTTCGTCAACTTCGCCCAGGTGTGGCGCCGCGCATTCCGCGACGAAGAGCTCAAGCGTCGTCTCAATGTCGATCCGCACGCCCCGGCGCAGTTCCGCGCCATCGGCGCGCCGTCGAACATGCCGGCCTTCGCACAGGCCTTCGAGTGCAAGACCGGTAGCGCCATGGTGCGTGACGAGCAGAAGCAGGTGAAGATCTGGTAACGGCCAGCTCGACGCAGTAACGAAAAGGGCGCCCGGAGGCGCCCTTTTTTGTGCCGCTGTTTCAGGTGGCAGCAGCGATCGCGATCAGTGCGCTTCCACCGGTTTTTCCTGGGTGACGACATTGTTGCGGCCGGCGACTTTCGACGTGGCCTGGTTTCCCGGGCCAGTACCGTCGACCCAGGAGACCTGGTTGCCGTCGCCGTCGACATTGATCTGCGAGACGCGGTTGATGCGAACCGTGTTGTTACCGCCCTTGATCGCGACGAGCGTGCACTCGCCGGTGACGGTCACTTCGTTCCCGGAGCCTACCAGGGACAGGCTTCCGGCTTCACCACAGTTGTGCGTGACAGCCTTGTTGTTGTTCTGCTCGATCTTGCCATCCGGATTATCGGACTGTGCAACCGAAGCCTGCGCGACCAGCAGACCCGCGAGCGCGAGGACGGAACAGGCGAACGTTTTCATGGGCACCTCACGTGATTTCCCGGCAAGGATTATAGATAGGCCTGACAGACGGCAATGCGGCCTGTGTCGCGCCAGAGGGCCGGGCGGCGCATTTGAACCGCCCGGCGGCGGCACAGCCAGTGTGACCTGCGGTAGCGCTGTCGCACGATCGTGCAGCGCCTGGAGCCGTTCCAGGTACGCTCTGAGGCACGCGGCCTTGCGATTGGAGTGCAGCCAACGCACAGGCTTTGCTCGACAGCACCCGCGCTACGGCGCCAGTCATGTGCTGGCCGGTCCGGCTCGCCATCCGGAAGCCTGGGATAGTTAAGTGGGATAAAACGACCCGATTCACGCGTCTCAGCGCGCCAGAAACGAAAAAGGCAGCCGGTAAGGGCTGCCTAAGTCGTTGTTCTAATTGGTGGGCGGTACAGGGTTTGAACCTGTGACCCCTGCCGTGTGAAAGCAGTGCTCTACCGCTGAGCTAACCGCCCGAAATGGGACGCGGATTCTAGCCAGTGAGGCTTATCGGGTCAACCATGGTTGACGCGAACAACCCGCTTCCCAAACGAAAAACCCGGCCAGGGCCGGGCTCTGCGTGAAACGTCTCCGATGGTGCCGACGAGAGGAGTCGAACCTCCGACCTACTGATTACGAATCAGTTGCTCTACCAACTGAGCTACGTCGGCGTCACGGGAGGGCGCGGAGTATAGAGGGTGTAGCCCCTTCCCGCAACAATCCGCCGATTGGATCAGCTTACCAGCACGAGCCGTTGGTAGACGTCTTTTCGGAAGCCTTGGCGCCCATATTGGTGATCGACAGCCAGCCGCAATCGTCGCTGGCCTGCGCATCCTTCGGCGTCACCGTGACGGTGAAGCTCTGGCCGTCGGCAGCCACTGCGACAGCGCCGTCGTAGTAGTTGCGCTCGGAACTGAGCGCACCGCCGGTGAAGCCCAGGCCGCCGGCGCCCAGCGTCGGCGTGTAGCGATTGAAGTTGGTATAGAACCGTTCTTCGGCCTGCACGATACGCATCGCGAACTCGCGGCCGTCCGCGCGACGCGCACGGAAGCTGTAGCGCCCGTAGGCCGAGATGGCGATAGCGGCGAGGATGCTGATGATCAGCACGACCACCACGACCTCGATCAGGGTGAAGCCTTTGCTCTTCTTTGTATACATCGCACCCACCTGTACCTGTTGCTGATGTCGGATTTCGCCGCGGCGATCCCGTCGACGATTGCCTGTTCGATCTTACCGACCGCCTCTGTCCGCTACACCGAATCCGGTCACAGCAAACGACGAAGGCAGGGCCTGCGCCCTGCCTTCGTCCAGCCGATCAGTCTTCGCCCAGCAGGCTGCGCCATGAGCCGCGATGCCAGGGTTCGGACGGGAACGAGATGGCGCTTTCGTCAACGTCCGGGGTGAGCGGGTCATCGGCAATCAGCTGATCCTTCGGGAAACCCGGGATGAACAGATTGCCGCCGCCGATGTGATCCATGAGCGTCGGAGTGCCGCTGGTCGGAATTGCATTGCCTGCCTTGTCGTCCGCAATGAAGTAACCGACATGGCCGTCGAGCGGGCTGGGTTTGTCGCCAATCAGGATCGGCGAGGTTGCGCCGGCGCCGCCGGTTGACGGGTCCACCACAATCACGCTGCCCGACCGACCCGGGTTGCACGGATCGTCACCTTTGGGCAACAGGGTCGTCAGCAAAGCCTTCTGAAGGCCCTCCAACCGCACCGCATTCACGACCACGCGCTCGCCAGGACGCACATCCAGGGGAATCCGCCAACCGCGCTTCTCCTTCGGTACTGGTTCGGACGTCAGGACCAGACGATCGCCGGCAGACGATGTGAGCTTTTGGTCGACGATCTCGGACGGGACAACCGGGAATTTCGGCGCATTCACGCCCGACGGCGACGACGGTGGATCTTTCACATCAAACCAGGTTTCGCGAATGCCGAAGAACGCCTGGGTCGAAACACCCGCGGTATAGCGATCCTCGTCACCCAGGTATTTGCCGGTACCAAAAACCCATACGCGCTTCGTCCTGTCAGCTTGCGGGTCAGCCATCAGGATCGGCAAGGTCGTGATCGGCATTTTCCCGACGCCACCGCTGGACGGATAGCTGTACGTGGAGAACATGAGCTGGGCGCTCCACTTCGACGGGTCCGCGTCCGAGAAATCGAAGCGCCACAGATTGCCGGCCAGGTCGCCGGCCACCGCATAGTCGTCGAGCTGATCTTTCTCACTGAGTTCATTGGAGCCCGACGATGCAACCGCTGGCGTCGAGAGACCGTAGCTGACGACGCCCGGCGTCGTATGGATTTCCGCGATCTTCGAACCGGTTTCCATATCCACGACATAGAGCGTCGACTGGTTACGCTTGGCACCGTCCGAATTGGACAAGGGATCCTGTACGTCCTTCGGGAAATACCCGCTGGAAATCACCACGACCCATTTGTTCTGGTACTTGATACGCGCGGTATTGGCGGAGGCGTAGGTGTAGCCCAGATACTTGAACTCCTCGGAGTCACCGTTGATTTCCCACAGGACCCGGCTCTTTGCGTCCCCTTCGCCCGTCGAAACCGGATCGGTGACGTCCAGGGCGAAAACGCCACGGCCACCCATGCGCATCGACTGGACAAGCACGGTTCTCCACGCCTTGCTACCGCCGGTCATCGGTGTGCTCACAAAGGCGTCCGCGGTAATCGCCGTGTCATCGACCCCCGGAATCAAGGTCGTGAGATTTCGCTGCGTCGACTTGGTAGCGCGGCCATTGAGCAAGCTCGTGTTCGGCATATAGGCCCACAACTCCTTGCCGGTCGACGCATCGAGCGCGTGCAGCATGCCGCCCTGGTTGGAGCCGACATAGACCGTCGGCAACCGCTTGTCTGCCACTTTGTGGAAGTCACTGAGCCTCTGGCCCGCCTCGGCAGCAGCCAGTTCCGGCGATCCAGCCGGCCACAGCATGTCTTCCAGGTCCGTCTCACCTGCTGCCAGGTAACGCGGCCGCGAATTGATGACCGCACCCATCACCGACGTGCGCTTACGCATCAGGGGATCCGTGTTTTCCTGGACGCGTGAACCGCGCAGATAGTTGAGGCGCGCTTCGCCGGCCGCGTCAGCCAAGCCGGTCGCCGGATCTTTGCCCAACGCCGCGCGCTGCGCCGCATTCAGTTGCGCCCAGCGGAACGGGATGCCGGAGCTAGCCCCGCCCGTTGAGGTGATGATGTTACGGGCATTCGGATCATGCGGAGCGCCGACATTGCTATTGGTTTCCGGGCAGAGGCCGCCCGTCAACAGGCATGCGGCGTCCCATTTCCGCGTGCTGGAAACGGCACCGGAGGTTGGATCGAAGCCCACGCGCAACAGATAACCGGACCAATCCGAACTGTCATACCCGCCGGAGTAACCTTGGGTCGTGGGGGCTGAGATCGACAGCGTCGCCGAGACTGCCGTCGACGAGCTGCGACGGGACAGGATGTTGTTGATGATTTCCGTCAGACGCTCAACCAGCTGGTTCGGATTGGAGGCCGAGAAATAGGAGCCGCGACTGTTGATAGCCGCATGCCACATGTCATCGACGGCCGAGGGCTTGTCACGCACCGGCATCGGCCAGAACTTCGTCCCGCCGGACTTGCGCAGTTCCGAATAGTCTTCCGGGAAGCGCAGCGTGCCGTCGATGCCCAGGGCAATCATGAACTGCACCACGTGCTGCCAGTTCGCCGGATCATTGGCAGGGTTGAAGAAAATCACCTTGTTCTTGAGCGGATCCTGTCCGACGGCCAGCTCGCCCGTGCCGTCCAGGTTGGTCGACTTGTCGCCGATGTAGCGACCGACATTGTTTGCCAGGTCCGGACGCAGATCCTTCGCCCAGTAGTGGAAACCGATGTTTGCCAGGGAGAGCTTTTCGTCGCCGCCGCGCGTATCCCAGTAGACACGGGTTTCCGCATCGGTCGGGCTGTATTCGAACGGCTGCGGCTTGCCTTCCGGATCGAGCGGCAGGCCACCGGGTATGGCCTTGTTCGGCACGACCGTGGGTGCCGGGGTGACGTTGCTATCGGTTCCGTTCCAGTAACCGTCCGTCACCAGAACATGGAAGTTCTGCCTACAGGACAGTTCCTTGCCCGGTACGGTATTCGAACCGGGCTGGTAGAACGGGTTGGTCAGGCCCATCACGCCCTGGCCGCCGGAGAAGAACTCCGACGCGCGCACCGTGGCTTCGCGATCCGGCGTGCCGTTATATACGCCGACGTTGTAGATGAAGTTGAAGAAATTCGTACGCCAGTTGTTAGCCGCCGAATTACCGGTCGTATTGGTATCGGTCAGACTGGTGATGATGCTGGTGTTCTTGGCAATCGACGTTGCCCAGGGGCGGTCATTGGCTTTTGGCCAGATGGTCTGCCAGGCCACGCGCACGTTCGCGCCCATCGCGCCAAACACGCGCGACAGTGCCGAACGCGCCGACAGGCTGCGCGTGCGGTAGTACGCGTACCAGTTTGCAAAGTTCTGGTACTGGTCCGTGGGAACGGCCACCGCCTCCCAGTTGGATTCCTTGTAAAGGATGCTGGTATCGATGCTGCCGTCGGCCTTGATGAAGTTCGGCGCCGATGCCTTGTACTTGTAATAGTAGGGCCCGCCACTCGCAAACGGATTGACCTTGTTGTAATTGTGATTACCGCCAAGGCCGCACTTCCACCGATTGTCGGTATTACCCGGCGGGTCCGTTCCCATCAGGTTGGTACGTCCCAGATCGTTCGCTTCTTTCGGCGTATCCGGGTTATTGGCCCACTCGGCGGCGGTCGGCGTGCCGTGACCAGGCTCGTTGGCGTTGATACCGTCCTGCCAGACCGACTTCAGGGTGGCATCGGCGTCCGGAAAGGCCGTTCCGTCACTGAAGCTCGCCGGCCGGTACGTGATGTTCGGGTTGTAGTACACGCCGTTCATCACACGCGAACGCGGATTGGCCTTGTCCGTCACACCGGGATCGATGACGCCCGCGCACATCCAGGGCCCGTTCCAGCCGGTGCTGGGAGAACCCGGGGGAAGATCGCCCTGGGCGTTCCAGGCCATCGAGCCTGAATCGTCGAAGGAAACGACCAGGTTGGGGTCTACGGAGGCCGTGACATCCAGCGGTGCCGGCGCCAGGTCGACCGTGCCGGACCAGGCCGGTGCCGAGAGGGACGCGAGAAGCGCCAGCGTAGAGGAGCTGCCGATCACGCGCCAATGGAAAAATCGTTTAGTAAGCATAGGAACCCTGCTCCGCTGACGTTACACGGGGTTGCAGCTGGTAATCTTCTTCGCGATAAAGGTCGATTCGACCACCCGCACCGTGGCATCCGAACCGCCCTGGCTGCGCGCGGTGACGCGATAAAGCGTGCGGGCATCCACACCGCCACCGCCACCGCCACCGCTACCGCCTGGACCCACTTGCCGGCCGCGGTCGTTGTCTGCACCGGTCTGTCGATATCCGCCTCCGCCTCCGCCTCCGCCTCCCCCGCCCGGGCTGCCCTCGCTAACCGTCCTGGAGACTGAACCAAGTTCTTCGACGATATATTGGGGCTGGCTTGCGAGGGATGCGGTTGCGTAATCACCACTGAGACCGGTTACATCCGCCACCATTTCACGGCCCATCGGCCCCCAGGTCGCGTCCGTGCGGAATTTCTGCACCGCAGTCACCAGGCGACCTTCTTTGTCCGAGGTGTAGCACGAGTTCGCGCCACCGCCGGCTTCATCGCACTTGAGGGGAACGCAGCCCGTCGTGGGCGAATAGACAGCGCGGTCAATCTGTGTCCAGACGAAGGCTTCACCGGCGCGCAATGCACTCTCCGCGCCCAGTGTGCCCAGCTGACGGTTGCGCATGCCGCCGGTCATGCGCTCCTGCAGCACGGAATTCCAGGAAGCTGTCACGGCGATCAGGCTGATGATGATCAGGAAGATCAGCGATACGAACAGCACTGCGCCATCCTGCGCAGGTATCGGTTTAAAACGGGACATAGTCATGATTCTGCCTCGTTATCAAAGGCTGGTAGCGCGCACGGAAATCGTGGCAATGAATTCGCGACGCAACTTGCTGCCGGCAGGGAGATTCGTCACCGGCATCGGATCGGTCGGCGCGGTGGGTTCCAGTGCGAAATACGGGTCGCCCACGCTGTAGCGATACGCCTTGTCCACATCCGCCAGGTCAAATTGATTCTTGACGGTATTGACCAGCATATGCGCTTCAATCGATTTCACCGAGCGCCAGAGGCAGCCGGGTTCGTACAGCCATTTCTTGGCGGCATCTGTCAGGTCAGCGGGCGGCGGAGAGCACGTGGTGGGGCCGCTGTTCGCCTCAACCTCCGCGGCGGTCAGATAGCGCACCGCGCCATTGAGATCCTGCACGCCGTAGAGGAAATCCAGTCGTTCCACGCCTTCCACCAGTTCGACAGGCGCACCGCCATTGACGCGCCGATAGAGGGAAGAGATCACCGAGCCACCCGGCGAATCGGGGGACGGGTCAGGCTTGGTGGCAAGGAAATACGTCACAGTGCGCAGATCCTTGGTGGCGTTGAATACTCGCGTATCGGTGCCTGGCCCGCCGTTGGCGGGGCAGCTCGGGGTACCATCCAGCAACGCCGCGGGATCGGCTTTCAGCACAGTCCCGCCGTCAAACGTCATCTTCATGATGGTCGGGGAATTGCAGTCGGTGACGTACGCGAAATCACCGTTCTCGAAATTGATCTTGCTGTCGCCGCCATCTGGATGTTCTTCAATCGTCCACTGCGGAGCACCGTCCACAAGGCTGCAGACACCACGCCAGCCGGTGCCGCTCAGGCTACGAACGGTCAAAACATCAGTACCCGGCACTTTATTCGGCAAATCCACGGAAGCCGGCAGATTCGGGGTGCACCCTGTCGTGCAGTCGTAGCCTTGCAGGAAATAGCGCGGGCTCAGCGGATAGGGGCCGTCCGGATCGCGCCAGCCGAGGGGCTCCGACGGAATCAGCGTCGCGCCCGGCGCATCGGCGAACTGTTCGTCCGGCTGGAACTTCGACCACACCATGGGCGCGCGCGCGGGGCTCACGACGCCATTGGACGACTTCGTGGATTGCCCGCTGGTGGCATTGCAGAACTGGCCCATCGAGGAACGGAATTCATCGGTGAGGCGCATCGTGGCGAAACGGCCGTTCTCCTGCAGGCGCGCCAGCGCTTCCTGCACGCGGTTGGTCCGGCTGGTGGTGGTGAAAAGTCCAATCAGGCCGAACGTGATCAACACGCCCAGCGCCAAGGCCACCATCAATTCGATGAGACTCAGGCCCTGCTGCCGTGCAGCGGCAGAACTGCACTTTTGGAAAATGGGATGCGTGGCTTTTTTCATGGCTCGAAAACCCATGCGAATGTCTGGTCCTGCACCGATGCGGCACCCGTGTCCGTGTTGAGGGATTTCTCCGACCACCTCACCCAGACCGAGCACAGGCCGTCATAGGGGGGATTGGAATGGCGGGCTGACGCCGGTATGGCAACACCGGGGTTCAGCGCACAACGAATGTTCGCCGTCGCATTCGGCAGGAAACCGACCAACTGCGCGCTCCACTGGGCCCGATCGCGCAATGCGATTTCCGCTTCGCTGCAGGCCTCAGCGCCCAGGCACGTTTTCGTGGGGGCGGCAGCGGTGGCGGCCGAGTAGTCGCCGTTGTAGCGGTCGTTCCAGAGTGCCATGCGATTGGCCTTGATCCGGTCCGCCATGCCCTCGGCCAGGAAGGACGCCTGCGTACGCAGGTACGAGCTGTGGTTTGTCTTTACCGAGACCACGAGCAATCCGGCCAGGCCCAGCAGACCCAGGCCGAAGATCAGCAGTGCAACCAGCACTTCCAGCAGTGAGAATCCGCGTGTGCGTTTTAGTGACGTGTACATGGTTTCCTCAGCACGACGGCGCATTGGAGCCGGTGGTGGTGCGTTGTGAAGTGACAAGGCCGGTGGTCGACACGCGGATTGAGCGCGAACGGGTAGCGTCGCTATTCGGGGCACAGAGGTTGAAATCGGCGGTATCGCCCATCGTCAGCGCGCCGGTGCCGTTGAAGATCGTCGCTTTGCTGCCCACTGCATCGCCTTCGGCGCCGTCGACCGCCACCTTCAGGGCATAGCCATCGTGAAGGGCCGGTGTTTCGCGCAGGACCAGCTCGTAAGTGCCGTTGCGCTTGACGTCTGCCTTCACCTTCCAGCCGCCGGTCCAGATATTGTTTCCGCTATCGGCGAACACGCCAACGCGCAGACCACGCTTGACCGCCTCCTGCCGCGCCAGGCCCAGGTCGCCAACCAGCCGATTGGTCGCGTCCGTCGCTGCATTGGACACCATCATCTCGCGCATGCTCGGCAGGCCAATGGCCACCGCGATCGCGATGATGGCCACGATGATCATCAGTTCGATCAATGAAAAACCCGATGTCCGGACGACGGCTGGACGTCCGCGGTACCCGCTTAAAGCCATAAGGCCCCCAATGTTCGAATGCGACAAAAAAGTAACCATATGCGTTTCGAGGAGCAACCTGAGCGCACATGCGAGGTAGCAATTGCCTGACGAGTGGATGCAGGCCACTCAATCACTTAGCGCGGGTCCCGGCGCATTTTGTGGACGAAATTCATGTCCTGCAGGCACTGACACCGCGACCCTGTCACGGACAATTGGCAGATGCAATCGGATAGCCGGCGGTAAACGCCGAATGCATCACATTTCGGGCGCGTTTCAGAGACGGAAACGCCGCCCGGTGGGCGGCGTCGGGCTGACTGATGAGCGGCGCGAAGCTCAGTTGATCAGGCTGATCCGCAGTTCCTTGGGCAGGGCGAAGGTGACGCCCTCCGGATCGCCGGGGATTTCGGAGACATTGACCGCCCCGGCCTGCTGCAGGCGGCGGATCACGCCCTGGACCAGATCCTCCGGGGCGGAGGCGCCGGCGGTCACGCCGATGCGCGGCTTTCCGGTCAGCCAGGCGTCCTGGATGTCCTCGGCGCCATCGATCAGGTAGGCGGGGACGCCCTGCTTTTCCGCCAGCTCGCGCAGGCGGTTGGAGTTGGAGCTGTTGACCGAGCCGACGACCAGCACCAGGTCGCAGGACTGGCCCAGCTTGCGCACGGCATCCTGGCGGTTCTGGGTGGCGTAGCAGATATCGTCGTGGCGCGGGCCCAGCATGGCCGGAAAGTGGCTGCGGAGCGCCTCGATGACGGCCTTGGTGTCGTCCACCGAGAGCGTCGTCTGGGTGACGTAGGCGATGTTGTCGGGATTGCGGGGAACCAGGCGCGCCACGTCCTCGGGCGTCTCGACGAGGTAGATCTCGCCGGCGGCGCCGGATTTCGCCCACTGGCCCAGGGTGCCTTCGACTTCCGGATGGCCGGCGTGGCCGACCAGGACGACGTCGCGCCCGGCCTTGCAGTGGCGCGCGACCTCCATATGGACCTTGGTCACCAGCGGGCAGGTCGCATCGAACACGCGCAGGCCGCGGCGGTCGGCCTCGGCGCGGACGGCCTGGCTCACCCCATGGGCGCTGAAAATGACCGTTGCACCGTCGGGCACTTCGTCCAGCTCGTCGACGAAGACCGCGCCGCGCTGGCGCAGGCCGTCAACGACATAGCGGTTGTGCACGACCTCGTGGCGCACGTAGATCGGCGCGCCAAAGACTTCCAGCGCGCGGTCCACGATCTCGATCGCCCGGTCGACGCCGGCACAGAAACCGCGGGGATTGGCCAACAGCACTTCCATAGGAATCACGACTCCGGGGCGAGCCCCATTATTGCCCGCGGGGGTGGTCTTTCCCACTGCGCAGGCTGAACCACGCCAGCAGCGCAGCGCCCACGCAGATGGCCGAGTCGGCCACGTTGAAGGCCGGCCAGGCGAAGGTCTGGTAATAGACCTGGATGAAGTCGACCACGTGACCAAAACGCACGCGGTCGATCAGGTTGCCCAGGGCACCGCCGATGATCAGCGCCAGCGGCAGGGCCGAGCGCCAGTCGTTGCGCTCGGTCCGCGCCAGCACGACGACGAGCACGGTGCTGATCACGATCGCTATGCCGCCCAGCCCCCAGCGCTGCCAGCCGCCGGCGTCGGCAAACAGGCTGAATGCGGCGCCAGGATTGAACGACAGCGTCCAGTTGAGGAAACCGGGCACGACGGGATCCGGCACGCCCTCGACCAGGGACGTGGACGCGATCACCTTGGTCCACTGGTCGAGCGCGATCACGACCAGCGAGACCACCAGCCACAGCAGGGCATTCGGGGCGGACGACGCCTTGGTCACGACGGCGGCCATCAGAAATAGCGCCGGCGCTCGCCCGCGCCGTCCACGTTTTCGGCGCAGCGCGCGCAGGCCTGCGGATGCGCGGCCACCGAACCGACGTCGTCGCGGTAATGCCAGCAGCGCACGCACTTCTGGCCGCTGGCACCCGTGGCAAACACCCAGACGTCGTGTTCCGCCAGATCGCCCTTCAACGCCAGCGTGGTCGGCCTGGCTTCGTCATCCACGAAGGCATCGAAGCCCAGTTCCGGCGCAATGACCGAGAACGCCGGACGATCCCGGTGTGCCTGGATCGAAAGGCCAGAAGTGATGAAGAAGAAACGCAATTCGTCGGCGACGTCGGCGTAGCGGTCGCGCAGGTCGGCGTCCAGGTACAGCGTCACCTGGGCCTCGAGCGAGGCGCCGATGACACCGAGTACGCGCATGCCCTCCAGCACCTTTCCCGTGGAACCGCGGATGGCGAGAAGATCCGCCCACCATTGCCGCTGCTGCGGCGAGCCCTGCGTGGCCGCCAGGCCTTCGTACCAGGTTTCGAACAGCACCGACTCGTCGCGCTGGCCCGGCATCGCGCGCCAGATTTCTTCCGCGGTGAAGGTGAGAATCGGCGCCAGCCAGCGCACCATGGCTTCCAGGATGCGATACATCGCACTCTGGGCCGAACGGCGGCCATGGCTCTCCGTCGGCATCGTGTAGAGGCGGTCCTTGGTGATATCCAGGTACAGCGCGCCCAGCTCATTGGTGCAGAAGTTCTGGATGCGCTGGACGATTTCCGGAAAGTCGTAGCGATCGTAAGCGGCGACGACAGCCTGCTGCAGGTCGTGGGCCTGCTGCACCGCCCACTGGTCGAGCAGCAGCGAATCCTGCACCGGCACCAGGTGCCTGGCCGGATCAAACCCGGCGAGATTGCCCAGCAGGAAGCGCGCCGTATTGCGGATGCGGCGATACGCGTCGGAAACGCGCTTGAGGATCTCGTTGGAAACCGACATCTCGTTGCGGTAGTCGGTCGAAACGACCCACAGGCGCAGCACGTCCGCACCCAGCGTGTTGATCACCTCCTGCGGCGCGACGACGTTCTTGAGCGACTTGGACATCTTGTGACCCTGCGCATCCACGGTGAAGCCGTGGGTCAGCACATGGTCATACGGCGCCTTGGCATACATGCCGATCGAGGTGAGCAATGACGACTGGAACCAGCCGCGGTGCTGGTCCGAGCCTTCCAGGTACATGACCTTGTCGTCGGGGCCGCTCGGGCGCAGGTAGTCGCGGGCCTGCACGACGCAGGCGTGCGTGACGCCCGAGTCGAACCACACGTCGAGAATGTCGGTGACTTTCTCGTAGTCGGCCGCTTCGTCGCCGAGGAACTCGGTGATGTCGATGTCGTACCACGCATCCACACCACCCTGCTCCACGCGCTGCGCCGCCAGTTCCATCAGTTCCGTGGTGCGCGGATGCGGCTCGGAGGTCGACTTGTGCACGAACAGCGCAATCGGTACGCCCCAGGTGCGCTGGCGCGAGATGCACCAGTCCGGGCGGCCGACAATCATGCTGGTGATGCGCTCGCGGCCCCACGCGGGATACCAGTTCACTTCCTTCTCGATCGCTTCCAGCGCACGTGAACGCAGGCCTGCCTGGTCCATGCTGATGAACCACTGGGGCGTGGTGCGGAACGCGACCGGCTTCTTGTGACGCCAGCAGTGCGGATAGCTGTGGTTGATCTTCTCGAAGGCCAGCAGCACGCCGCGCTCGCGCAGCACCTCGGCGATGGAATCGTTCGCCTTCCAGACGTGCTGGCCGGCGAACAGTTCCGTATCCGACAGGTACACGCCATTGCCGCCGACCGGATTGACCACGCCGATGCCGTATTTCTGGCCGACCTGGAAGTCTTCCACGCCGTGGCCGGGCGCCGTATGCACTGCACCGGTGCCATCCTCGGCGGAGACGTGGTCGCCCAGAATCACCGGCACCTTGCGCGCATAGAACGGATGCTGCAGCAGCAGGTTTTCCAGCGCGGCGCCAGCAGTGCGGCCCAGCACGTTGATACTTTCGATCTTGTAGCGGGCCACCAGGCGCGAGACGAGACTGTCGGCTACGGCCAGCAGCACACGGCGGCCATTGCGCGGAACGCCCTCGATCAGCGCGTACTCAAGATCAGCTCCGAGCGTGACGGCCATGCTGGCGGGCAGCGTCCACGGGGTCGTCGTCCAGATGGGCACGGCGACGATGGCATCACCGATCTCGCCCACGCCGAACTTGCCGGCCAGCGCGGCCGGGTCGATGGCGTCGTAGGCCACGTCGATGGCCGGCGAATCTTTGTTGATGTATTCGATCTCGGCTTCGGCCAGGGCCGAACCGCATTCAAAGCACCAGTGCACGGGCTTCACGCCGCGCGCCAGATGACCGTTCGAGACGATCTTCGACAGCGCGCGGATCATGTCCGCTTCGTAGCGGAAATCCATCGTGCGATAGGGATTTTCCCATTCACCCAGCACGCCCAGGCGCTTGAAGTCAGCGCGCTGCAGGTCGATCTGGCGGGCGGCGTATTCGCGGCACTTCTGGCGGAAGGCCTTCGCGTCGATCTTCTCGCCGACCTTGCCGACTTCCTTTTCCACCGCGATCTCGATCGGCAGGCCGTGGCAATCCCAGCCTGGCACGTAGGGCGCGCGGTAGCCGGCCATCAGCTTGGACTTGACCACGACGTCCTTGAGAACCTTGTTCACCGCGTGGCCGATGTGGATCTCGCCGTTGGCATAGGGCGGGCCGTCGTGCAGGACGAAGGTCTTGCTGCGGTTGGCGGTGCGCGCCTGGATGGCACTGTAGCGCGCCTGCTGTTCCCATTCGGCCAGCATGCCGGGTTCGCGCTTGGCCAGGTCCGCCTTCATGGCGAAGGGGGTTTCCGGCAGATTGATGGTTGGCTTGTAGTCGATCGTCACGATTCAGGCTCCGGCGGCCACCAGGCGGGGCGCACCAAGGATGCGCCGCGCGGCGGCGGCGTCATCGTCCATTTGCCGGACCAGGCTGGGCAGGTCCGGGAATTTTTCTTCGTCCCGCAGTTTCTGTACAAATTCCACTTCAATACGACGCCCGTAGAGATCGCCGTCAAAATCGAACAGGTGCGATTCCAGCAAGGGCTCGGTACCGGCAACGGTCGGCCGCACACCCAGGCTGGCGACGGCCGGATGCGGCGCATTGCCGACGCCATGCACCCATACCGCAAAAATGCCCTGCACCGGTGCCACCCGCCGGCCCAATCGCAGATTGGCCGTCGGATAGCCGAGCTTTCGACCTAATTGCTGGCCGCGGACCACATGCCCACCGATGCTGAATCGCCGCCCCAGCTGGTTCGCGGCGGCGTTGAATTCGCCGGCGGCCAGCAGCCGGCGGATCGCCGAGCTGGACACGCGTTCACCCTGCCAGAGGAAGGAATCCAGTTCCGTCGCCCGGAAACCGTGCCGCAGGCCGTGCGCCTTGAGCAAGGCCATATCACCGCGACGGGCATGGCCGAAACGGAAATCGCGGCCGACCACGATCTCGCGCGCACCAACCCGCGCCACCAGGACGTCGGCAATGAAGTCCTCCGCCGACATCGCGGCCAGGGCCGCGTTGAAACGCAGCAGCAGTAGCCGTTGCATGCCGCTGTCGCGTAGCCGGGCGATCTTTTCCCGCGCCGAGGCCAGGCGCGGCAAGGGCTCCCCGCGGGCGAAGAATTCGCGCGGGATCGGCTCGAAACTGATGGCGATGGGCGTCAGGCCCAAGTCGTCGGCGCGCCGGCGTACGTGATCCAGCACGAAGCGATGACCGCGGTGTACGCCGTCGAATGCGCCGATACAGACCACGCTGCCGCGCGGCGCGAGCGATGGCCCGGCGGCGTCCCTAAACAGCGTATGCATTGCCGGGAGTATAGCCGCTGCGTTGCGACGCACAACGCCACGGATTTCCCCGCGCCGCGGCCGCTTCAGACGCCACGCAGGTCACGCAGACGAAAGCCCAGCGCGAACAGGACAACCGCGAAGGTCGCCCCGCCGGCGCCAACCAGGACGCCCAGGCGGAAGATCCGCAGGCTGGTCGGAATGCTTGTCCACTCCGGCCACAGGGCAAGACCCGCCAGCAGTACGCCGCACATCGCCAGGCAGGCGGCGGCCAGGCGGACGAGATGGCGCGTCCATCCGGGCTGGCGCTGGTACACGCCGGCTTTCGCCAGCGCCCGCCACAGCTGCGCCAGGTTGAGATAGCTGGCCAGCGCACTGGCCATGGCCAACGCCACGTGCAGGCCGGGAATGGTCGCCAGCGCCGCGATCCAGCCATCGGCCCGCTGGGCCGGCGTTGACCACAGAACGAACAGGGAGAACAGGAAGACGATATTCAGGGCCATGTTCGCAACCATCGCGACGATGCCCGCCCGCACAGGCGTGCGGGTGTCCTGGCGCGCATAAAACGCGGGCGCGACAACCTTCACCAGGGCGAAGGCCGGCAATCCGAAGCTCAGGGCCGACAGGCTCAGCGCCGCCATGTCGACATCGTGCGGCGTGAACTGGCCGCGCATGAACAGGGTGGCGACCAGGGGCTTGGCGAGAAATACCAGGCCCAGCATCGCCGGAGCGGCAATCAGCAGAGCGGTGCGCAGGCCCCAGTCCAAGGCCCGCGAAAAACCTGCGCTGTCGGTTGCCACGTGATGCCGCGACAGGCTCGGCAAGATCACTGTGCCCAGGGCGACGCCAAACAAGCCGAGCGGAAATTCCAGCAGGCGGTCGCTCTGCGACAACCATGTCTGGGAGCCGGTCACCAGGTAGGACGCAATCATCGTATCCAGGAGCAGGTTGACCTGGGCCACCGAGGAGCCGAACAGGGTCGGCACCATCACCTTGCGGATCTGCTGCACGCGCGGATGGCGCCAGCCCCAGCGCGGCAGCGACAACATGTTCAACGAGCGCAGCGCCGGCAGCTGGAACAGCAGCTGCAGCACGCCGGCGACCAGCACCGACCAGCCCAGCGCCATGATCGGCACTTCCAGGCGCGGCGCCAGCCAGAGGGCACCGGCGATCATGCACAGGTTCATGATCACCGGCGTCAGCGCCGGCAAGGCAAAGCGATGGAAGGCATTCAGAACGCTCCCCGCCATTGCCGTCAGGGAGACGAACAACAGGAACGGGAACATCACCCGCAG
Organism: Tahibacter amnicola; assembly: GCF_025398735.1. Classification (NCBI taxonomy): domain Bacteria; kingdom Pseudomonadati; phylum Pseudomonadota; class Gammaproteobacteria; order Lysobacterales; family Rhodanobacteraceae; genus Tahibacter; species Tahibacter amnicola. The sequence continues at coordinate 5,352,023 of NZ_CP104694.1, forward strand.
GAGGTCGGCCGTCAGCTGGAACTTGGCCGGTTCATCGATCGCACCGGAGCTGAAAAGCCCGGTCACCCATTCGGCACCGATGACGCCCAGCGCGGTGACGACCAGCAGGATGCCGCCCAGCGTGCCGGCGGCACGCGCGACCAGTTCGCGCAGCTCGGCTTCGGAACGGGTTTCTTTCACTTCGGTAAAGACCGGCACGAAGGCCAGGGAGAAGGCGCCCTCGGCGAACAGCCGACGCAGGAAGTTCGGGATACGGAAGGCCACCCAGAAAGCATCCGAGGCCGCGCTGGCGCCAAATGCCGCGGAGATGGCCACGTCCCGGGCCAGTCCAAGGAGGCGGGAGATGAACGTCATGCCGCTGAAAGACACCAGCGAACGCAATAAACTCGGGACTTTCACGCGGCGGGCTCCGTCCGTGGAATGCAAAGGTTGACGTACAAGCATGCCATCTTTAAACTCACGCGTCTTTTTACAAGCTCTCCGCCCGGAGTAATCCCTTGGCTAATATCAAATCCGCGAAGAAGCGTGCGCGTCAGGCTGAAGTGCGCCGTCAGCGCAATGTCAGTGCCCGCTCCATGCTGCGTACGGCGATCAAGAAGGTTGTGAAAGCGATCGAAGCGAAAGACAAGGCTGGCGCCGAAGCCGCCTACAAGATCGCTGAGCCCATCATGGATCGCTACGGCAGCCGCGGCCTGATCCACAAGAACAAGACGGCCCGTCACAAGAGCCGCCTGACCGCTCACATCAAGGCTCTCGCCTGATCGGTCGCCCTGCGTGAAGTACCTGGAAAAGCCGGCGAAAGCCGGCTTTTTCCTTTCCGGCGCCTGCGTTTTTCGATCCGGGTCCCGCCGCACACTGCACTCCGCCCACCACCCGGACTTGCGTGATACGCGTTAGTTGCGGTTATTCACGGCACCTGCGCCGGCGATTTGCGTCCGGAGGCTGCACAAACGGCGACGCCCGGCCTGGGCCGGGCGTCGCGCGCGAATCATCTAAAATCAAGCTTGTTCGCGCGCCGCTTCAGCCGCCTCGCGCCTGGCCTCGTCGAAGTACTTCTGTGCAGCCAGGCAGATCGGCCAGGTACCTTCGCGGCCAATCGCCGAGATCACGTACCACGGCCCCTTCCATTTCAGACGCTTGACGATGGCTTTCGCCGTCTTTTCGCGCTCGTCCGGCGCCAGCAGGTCACCCTTGTTGAGCACCAGCCAGCGCGGGCGTTGCAGCAGTTCCGAGTCGAACTTCTTCAGCTCCGCCTCGATCGCCTTGACCTGTTCGACCGGGTCCGTCTCGCCGTCCAGCGGCGCCATGTCGACCAGATGCAGCAACAGGCTGGTGCGGGCGACATGCTTGAGGAACTGGATGCCCAGGCCGGCACCATCCGCCGCGCCTTCGATCAGGCCAGGAATGTCGGCGATGACAAAGCTCTGGTCCGTATCGATGCGCACGACGCCGAGATTGGGATGCAGCGTCGTGAACGGGTAATCCGCCACGCGCGGCGTCGCCGCGGAAACGGCGCGGATGAAAGTCGACTTGCCGGCATTGGGGAAGCCCAGGAGCCCCACGTCTGCCAGCAGTTTCAGCTCCAGGCGCAGCTCGCGGGAATCGCCTTCGCGGCCGGGCGTCGCCTTGCGCGGCGCGCGATTGGTCGATGACTTGAAGTGAATATTGCCCAGGCCACCATCGCCACCCTGCGCCACCTTCAGGCGCTGGCCGTGCTCGACCAGATCGCCAATGGTTTCGTCGGTGTCGATATTGATGACCATGGTACCGACCGGAACGCGGATTTCGAGATCCGTGCCGTTCTTGCCGTGCATCTGGCGGCTCATGCCATTCTCGCCGCGACCGGCGCGGTAGACGCGCTGGTGACGGAAATCCACCAGGGTGTTGAGGTTTTCGTCGGCCACCAGCCAGACGCTGCCGCCGGCACCGCCGTCGCCACCATCAGGCCCGCCAAACGGGATGAATTTCTCACGCCGGAAGCTGGCGCAACCATTGCCGCCGTTTCCGGCGTGAACGTGGATTTCCGCTTCGTCGACGAATTTCATGAGGCATCACTGGTAAGGGGGAATGCGGGCGCCGCCGGCAGGACCAGCAGGCAGCCTCGACGGCCAGCGCGCGCCAGCCGGGGAATTATCGCCGAGATCGGGCAGTCGTCGGTCGTTCACCCGTTTCCCATAAACGAAAAGCCCCGCCGGAGCGGGGCCTTCGCAAAACGTGCAGCGTACTGATCAGGCCGGAACGACGCTGATGGTACGGCGGTTCTTCGGACCCTTGACCGCGAATTCCACCTTGCCGTCGATCAGGGCAAAGATGGTGTGATCGCGACCCAGGCCGACGCCGGTACCCGGATGGAACTGGGTGCCGCGCTGACGAACGATGATATTGCCGGCGTTGATGGCTTCGCCGCCGTAGACCTTGACGCCGAGATACTTCGGATTCGAATCGCGGCCGTTACGGCTTGAGCCTACGCCCTTCTTATGTGCCATGACTAATACTCCTCAGGCTCAGCCGGCGTTGATGCCGGTGATCTCGACTTCAGTGAAATGCTGGCGGTGGCCGATTTCTTTGCGGTAGTGCTTGCGGCGGCGGAACTTGACGATGCGGATCTTGTCGGCGCGGCCGTGCGACTTGACCGTCGCGGCAACCGTGGCACCCTTGACCGTCGGCGCACCGATGGTGATCTTCTCGCCTTCGCCCACCAGGAGAACCTGGTCGAAGCTGATGGTGGAACCCACGTCGGCGGGCAGCAGTTCGACGCGGAGCGTTTCGCCCTGCATCACGCGGTACTGCTTACCGCCAGTGACGATGACTGCGTACATTGGCAATTCCTCTGTAGTTATTCTGACTTCTGCCCGGCTTCCAGGCACAGCCCGCCCTTGGTAAAAGGCGCGAAAGCATAAACGCGCCGCGCATTCTGGTCAATAACTGATCAACCGGGATTTTCCAAGCACCCACGCGACCAAACCGAGCCCATCAGCAGCCCGCGCCCGTCAAGCATCCACCTCCTATGGGGACGCCCGGGCCATACGCCTCGACAACGGAGCCCGCTTGAGTCAAGGGGGCGGCCAAATCCTTGCACAGCAAGGATTTGGCGGGGATGTGGGTGCGCGCGGAGGATCTAACTGCCCAAGAAATGACGCTGTTTCTTCCTATCGTTAAATAGGACAGATTTTTGACCTTTACCTGTGGTGAGATGCCCCCACCTGTACGGCCTCGACCCTTCCCCGCGCCTGACGCCAATCGGCGCATAATACCCGGCTCATATCTCCTCCATGCCCATGGACACGATCCGCATTCGCGGTGCGCGCACGCACAACCTCAAGAACATCGATCTGGATCTCCCGCGGGACAGCCTGATCGTCATCACCGGGCTTTCCGGCTCGGGCAAGTCCTCGCTGGCCTTCGACACGATCTACGCCGAGGGGCAGCGACGCTATGTCGAATCGCTCTCGGCCTATGCCCGCCAGTTCCTGTCGGTCATGGAGAAACCCGACGTCGACCATATCGAAGGTCTGTCGCCGGCCATTTCGATCGAGCAGAAATCGACCTCGCACAACCCGCGCTCGACGGTCGGCACGATTACCGAAATCTATGACTACCTGCGCCTGCTGTTCGCACGCGTGGGAACACCGCGCTGCCCGGATCACGGTATTCCGCTGGAAGCGCAGACTGTCAGCCAGATGGTCGATGCCGCGCTCGCGCTGCCGGCCGATCATCGCTACATGCTGCTGGCACCGGTGATCCGCGAGCGCAAGGGTGAACATGTGCAGGTGTTCGAGCAGCTGCGAGCGCAGGGCTTCGTCCGCGCGCGCGTGGATGGCGTCGTGCACGAACTCGACGCCGTTCCGCCGCTGGCGTTACGGCAGAAGCACACGATCGAGGTCGTGGTCGACCGCTTCAAGCCCAAGGCTGATATCAAGCAACGCCTGGCCGAATCCTTCGAAACGGCACTGCGCCTGGGCGAAGGGCTGGTCATCCTGGTCGACATGGATGCGCCCAAAGCTGCGGAGATGCTGTTCTCATCGCGCTTCTCCTGCGCCATCTGCGACTACTCGCTGCCGGAACTCGAACCGCGCCTGTTCTCGTTCAATTCGCCCATCGGCGCCTGCCCGAGCTGCGACGGCCTGGGCGTCAGCCAGTTCTTTGATCCCGCACGCGTGGTCGCGCATCCCGAGCACAGCCTTGCCGGTGGCGCCGTACGCGGCTGGGATCGGCGCAATGCGTACTATTTCCAATTGATACTTTCACTGGCGAAGCACTACGGCTTCAGCGTCGACACGCCCTGGAAGGAACTGCCCAAGGCCATCCAGCAGCACGTGCTGCAGGGTTCGGGCGACGAGCAGATCGCGTTCCGCTACCTCACCGAGACGGGCGGCAACGTCACGCGCAAGCACAAGTTCGAGGGCATCATTCCCAACCTCGAACGGCGCTACAAGGAAACCGAGTCGCCGGTCGTGCGCGAAGAGCTGGCGAAGTTCATCAGCGCGCGCCCCTGCCCCGAATGCGAAGGCCAACGCCTCAACCGTTCGGCGCGCAACGTGTTCGTCGCCGAGCGCAATCTCGCCTCGCTCACGGCACTGCCGATCGACCACACCCTGGACTTCTTCCAGGCGCTCAAGCTGGCCGGTTGGCGCGGCGAGATCGCCGCGAAGATCGTCAAGGAAATTCGCGAGCGCCTGCGCTTCCTGGTCGACGTGGGCCTGGACTATCTCACGCTCGATCGCCAGGCGGATTCGCTCTCCGGCGGGGAAGCGCAGCGCATCCGTCTGGCCAGTCAGATCGGCGCTGGCCTGGTCGGGGTGATGTACGTACTGGACGAACCCTCCATCGGCCTGCACCAGCGCGACAACGAGCGCCTGCTCGGCACGCTGACCCGCCTGCGCGACCTGGGCAACACGGTCATCGTCGTCGAGCATGACGAGGACGCGATCCGCCTGGCCGACCACGTCGTCGACATCGGTCCCGGTGCCGGTGTGCACGGCGGCGAGATCGTGGCGCAGGGCACGCTCAAGGATGTGCTCAAGAGTCCGCGTTCGCTGACCGGCCAGTACCTTTCCGGCAAGCGCCACATCGCCGTACCCGCGAAGCGTCGCGTACCGGATCCGGAGCGGATGCTCCGTCTCAAGGGTGCCTGCGGCAACAACCTGAAAAACGTGGATCTGGAAATTCCCGCCGGTCTGTTCGTCTGCGTCACGGGCGTGTCCGGCTCGGGCAAATCCACGCTGATCAACGACACGCTGTTCCGCATCACCGCGGCAGAACTCAACGGCGCCAATGAAAAGCCGGCGCCCTACGGGAAGATCGAAGGCCTTGAGCTGTTCGACAAGGTCGTCGACATCGACCAGTCGCCCATTGGGCGCACGCCACGTTCAAACCCGGCCACCTACACCGGCCTGTTCACGCCGTTGCGCGAACTGTTCGCCCAGGTGCCCGAGTCCCGCGCCCGCGGCTACGGTGCCGGTCGTTTCAGCTTCAACGTGAAGGGCGGCCGCTGTGAAGCCTGCGAGGGCGACGGCATGATCAAGGTGGAAATGCACTTCCTGCCCGACGTCTACGTGCCTTGCGACGCCTGCCACGGCAAGCGCTACAACCGCGAAACGCTGGAGATCACCTACAAGGGTCACACTATCTCCGACGTGCTCGACATGACCGTCGAAGACGCCTTCAAGCTGTTCGAAAAGGTGCCGCAACTGGCGCGCAAACTCGACACGCTGATGCACGTGGGCCTGAGCTACATCAAGCTCGGCCAGAGCGCGACGACGCTGTCCGGTGGCGAAGCGCAGCGCGTGAAGCTGTCGCGCGAGCTGTCCAAGCGCGATACGGGACGCACGCTCTACATCCTGGACGAGCCCACCACCGGACTGCATTTCCACGATATCGAGCAGTTGCTGCAGGTTCTGCATCGCCTGAGCGAAGACGGCAACACGGTGGTCGTGATCGAACACAATCTGGATGTCATCAAGACCGCCGACTGGCTGGTTGACCTCGGTCCCGAGGGTGGTCATCGCGGCGGCGAGATCATTGCCGTCGGCACACCGGAACAGGTGGCTCGCAACAAACGTTCGCACACGGGTCGCTTCCTGGCGCGCCTGCTCGAACCGGCGCCGGCATCCACCGCCAAGGCCAATGGAAAGGCCACTGCCACGAAGAACGGCAACGGCAAGAAGAAGGAAGCGGCATGACGGGGAAACGGCGCAAAGGGACTTCGCCTGACACGACGGTGCAGGAAGTTGCACCGCCCCACGCGCCGTGCCTGCTCGCCAGCGTGCCCATCCGGGTGCGCTGGCGTGACCTGGATGCCTTCAACCACGTCAATAACGCCACGTTCCTCAGTTACCTCGAAGAAGCACGCCTGGTGTGGCTGTCGCAGATCAAGGGGCAATGGTTCACCGAAACCTATATGCCCGTGCTGGCGGCCACGCACGTGAACTATCGCCAGCAGATCGAATGGCCGGGCGAGGTGATCGTGGAACTGTATGCGGAACGCCTGGGCACCGCCTCGCTGACCGTCAGCCACCGCATCGTCGACGCCGCGCAGCCCGAACGCCTCTACTCCGACGGAAACGTCGTCATGGTGTGGATCGAACCCACCTCGGGCCGTTCGATTCCCCTGCCCGAGGCGATCCGCGAGGCCTGTCAGTGCGAGTGAGCGTGGTCCGCCGGTACGGCGTCCGCGTCACGCACGGTAAAGCGGCCGGGAATCGTTTCACCTGACTGCAGCACCAGCTCAATCTCCACGCCTGTTCCCACCGTCATCGGCTGGGACGGCGCCATGAGCATCAGGTGATGACCGCCCGGCGCGAGTGACGCCGACGCCCCGGGAGCGATCGGAAGCGCACCCACCGGCCGCATGCGCGCTACGCCGTCGATCAGGGTCGTCGTGTGCAGGCTTACCTCGCCAAAGGCCGTGCTCCGGGCACCGACGACTGTCACAGGCGTAGCGCCCGTGTTCACGAGCGTGGCATAGCCGGCGAGCATCGTCGCGCCAGGCGGCGCGGCGCGAATCCAGCCGTCGCGGATGCCAAGGCCCTCGCCCGCCATGACAGGCATGCTGAAAGCGGCCGCCAACAGGAATAACGTACGGCACAGCATTGTGAACTCCCGAATGTGGCTATGATACCGGTCGGTCCGCATTGCGCTGCCCGCCCTGTCGCAACGGAACCGGTGATTGCCTATTGTGCGCGTTAGCCTGGCCAGCCACCCGCGGCATCGCGTCGCAATGCTGGCGGCGACAAGGACGTGTACCCCCACCAGGAGAACCCCATGCTCGAGCTGATCCGCCACGACGACACCCTCGAAATCCAGCTGGCGCGTCCGCCGGTCAACGCCCTCGACGCGGACCTGATCCGCGCGCTCAAGCAGGCAGTGGAAGCCGCCCCCGGGCAAGGCGCCCGCGCAATTATCCTGTCTGGCCGCTCGGGCATGTTCTCGGCTGGACTGGACGTACCGTCGCTGCTGCAACACGACCGTGACACCATGACCCACGTCTGGCGCGATTTCTTCGGTCTGTGCGGCGCCATCGCCACCTCGCCGATTCCCATCGTCGCCGCGATCACCGGCCACAGCCCGGCCGGCGGCGCCGTGCTGGCGATCTTCTGCGACTACCGCGTCATGGCACGCGGCCCCTACCGCATCGGACTCAACGAAGTTCAGGTGGGCCTGGCGGTACCCGAAGTGATCCAGTTCGGTCTGCGCCGGCTGGTAGGCCCCTATCGCGCGGAACGCCTCATGGTGTCGGGCGCGATGGTCGATGCCGAACAAGCCCTTTCGCTGGGTTTCGTCGACGAACTGGTCGACGTGGACCACGTGGTGGCCCGATCGCAGGTATGGCTCAACGCGCTGCTGGCTTTGCCGCCGTGCGCCATGCGCGAAACCCGCCGCCTGTCGCGCAAGGATTTGACCGAAGCGTTTTCCGACATCGAGAAACTCGGCATCCAGTCGTTCATCGACCTGTGGTTCGCCGAAGAATCGCAGCGCGTGCTGCGCGAACTTGTCGCCAAGTTGAAAGCAAAAGGGTAGCGCCCGGACAGCAGGCTGGCGCGGTGTCCGCGCCAGCCGCGTCCTGCCTAGTTGCCGGTGGCCACGGGCCGCGAGCGGTCGGCGATCCAGCCGCTCCAGGAGGGGGCAAACACACGCGATCCGGCGAGTCCGGCGTGTTCCATGGCCAGGACGTTGTGGCACGCCGTCACGCCGGAGCCGCAGGAATGCACAACCTGATCGGGCGTGAAACCCTTGGTCAGGCGTTCGAAATCCTCGCGCAATTCGTCGGCGTGACGGAACCGGCCTTCGGCATCGACGTTTTCCACGAAGGGCCGGTTCACGGCGCCGGGAATATGGCCAGCAACCGGATCAATCGGTTCGACCTCGCCGCGAAAACGCGGAGCACCGCGCACATCGATCAGCAGCAGGTTGCGCTCGGCAAGGCCCGCGGAAAGCTCCTCGAAATAGACGACCTGGGTCATGTCGAAAGCCAGATCCACCGGACAGGCCGATTCCAGAGGCGGTTCCGTCGACAGTGGAAGGTCACCGGCCACCCAACCGGCATAGCCGCCGTCGAGCACCGCGACATCCTTGTGACCGATCAGGCGGAACATCCACCACAGACGCGCGGCGACCGATCCGTTGGCGTCGTCATAGACGACGACTTGCCGCCCTTGCGACCATCCCCAGCGGCTCAGGCAAGCCGCGAACTGCGCCGGCGACGGCAGCGGATGACGACCAAGATGACGCTGGGACAGATCGGAAAGATCGCGGTCCAGGTGGGCGTAGTAGGCGCCGGGCAGATGCGATTCGCGCCAGGCGCGCTCGCCCTTGGTGGTATCGGACAATTCGAAACGACAGTCGACCAGCAGGAGTTCCGGGTCATCCAGCAGCGCCGCGAGCTCCCGGGCGCTGATCAAAGTCTGGTAGTTCATCGCAGAGTTCCATTCGCCGCAGAAGATTCACAAGCATAGCGGCGGTCGCGCCCCAGATGCGGCGGCCGTCAAACTCGTATTCGAACATTTCACGCTGGCGCCCGCGCCAATCAACGCGGCTGCGACGCAGGTTGGCGAGGTCCAGCAGGTAATCCAGCGGCACCTCGAACACCTCGGCGACCTCGCGCGGATCCGGCGTCACCGTATAGCCCGGCTCGATCACGGCCACGACTGGCGTGACCCCGAATCCGCTGATCGTCTCGAAACAATCGAGGAACCCCAGCGGGCTGACCAGGCCGCTGGCGATGCCGGTTTCCTCTTCCGTTTCACGGATCGCCGCGGCAATCGCGTCGCGGTCATCACGCTCGATGCGCCCGCCCGGGAAGGCCACCTGCCCACCATGGGTGCGCATGCCTTCGGTGCGGCGCGTAAACAGGACGCCGCTGCCGCTCGTGCGGTGAACGATGGGAACGAGCACCGCAGCGGGCGTGCGCTCGGCGGTGCCGAGCACATCCGCCAGATCCGCGTGATTCCAGCCCGGCAGAGAGGGTGGATCATCCAACCGGCGCAGCGCCTGCACGATGGCCTCGACGGGCGCCGCTTTCCTCATGCGCGGCGGCGCTCCCGCTCGGGCAGCACCTCGTTCATGATGCGCAGCCGTTCGCGGTCCGGCAGGCCGCGCCAGGCGGCGATTTCGGCCCCGGTGCGGTAACACCCTTCGCAATAGCCGTCCGGATCGAGCGAACAGATGCCCACACAGGGGCTTAACACAACGGCGGGCGGCGGGTCTGAGAACATCATCGTAGGAAAGGACGGCCTGGGTTGTTAGATTAACGCATCCGTAATAGCTGGAGCGTGGGCATGCTCGCACTTGCCACTCGCGTCGTCAGCGACTACGGCAAGGTGCTCGCCCGTGTGTCCCCTGGGGTGTATGGCCTGCCGGAATCGCTGTTGCCGTACCCCAAGGCCCGTATCCGAATGGCGCTGCAATACCTGTTGCAGCACGTGGCGGAAGAACATCCGGAACTGCGCGAAGGGCTGGCGCGGGGCTATGTCTATCTGGCCCAGTTCGTCGCCGATGACCAGGCCGAGATCATCGCCCGCGGAACCGCGACCGCTAGCGGCGTGGGGGCGGACGAGGGCGATGCCGAGCCGGCCATGCGCCTGATCAATGGCATCAAGGCCGAGATGGAGCGCGCCCTGGACGAGCTGGCCGGCGTGGTGCCGGTCGCCTCCTGAGCCCGGTGCCCCAAAACGCAGCGCGCCCCTTTCGGGGCGCGCCGGTGAATCACTTCACTTCGATCAGCTTGATTTCGAACACGAGCGCTTCGTTCGGTCCGATGCGCGGCGGCTGGCCGCGTTCGCCGTAGGCCAGTTCCGGCGGAACGAACAGCGTCCAGTGGTCGCCCACGCGCATCAGCGGCAGCGCTTCCTGCCAGCCCTTGATGACCGAGTTCACCTTGAAGTGCACCGGCTCGCCACGGGCGAAGGAGCTGTCAAATTCCAGGCCCGAGGACAGCGAGCCGCGGTAATGCACGGTCACTTCGCTGTTGGCGGTGGCGCGGGCGCCGGTACCTTCCTCGATCACGCGGTACTGCAGGCCCGAGGAGGTGGCGACCACGCCCTTCTTGGCCTTGTTCTCGGCCATGAAGCGCTGGCTCTTGGCCTTGTTTTCGCCGGCCAGCTTGTCGAACTCGGCCTTGGCCTCGGTCATCATCTTCTGCTGCATCTTGCCCAGCACTTCCCGCATCACTTCTTCGGAAACGGCCGGGGATTTCTTGGTGTAACCGTCCTGCATGGCGCGGATGATGGTGTTGATATCCACATCCATCTTGCGCTCGACGAAGTCGTTACCGATCTGGTAACCGATGGCATAGCTGAGCTTGCCCTTTTCGCTCGACGTATCCTGCGCGACGGCGGCACCGGCCGCCAGGAGCGCCGTTGCGGCCACAGACCAACGCAAATTCATGCTTACCTCCCTAGGAAACCGGTCAACACAGCCGTCACGCGCGCGTGGGCCGCAAAGAGTTGGCCATCATAGCGGAAGCGCCTTGTCAGGGGCTACCGCCACGCCCCGACCCTGAATTCGGCCGGGCGACGGGCGCCGGAAGGGTGCCCCCTGGAAGCTGAACGAGGCCCGCATGCGCTACCATTTCGGGCTTTCGCCGTCGCAGGAAGGGGTTATGGACTACCAGAACGTGCTCGTCAGTGACCGCGGCGCCGTCCGCACCCTCACTATCAACCGCCCGGACAAGCTCAATGCACTGAACCGGGCGACCTTGCTGGAGCTCGCCCACGCCTTCGCGGCCGCCCGTGAGGCCGAATCGGTGCGCGTCATCGTGCTGGCAGGTGCCGGCGAGAAAGCCTTTGTCGCCGGCGCGGATATCAGCGAGCTGGCACAGCTGTCGCCGATCCAGGCCCAGGCGTTTTCGCGTCTGGGCCAAACGTTGTTCCGCGACATCGAGCGGCTTGCCAAGCCGGTGATTGCGCGTATCCAGGGTTTTGCACTGGGCGGCGGCATGGAGCTGGCGATGGCCTGCCACCTGCGCATTGCCAGCGAAAAGGCAAAGGTCGGGCAGCCGGAGATCAACCTCGGCGTCATTCCCGGTTTCGGCGGAACCCAGCGCCTGGCACGACTGGCCGGGCGCGGCCTCGCGCTGGAGCTGTGCCTGCTGGGCGCTCCCATTGATGCCGCCCGCGCACTGGCCGCCGGCGTCCTGACCCGTGTCGTGGCACCGGACCAGCTGGATACCGAAGTGGCGGCCGTGGCTGACCAGCTGGCCGCCTCCGCGCCGCTGGCCCTGGCCGGGATCCTCGACGCCGTCTACGTTGGCGATGAATGTCCGCTCGAGCAGGCCCTGGAGTTTGAAACCCAGACCTTCGCCCTGTGCTGCTCCACCGACGACATGCGCGAAGGCACCCAGGCCTTCCTGGAGCGCCGCAAGCCGTCGTTCAAGGGCCGCTGAGCGCAGACGGAACGGGGTGGACACGCGGGGTTCCGGCCGCGTGTCCGCGCTGCGATGTCTCGATCAAGACATCGCACAGACATGTCAGCGCGATGACAACCGCGCCCGTATTCCTCATCCACTTCAAGCAGTTGACGCCTCGTCCGGACACCCACGCCGCACTCAGGCGGCCGGTCTGTCACAGGACTGAAATAAAACTCCCACGCGAGTGAAACATGCCCCGCGTACAAAGCGCGGCACATCGTGTTTCGCATCCCGACGCAAAGGAGTATCTCCGTGTTTACGTCCCTCACGACGCGTATCGCGATCGCCGGCATCGCCGCGCTGGCCGCCGCGACCGCTCCAGCCGCCGAGATCACCGGCGCCGGCGCCACTTTCGTGTATCCAATCCTGTCCAAATGGTCAGCCGACTACGCCACCAAGACCGGCAACAAGATCAACTACCAGTCGATCGGCTCGGGCGGCGGCATTGCGCAGATCAAGGCGGGCACGGTGGATTTCGGCTCGTCCGACAAGCCGCTGGATCCCAAGGAACTGGATGCAGCCGGCCTGGCGCAGTTCCCCTCGGTCATCGGCGGCGTGGTGCCGATCATCAACGTCGCGGGCGTGACCAGCGGCAAGGTGCAATTCACCGGCCCCATCCTCGCCGACATCTTCCTTGGCAAAATCACCAAGTGGAACGATGCACAAATTGCCGCCGTCAACGCCGGCGTGACCCTGCCGGACGCGAACATCACGGTCGTACACCGTTCCGACGGTTCCGGCACCACCTTCAACTGGGTGAACTATCTTTCGAAGGTATCGCCGGAGTGGAAGAGCAAGGTCGGCGAAGGCACCGCGGTGCAGTGGCCGGTCGGCGTCGGTGGCAAGGGCAATGAAGGCGTTGCCGCGTACGTCAAGCAGATTCCCGGCTCGATCGGCTATGTGGAACTGGCCTACGCGCTGCAGAACAAGATGACCTACGGCGCGGTGCAGAACGCCGCGGGCAAATTCGTGCAGCCCAGCCGTGAGTCTTTCCAGGCAGCAGCCGCCAGCGCCGACTGGAAAAACGCCAAGGATTTCCACCTGATCATCACCAACGCTCCGGGCGACGAGGCCTGGCCGATCGCCGCCACCAACTTCATCCTGATGTACAAGACCCCGAAGGACGCGGCGCGCAGCAAGGCAGCGCTGGAGTTCTTCCGCTGGGCGATGGAGAACGGCCGTCCGCAGGCCGAGCAGCTGGACTTCGTGCCGCTGCCGGAAGACCTGGTCAAGCAGATCGAGGCGTACTGGCAGAACGAAATCAAGGCCTGACGCCCGGCTCCGACATGCCCTTGGGCGCACCCGCGCGAACGACGGCCCGTGCCACGGCAGTGGCACCGGCCGTCCTCGTGTCCGGGTGCGCCGGCGTTCCGGCTGATGCCATCACGCCGCGTACCGACTGCGGCCTCGCTCCCCCAAGACATCCCGCATGAGCAACGAACACGCCATCGCACCGCCCACTCCCCTGCCTGCGTCGCACCACGTTGCGAAACGCGCCAGCACCGACCAGCGCGCCGACCGCAGCTTCCGCTGGCTGGTCACCGGCGCAGGTATCTTCGTCCTGGTTGCGCTGGCAGGCGCCGCCTTCTCGATGCTCTGGGGTGGACGCCAGGCATTCTCCACCTTTGGATTTTCCTTCCTGACCTCGCTCGAATGGGACGCGGTCGGACACCGTTTCGGTGCGCTGGTCCCCATCTACGGCACGCTGGTGACGGCGCTGATCGCGATGATCATCGCGGTACCAGTCAGCTTCGGCATCGCCCTGTTCCTGACCGAGGTCGCCCCGCCCTGGCTGCGCACGCCGGTAGCATCGGCGATTGAGCTCCTGGCCGGCATTCCATCGATCATCTACGGCATGTGGGGCCTGTTCGTGTTCGTGCCGGTGATGTCGACCACCGTCATTCCGTTCCTGACCAAATACCTCGGCCCGCTGCCCATTCTCGGCCCCCTCTTCACCGGCCCGCCCCTGGGCATCGGCATGCTGACCGCCGGCATCGTGCTGGCCATCATGGTGATTCCGTTCATCTCGTCGGTCATGCGCGAGGTCTTCCTGACCGTCCCGACCCGACTGAAAGAGTCGGCCTATGCGCTGGGATCTACGACCTGGGAAGTCGTCTGGAACGTCGTGCTGCCTTACACCCGCTCGGCGGTGATCGGCGGCGTCTTCCTGGGACTCGGGCGTGCGCTCGGCGAAACGATGGCAGTCACCTTCGTGCTAGGCAATGCGCACCATCTGAGCGCCTCGCTGCTGATGCCGGGCAATTCGATTGCCGCGACCATCGCGAATGAATTCTCCGAAGCCGATTCGGACATCTATCTGTCGTCGCTGATCGCACTGGGCTTCCTGCTCTTCATCGTCACGTTCGTGGTGCTGGCGATCGCCAAGCTCCTGCTGGCACGCCTGAGCCGCCAGGAGGGCCAGCGATGAGCATGGCGCAGACCCTGTATCGCCGACGCCGCGCACGCAACGCCGTCGCACTCGTCCTGGCCAGCCTTGCCACCGGGTTTGGCCTGTTCTGGCTGGTGTGGATCCTCTGGACCACGCTCGCCCACGGCATCGCCGCCATCACACCGTCGCTCTTCGTGGAGATGACGCCGCCGCCGGGTTCCGAGGGTGGTCTCGCCAACGCCTTCTTCGGCAGCATGGCGATGAGCCTGCTGGCCATTCTGATGGGCACGCCGGTGGGCATTCTCGCCGGCACCTTCCTCGCGGAGTATTCGCGCCGCTCCTGGCTGGGCGAGACGATCCGTTTCGTCAACGACATCCTGCTGTCAGCCCCCTCCATCGTGCTGGGGCTGTTCGTCTACACACTCGTGGTGAAACCCAGCGGCCACTTTTCCGGCTACGCGGGTGCCATCACGCTGGCGTTCATCGTTCTGCCGGTGGTCGTGCGCACCACCGACGAGATGCTCAAGCTGGTGCCCAACCAGATGCGCGAAGCCGCGCTCTCGCTGGGTATTCCACAATGGAAAGTGACGGTCCAGGTGCTCTACCGAGCGGCATTGCCGGGCATCCTGACCGGCGTGCTGCTGGCGCTCGCACGCATCAGCGGTGAAACCGCGCCGCTGCTCTTCACAGCGCTCAACAATCAGTTCTGGAGCCACGACATGAGCGGCCCGATGGCCAGCGTGCCGGTAGTGGTCTTCCAGTACGCCATGAGCCCCTACGAGTCCTGGCACACCCTGGCCTGGGCCGGCGCCTTCATGGTCACCGTCTTCGTTCTCTGCACCAGTCTTATCGCACGCGCCATCATCGCGCGCCGGAAGGTATCCCATGACTGACCTCACCATGCCCCGCCTCAACCTGGCCGCGGCCGCTGCCCTCAACGTCACCGCGCCCGCCGCGAGCGCCACCGCGACGACCGCGCCGGCGAAGATCGTCGCGCGCAACCTGAACTTCTACTATGGAAATTACCAGGCGCTGAACAATATCCACATGGATATTCCGGAAAAACGCGTCACGGCCATCATCGGGCCGTCCGGCTGCGGCAAATCGACACTGCTGCGCATATTCAACCGCATCTATTCGATCTATCCCAAGCTCGATGCGCGCGGCGAAGTGCTGCTGGATGGCGAGAACATCCTCGATCCGCGCTATCCGCTCAACCGGCTGCGTTCGAAAGTCGGCATGGTGTTCCAGAAGCCGGTGCCGTTCCCCATGTCGATCTACGACAACATCGCCTACGGCATCAAGCACTATGAGAAGCTTTCGCGCGCCGACATGGACATGCGTGTCGAACAGGCCCTGCGCCAGGCGGCGTTGTGGGATGAAGTCAAGGACAAGCTGCGCGGCAGCGCACTCGGACTGTCGGGCGGCCAGCAGCAACGCCTGTGCATCGCCCGTGCAATCGCGCTGCGGCCGGAAGTGATCCTGTTCGACGAGCCCACGTCCGCGCTCGACCCTATTGCGACGGGCAAGATCGAACAGCTGGTGGAAGAGCTCAAGCGCGACTTCACCATCGCCATCGTCACGCACAACATGCAGCAGGCGGCGCGCTGCTCGGACTACACCGCCTTCATGTACCTGGGCGAACTGGTGGAATTCGGCGAGACCGAGACGCTGTTCACCCGTCCCGGCAAACAACAGACCGAAGACTACATCACCGGCCGTTTCGGCTGATTCCCACCGACGAGCTGAGATTCCACCGATGACCGATCCGCACGCTGCCGAACACATCATCAAGAGCTACGACACGGAACTGTCGCGGCTCCTGGACGAAATCGCCCGTATGGGCCTCCTTGCCCGCGAACAACTGGCCGATGCGTCTGTTGCCGTCGCCGAACGCGACAGTGAGCTGGCCGCCCGGGTCGTCGAGCGCGACAACGCCATCGACGCACTCGAGCACGAGGTCAGCCACGACGTACTGCGCCTGCTCGCCCTGCGCCAGCCGATCGCACGCGACCTGCGCGAAGTGCTCGCCGCGCTGCGCATCGCGGCTGATATCGAACGGATCGGCGACTACGCCGCCAACGTCGCCAAGCGCGGTATCGCACTGAACCAGTCGGCGCCGGTGACGCCGGCTGCAGCCCTGCCGCGTCTTGCCGAAGTGGCCGGCAGGATGCTGGCCGATGTGCTTGACGCCTATCGCCGCCATGACGCCGCTGCCGCCCTGGAAGTATGGGAGCGCGACGAACAGCTCGACCAGCTCTACACCGCGCTGTTCCGTGAACTGCTCACCTACATGATGGAAGATCCCCGCAACATCACGCCGTGCACGCATCTGCTGTTCATGGCGAAGAACATCGAGCGGATCGGCGACCATGCCACCAACATTGCAGAAAATGTGTACTTTCTCGTCCACGCCAGGCCGTTGGCGGAAGCGCGCCGCAAGGGCGATCTGACGAGCGACGTCACGCCGCCGGTCCAGGGGCATCGTCGTTGACGCTGTCGCAGGACCGGAAGACAAAGCCATTCTGCCGGCACCACCGCTCGCGCCCTCCGTCGTCGGTCGGAGGAGCCCGCCTGCAGTGACCTTTGCCTCTGGACGCTCCTGAGCTTCGGCCCTATTGTGGCGGATTCGTCCGTGCTGCGCCGGAGTCCCCATGCGTTCCAGAATGTTGTTTGCCCTGCCAATGCTCGCCGCATTGGTCGCCTGCCAGCCCACGCGGCCGACCAAACCGGTCGGCGCGCTGACCTATCCCGTCTCCAGGACGGTCGAACAGGTTGATGTCTATCACGGCGAATCGATCGCAGATCCCTATCGCTGGCTGGAAGACATCGACGCCGCCGAGACGGCCAGCTGGGTCGAGGCGCAGAACAAGGTCACGTTCGGCTATCTGGAGAAGATTCCCGGCCGGGCCGAGATCGCCGAGCGCCTGACGCAGATCTGGAACTACGCGCGGTGGACGCCGCCCTTCCGCGAAGGCAAGCGCTGGTTCTACTACAAGAACGACGGCCTGCAGAACCAGTCGGTACTCTACGTCACCGACAAGCCGGAAGTGGAAGGCCAGGTGCTGCTCGATCCGAACACCTTGTCTACCGACGGCACCGTGGCGCTCAAGGACACCGCCTTCAGCAGCGACGGCCGCTACATGGCCTATGGCCTTTCCTCCGGTGGTTCGGACTGGGAAGAGTGGCGAGTGCTCGATACCACGACCGGCAAGCCGACCGACGACGTGCTGCGCTGGGTGAAGTTCTCGACGGTCGACTGGAGCAAGGACGGCAAGGGCTTCTGGTACAGCCGCTACGACGAACCCAAGGGCGAAAACGCCCTCAAGGCGAAAAACGAATTCCACAAACTGTATTTCCACCAACTGGGCACGCCGCAGGAAAAGGACACCCTCGTCTACGAGCGCAAGGACCAGCCCGACTGGTCGTTCGAAGCCGATGTCACGGAAGACGGCCGCTACCTAGTGATCAACGTCAGCCGCGGTACCGAGAACAAGAACCTCGTGCTGTACCGCGACCTGCAGGACCGGTCAGGCAAGATCCGCGAACTCATCAGCAACTGGGAAGCCGAGTACGACCTCGTCGGCAACAAGGGAACGACGTTCTACTTCCGGACTGACCAGGCCGCGCCGCGAAATCGCCTGGTCGCGATCAACCTGGAGAAGCCCCAGCCCAGGCATTGGAAAACACTGGTCGCCGAATCCAAGGACACGCTGCAAAGTGCACATCTGGTGGCCGGCCAGTTCGTGCTGCGCTACCTGGCCGACGCTCACTCGCGCCTGCTGCGCTATGGCCTCGACGGAAAGGCCAAGGACGAGATCAACCTGCCGGGACTGGGCACCGCCGGCGCGTTCACCGGCAAGCCAGACGACAAGATCAGCTTCTACTCCTACACCAGCTACACAACGCCATCAGCTATCTATCGCTACGACTTTGCTAGCGGCCGCAGCACCGTGGTGAGGTCGCCGCAGACCGCGTTCGACAGTTCCGCCTACGAAACCACGCAGGTCTTCTACACCAGCAAAGACGGCACGCGCGTGCCGATGTTCATCACCGCACGCAAGGGCGTGGCCCTGGACGGCACGAATCCGACCATCCTGTACGGCTACGGCGGTTTCAATATCCCGCAGGTGCCGGCTTTCAGCGCATCGGTTGCCGGCTGGCTGGACCTGGGCGGGGTCTACGCGGTCGCCAACCTGCGCGGCGGCGGCGAATACGGTCGCCAGTGGCACGAGGCCGGCACCAAGCTGCAGAAGCAGAACGTGTTCGATGATTTCATCGCCGCCGCGGAATATCTCATCGCGAACAACTACACCTCGCCCAAGCGCCTGGCGATCCGTGGCGGCTCCAACGGTGGCTTGCTCGTAGCGGCGGTCGAGCTGCAGCGGCCGGAGTTGTTTGCCGCGGCGATTCCCGCCGTCGGCGTGCTCGACATGCTGCGCTTCCGCGAATTCACCATCGGCAAGGCCTGGGAATCGGACTACGGCTCGGTGCTCAATCCGAACGAGTTTCTGGCCATCCGTGCCTACTCGCCGTTGCACAACATCAAGCCCGGCATGACCTATCCGCCAACGCTGATCACCACCGGCGATCACGACGATCGGGTGTTCCCGGCGCACAGCTTCAAGTTCGCCGCAGCCATGCAGGCGGCCAATCCCGACGCCAATCCGTTCCTGATCCGCATCGATGTGCGTGCCGGGCATGGCCAGGGCAAGCCCACGTCCAAGCTGATCGCCGAAGCGGCGGACATCTACGCCTTTATCCTGAAGTCCTTCGGCATGCGCTGATCACCGAACGGCTGCCCCCCGTGGCGTGCCGGCAACGGCGCGCCACGGTACTGGCGGATACCCGATTGGACGAAAGCGGCCGCGCAAGGGCGGTGGTCACGCACTACAACGCAACTTCGCCGATCAGTACCCCCTCGGGACCGTAGGAACGCTCGCGCAGACCTGTCGTACCGTCGCCGTTGCGCCAGGCCAGCGTGCTGGCACGGGTTCCATAGCGTTCGCCCCGGATGAAAATGCTGCCGAGGAAGCGCTCCAGTGCGATACCCACGCCCGTGTCGGGAAGCACCGCGTCCGGCGGTTGATAGTCGTCGGCGAGCAGGTCAAGCAAAGCAGCGTCGTCATCGCCTGTCTGCACGGCGGTTTCGAACAGCGCGCGGATGCGCTCCATCTTTGGCCACGGCGCATCCAGTGGACCATTGCTGATCACATGCACGCCCGTTGTCAGTTCGCTGGCGCGCGCACGCGGACTCTCCAGGCACCAGGCCGAGGCCGTATCCGCGACGACCAGGTTGAACGGCGCGAATTCCTCCACACGCAGGGCCAGTTCCGCGATGTAATCCTTCGCGGTCATGCCGCCGGCCACGAAATCCCGCACCAGGTCGCCACGTGATCGCGGTCCGCGGCGCGGCTCGGCCATGCGGATATTGGTGACGGCGGCGAATCGCCCCGAGGTGTGCAGCGCGAGCCAGCTTCCGCCGGCCTCCAGGTCACGTCCGCCGACAACGCCGGGTGCATCGCCCCAGGGTGCTGCGGCGGCACTGGGACGCGGGTGGAACTCGTCGCGATTGGCCAACCAGACGAGCGGCCGCCCCGGAACAACATCGTGCGCGAGCAACAGCAGACACATGCGCTGCCTCCTGCCGGTCAGCTACCGCTGCCGTCGCCGGCCGCCGTCGTCGTGGAGCTGCCCAGAGCGCGCAACTTCTGCTCCAGCACCGTCAGCCGGGGATTGGAGGGACTCAGGCCACGCGCGGCGTCTATCGCACGGCGCGCGTCCTGCGCCCGGTTCTCGCCGACGCGCCGGTCGGCTTCGTCGAGCCAGGCCTCGGCCAGGCGCGAACGCAGAAATGGCAAGCCGGCATCGCCGGGAGACAGCTGGGCCAGCGTCTCGATCATGTCCTTGGCGCGATCGAGCTTTTGTTCACCCACCGCGACGTTGAATTCATCGCGCGCCCGCTGCGGCAGCGACTGCAGACCGGTCATCGCCTGCGCATTGTTGCCGTCGATCGCGAGCGCGGCGCGGTATTTGTCATACGCAGAGGTTCCCGGGGGCACCATCAGGTTGCCGGCTGCCGCGGCCTTCTCTGCGCTGGCAAGCAAGGTGGCCACTTTCTGTACCTGGTCCGGCGTCAGGACCGGCCGCGAGGCGGCGATCTCCACCTCTTCGCGCAGGTCGCGCAGGCGGGACCGCGCGGCGGAGAGCTCGGCCAGGTTTGGCGCAATGCCCTCGGCCTGGCGGATCAGCCGCTCCGCCAGATTGGCATTACTGCTTTCCAGTGCGGCATTGGCCTGCACCATCAGCGCCTGCGCGACCTGGCCCAGTCCCGTGCGGGCCTTGCTGTTATTGGGATCGCGCGCCAGTACTGCCTGGAACTGCGCCAGGGCATTGTCGTCGCCGCTGCCACTGACCTTGCCGGCGCGCAGAAGGTCCTGTGCACGCTTCACCTGCGCGTCCAGTGCAGCCCCGGCGGCCGCGCGCGCATTCTGCAGGTCGGCACGCAGGTTAGGTACGGAAGGGTCATTCGGCAGGGCACGCGCAATGTCGTCAATCCGCGTTGCGGCTTCGTCCAGGCGTCCCTGGCTGAGCAGTTCCCGCGCCTGGGCCGCGAGCGCCGCACCCGCCTTGCGCAGACCGGCCAGCGCCGGCGCGTTCTGCGCATCGGCCTGGAGCATGCGCTCGTAAAGCATGACCGCACCGTCGGTGCCAAGGATCAAGCCGGCTGCCAGGGCCTTCTCGGCCCGGTCGAACAATTCGATGACCTGGGTTTCCTCCGACTCCGCTTTCTTGAGCGCCTGCTCGGCCTGGTCGACGGCCGGCCCACCACCCAGCACCGCCCGCGCGTCGGCAAGGCGCGAATGGGCCGTCGCGTAGTCGTTTTTCTCGCGCGCCTGCTCGGCCTGGACGATCAAAGCCTCACCGACGCGACGCAGGCCCGAGCGGGCGATCTCGTTGTCGGGATCAATCGCCCGGGCCGCTTCGAACAGCTCGCGCGCGCTATCGCCGGCCGTGCCGACCAGCCGGCCGGCCTTCGACGCCGCATCGCCACGCGCGAGCAGGTCGTTGAGTTCCGTGCGCGGCAGCAGCGCACGCAATTTGTCCTGGTTGCGCCAAAGTACAAAACCGCCCATCACCACCAGGAACGCAAATGCGCCGGTGAAGATCCACGCCGCGCGCGAACCACCGGGACGGCGCACGCGATCGCGATCCGGTGGTCGCCGGGCGTCCGTCGCACGCAGCGGACGTTCCGCCGCCGCGACGATGTCGTCCATCCTGCCGAGACTGGGTTCAGCACGCCGGCGCGGTTCGGCGCCCATGCGTGCGGAAGGCGAGGCTCTTTCCGTGCCGCCTCGCGGCGACGCCGAGCGCGGTCGCACCAGGTCGCGCAATTCGCCTCGCGCAATCTGACGTTCGATACCTTCGATCGCGGTGGCGACCGCGACACCATCCTGGTAGCGATCATCGGGCTCTTTGGCCAGCAACCGGTCAAGCACCGGTTGCAGCGCCTTGAACTCCGACGGCAGCTGCGGCACCGGCTCGGTGATGTGCATGATGCCCACCGCGAGCGAGTCTTCCGCATGAAAAGGCACGCGCCCGACCAGCAGCTCGTACAGCACGATGCCGAGGCTGTAGAGATCCGAACGACCGTCGAGCGAGCGCCCCCGCGCCTGCTCGGGGCTCATGTAGTGCGGCGTACCGACGACTGCGCCGGTGCGTGTCATACGCGTGGCCGAATCGTTGGCACGGGCGATGCCGAAGTCCGTGAGCGCGAAAGAACCGTCTTCGCGAATCAGGATGTTGTCGGGCTTGACGTCGCGGTGGACGAATCCCTTGCTGTTGGCGTAGTGCAGCGCCCGCGCGATTTCGCGCACGGCGCGCAGCGCAAAAGGCACCTCGCGCGCACGACCCTCGTCATCGAGGATGGTGCCGCCAGGAATGTACTCCATGGCAATGTAGAAACAGTCGCCACTGCGGCCCACGTCGTGGATGCCGACCACGTTCGGATGATGCAATTTGGCCGCAATGCGCGCTTCGCGCAGAAAACGCTCGCCGAACGTCGGATCAGCCATCAGCGTCGGCGACATGACCTTGAGCGCCACTTCGCGATCGACCGACTCCTGCACGGCCAGGTATACCGTCGCCATGCCGCCCCGCCCGAGTGGGCGCAATACGCGGTATCCAGGAATATCGATCATCGTGGAATCGGCAGCCGACATACCGCGAGGGACGCGGCTTCGCAGCGCAAGCATAGCATGCGGTCCCCGGCCAACCGGGGCCGCGGAGGGCTCAGGCGAGGCGCCGCGCCTCCATGACATTGGGTACGGCCGAGAGTTTGCCGAGCAGGCTCGAAAGCTGGCCGTAGTCGGTCACGCGTAGCGCGAAGTTCATCGTCGCCAGTCCGGATACGGGATCCACTCGCGTATTGACCGCCACGAGGTGGGCATTGGCGGCGGCAATCACGTTGGTGATGTCCTTGTGCAGCCACTTGCGGTCATAGCCCTTGACCAGCACATCAACCTCATAGGCCTGTTCGCGGCGATTGCCCCACTCCACTTCGATGATGCGGCTGGGATCGCGAATACGAAGCCGCGCCAGGCTGGCGCAGTCCGCACGATGCACGCTGACGCCACGCCCGCGCGTGATGAACCCCATCACCGCGTCGCCGGGCAAGGGCTGGCAGCAACGGGCCAACTGGGTCAGCAGGTTGCCGACACCCTCGATGGTCATCGCATCCTTGTTGCCGGGCTTGGGCGGCCGGAGCGGCGCAGGCGCGGGTGGCTTGGGCGGGGCGACCATTTCGTGCAGCGCGCGCGCTACCTGGGCGGCACCGATATCGCCCAGCGCCAGGGCAACCAGCATTTCGTCGAGTGTCTTGAGGTGAAACCGCGGCGGCAGGCTGTCGAGCTCGACATTGGTCAGCGCCAGCCGCTTGAGTTCCCGATCCAGGATGGTGCGCCCGGCCGCCAGATTTGCCGCGTGATCGATGCGCTTGAACCACGCCCGAACCTTCTCGCGCGCCCGGTGCGTGGTGAGGAAACCGTGCTGCGCACTGAGCCAGTCGCGGCGCGGTGCGGTTTCCTTGCCGGTGAGGATTTCAATACGGTCACCGCTGGCGGGCGCGAAGGTCAGTGGCACGATGCGGCCATTGACCTTTGCACCACGACAGCGATGGCCGACATCCGTGTGCACGTGGTATGCAAAATCGAGCACCGTGGCGCCGAGCGGCAGGTCCATCACCTCGCCGCGCGGCGTCAACAGGTATACCCGGTCCTCGTGCAGATCCGTGCGCAAACCGGCCAGCAGCGCGGCATCGTCGTCCTGTTCGTCCTTCGCATCGAGCAGCTGGCGCATCCAGGCCACCTTGCGCTCGAAACTGGCGTCACCGCCACCGCCCTCCTTGTAGCGCCAGTGCGCGGCCACGCCCAGCTCGGCGTGCGCGTGCATTTCGTGGCTGCGGATCTGCACTTCCAGGGTCTTGCCTTCCGGCCCCACCACCGCCGTGTGCAGCGACTGGTAGTGGTTGCCCTTCGGGCGGGCGATGTAGTCATCGAACTCGCCCGGGATATACGGCCAGAGCGAATGCACTACGCCCAGTGCGGCGTAGCAGGCCGGCAGGTCCTTCACCAGCAGGCGCAGTGCGCGGATGTCGTACAGGGCGGTGAAGTCGCCGCCCTTGCGCTGCATCTTTTTCCAGATGGAGTAGATGTGCTTGGGACGACCGGCGATATCGGCTTCGATACCGGCATCAGCCAGGGCACTGCGCAATGTTGCGATGGCCGTCTTGATGAACGCTTCGCGGTCGGCACGCCGCTCGTCGAGCAGCTTCGCGATCCGCTTGTAGGTATCGGGCTGGGCCAGGCGGAAAGCCAGGTCTTCCAGTTCCCATTTCAGCTGCCAGATACCCAGCCGGTTGGCCAGCGGCGCGTGGATATCCGACGTCAGCTTGGCCAGTGCGCGGCGCTCCGCTTCGGCACTGCGATCAGCGGCGCGCAGTCGCGCCAGCTGGCGCGCGAGCAGGATGAAAACCACGCGCAGGTCGCGGACGATCGCCAGCAGCAGCCGGCGCAGCCCTTCTGAGCTGGTAAGGGTTTCGCGCGCGGCATGCAGCTGCCAGACCTTCTCGGCTTCACGCTGGCCTTCGACCAGGGTCCGCACCGTATCCGGCAGCACGGTACCCGGCTCGGCGGTGTAGAACAGGATGGTGGCGGACAGGGTGTCCTGATCCAGCCCGAGCTCTTCCAGGAGGCTGACGGTCGCAACGATCTCCGCCTCGGGCAGGGCACCGGATTCCAGGCGCGCTTGCGCCGCGTCGCAGGCGGCCCGCAGGGTCGCGTTGATGTCACCGCCCCTTGCAGTGCGCTGGAGCAGCCAGTCGGCTAGTGAATCGACGGTCGACCTGGTTTTCACTCGAACACGACGTCCTGGTGGTTCGCGATGCCCCACTGTACGCCGGGCTGGCGCGGCGTGTCCTGCACGCACGGTGATTTCGGCATGCCCTGTTGCGCATCGTCAAGGCATTAACCGCAGCGAGCGGCGTGAACCACCGGGCCGCCCCCGCCGCATCAGCCGCGCCGCCGGAGGGTCTGATGACCGGCGCGACTCCGGGGCGGTGTGCGTGGCTGCCAACCCCTGAAATGAACCGGGGCGCCATAGGGCGCCCCGGTGGTACCGCAGGATGGATCAGGGAACCGCCAGCGCGCGCCCGTTACGTGCCGTCATTCGCGGATGCGGATGCGGAACGAACGCGAGTTCGAGGCATTGGTCTGCGCACCCGGATAGGACAGCGTCGGGGTATCACGCATCACCACCGAACACAGCACGGAGCCCAGCCCGGGCGGATTGTTGAAGGTGTACCGCAGGCTGAAGGCGTTGCCGGACTGGGTCAGCTTCGGGCTCTGACCGAAGGCGAACGTAATCGTGCCAACCTCCGCCACACAGGCAATATTGCCGCCGTTGACCGTCGGCACGATCGGCACCAGCTCGACGCCCTGCGTCCCCAGTTCGTCGATCGAATCAGCCGGCCCTGGGTAGGCGTACGGGATGAAGGTGCTGATGACACCGCCGCAGGCCGCGGTCTTCGGATCGGCCAGGCTGCAGGTCAGCGTAGGGACGCTATCCGTGGCATCAGGCGGGACGTCAGTGCCAAAATCAAACTGCGGTGCATCGTTGTCGACACTGCTGATCGCCAGCGGAATGCTGCGCGCCACCGTATGACCCAGGCCGCCGCGGGAATCGGTCACGGTGATGTTGAACGACGCCCCGACATTGACGCGCGCGTCGGTGGCAGCATTCAGCGGCAGACCGACGCTGAAGGTACATGTGCGTGTCACCGGCGCAACGGTAATCGGCGTGGTCGAGCCGCAATTGACCGGCACGATCATCGTGGCACCACCGACAATAATCTGGATCTGGTCGTTGTTCGCACGCAGCAGGTTGCCGGCAGTCTCGGGGGTGTCGTCGGTGATGGTGAACGCGAGGTTCTGCAGGGTGGCGCCTTCGCTGATGCCCGTCAGAGTCGCCAGCGAGGTGGTGTCGAGCGTGGGCGCCCGGTCGCTGAGCGTGGTGAAGCTGGCGGCAACGTTGTTGTCGAGGCGGTCTTCCATCCCGTTATAGGTGAACAGGCCCGCGACGGCGATCGGTGCGGTGGTCGTCGGAAGGTCACCCAGGCTGGCACGCAGCGTACGCAGCACGATAAAGCGCGTGTTGACCGACGTGTTCGGCTGCAGGGTGATGTTCTTGGACACGTTCCCGGTGATGACCGGCGACGCGCCGCAGGTGGTCGCACCCATCGCCACTTCACAGTAGCGCGAGATATCAAACACGGACGAGTCATAGCCGTCACGCACGACGTAGGGAATCGCCGTCGTCGCCGACATGACCGGGATGGAGACGTCCAGGTAGTACTTGTACAGGTAGTTGTTGTCGACCGTCGGCAGCTCGACCACGGTCGAGGCAATCACGGCGTCAGGCGTATCTTCGAAGGGCGAGACGAAGAGATTGGCCGTCGGCTTGCGCGTACCGTCGGCCTTGAGGCTGTAGCACACCAGCGACGGGTCGGTCTGAATGGCGAAGGTGGTACCCAGCACCATCGAGGCCACGCCCGCGAGCGGTTGCTGCACGCCACCGGCGATGGGGCCGAATACGAAGTTCCCGCCGCCGGGGATGACACCCGGCCAGGTCACATCCAGTTTGTCATTGGCGTTTCCGCCAACCGTACCGACGTTGGCGCAGATGTAAGGGGCTGTCGTCGTGAATTTGGAAACGCCACCGCCGAAGGTCCAGTTATTGACCAGTGCGTGGTCTTCGTCACCCAGGATCAGCGGGATAGTCGTACCTGCCTTTGCTGGCGTCATTGTCGAAAACGCAACCAGCATCACACCGGCCGTAGCCATACCGCGAATCAACACATGCCTCATCATTCACCCACCAGGATTTGTAACAGGATCGCCCTCGTCCAGTCGCACCCTTGACCGGCACACGATGTCCCTGGTCGAGGCAAGCTCGACAGAACATCCCCGGAGGACCCCAGAAGTCGGGCTGCATCTGCACCCCGGCCGGACCGCCGCTATCACGGCCAAGTATAGGCAGAATCTCGGGTTTTGTTGTTAATTCGCAGTTACATTTCGCGTTTTGCCACATTGGTGCTTGGCTGAGTCCGTTCACACGCGGATACAATCGCCGGCTGCGGGCCGCGACCGGTCCGGCATCTAGGGAGCCATCACATGCAAAAACGCGCGATCCGCGCCGTCCTGACCCTTGCCCTGGCGCTGTCGGGCACCGCCACGGCCGCCGAGTTCTCCACGCTCGAAGAGCGCATGAGCCGCAAGGAATTTGACGCGGCAGGCCTCGGACGCCTGTCCGCCGAGGAACTCAAGGCTCTCAACGACTGGCTGCGCGTCAACGGCCTGGCTCCCGGCGCACCGGTCGCCACCGGCAAGAACCGCACGCCGGAGTTCTACCCGGAAGAAGCCGAGCGCGAGGTGGTCGAAGCCCACATTGCCGGAAATCTGACCGGCTGGCTGGGCAAGACCCAGTTCAAGCTCGATAACGGCCAGGTCTGGCAACAGGCCGAGTCGGGCATGCGCACGGACCTGAACCTCGCCAACCCCCAGGTGCGCATCAAGCCCATGCTGCTGGGCAGCTGGCTGATGTCCATCGACGGCTGCAACTGCAGCCTGCGCGTGCGCCGCGTCAAGTAACGCATTGCCCGCCGCCGGCGTCCCGCACGGAGGCGCCGGCGGCTGGATCAACGTCCACCGAGGGCTTCGACAGCCTTCTGCAGGCGCTTGGGTGACACCGGCTCGGGCGTTTTCAGTTCCTGTGCGAACAGCGACACGCGCAACTCCTCGATCAGCCAGCGCAGCTCGTCCAGTCGCTCCGCATCCGCCTGCCCGCTCGCCCTGAGCTTGAGGTAGTCGCGCCAGTAACCTTGCACCGCGAGCATCCGCGCCTGGTCGCGGGTGGCGTCTTCGCGCAGCCGTTCGGCGCGCAGGCGCATCGCCTTGAGATAACGCGGCAGGTGAATCAGGCGCGATTTCGGCGTCTGGCTGACAAACCCGGGATAGATCATCGCCGCCAGCTGTTCGCGCAGATCGTCGTAGTTTGCCCGGCCATATCCCATCAGCGGCGGCGTCAGGAGCGGTCCCGCTTCGGCATAGGCTGTCAGCACGTCTTCGACCAGTCGCAACCACGCCGTCGCCTGGGCGAACAGGGCGCGGCCCAGCTCCGCCTCGACCTGCTGGAAATCCTCGCGCCGACGGATGTCCAGGTCACGCTGCGACAACAGTTCGCGCAGCGCGGCCTCGACCAGGTCCTCCCGCAGGGAGTCGACGCTGGCGATGCCCGCATACTTGAGCGCGAGCGCGTGATTGATCGGCAATTTCCGGCGCGCCTGCTTGATCCGGTCCGCCAGCGCCCGGCGCAGCAGACGTACGACGCCGCCGCGGTGCGATTGCAAAGCCTCGTCGCGCCGCTCGAAGACGCGCAGCGCCACGCTGTCGCCGAGGTCCACCAGTGCCGGAAATGCGGTCAGGCCACCGTCGCTGAGCAGGGTCGCCGGAATCTCGCCGAAATCAAAACCCGCCACGTCTTCACGCGTGAGTTCCGCGTCGGCAACGCGCGAAAACGCGGCCCGGGCGGCACCGCTCCAGTTGGACTGGATCAGCGCCAGGTCACGCCCTTCCGCCAGCGTCCGTCCGTTGTCGTCGTACACGCGCAGATGCATGGACAGATGCGGCGGCAACGCGATGCCATCGAAGTCCGCTGAAGTCACCTCCACGCCCGTGACGCGCTTGAGGTAGGCCGCCAGGGCCACAGCCAGAGGCTGGTCGGACGGCGGCGTCGCCTCGGCAAAGGCGCGTGCGAAATCCGGCGCCGGCACGAAATTGCGCCGCAGCGCCTTTGGCAGGCCACGAATCAGCTCAGCAACCTTTTCCGGCAGCAGCCCCGGTACCAGCCATTCGCACTGCGCCGCGCTGACGGCGTTGACGAAGGCCAGCGGCAACTGGAGGCTGACGCCGTCCGCCGGATCGCCGGGCAGGAACCGGTACTCCACGCGGAGCTTGTGCCCGCCGAAGGTCAGCCGGGCCGGGAAATCCCGCGCGGCAATCCCCGGGACACTGCCCAGCACATCGTCCAGCGACCAGCGCAGAGCCGCCTGTTCGGCGGGCGTCGCGCGCCGGTACCAGGCATCGAGCGCTGCCGTGGTGGAGATATCCGTCGGCATCTTGCCGGCGAACCAGGCGGCGAGCACGGATTCGTCCTTGAGCAGTCCGCTGCGGCGCTGCTTGGCTTCCAGCTCGCGCGCCTCGGCCAGCACGCGCGCGTTGGCGCGCACGAAATCAGCCTTGGCGTCGAGTTCGCACCGCGCCAGCGCCTGATTCACGAATACCTCGTGCGCCTGCTCCGGGTCCTGCGCACCAAATTGCACCAGGCGCTTTTCCACCAGGGTGAGCCCGAACAGGGTCACCTGTTCGTAGGCCATCACCGCACCGCGCTTGGCTGACCAGTGGACATCCCGCCAGCTGCGCTTGACCAGGTGCGCGGCCAGGGTTTCCACCCATTCCGGCTCGATCCGCGCGCAGAGCATTCCGTATACCTTTTGCAGATCCAGCACCTGGCCGGCGAGCAGCCACGGCGGCGGCGCCTTGGCCAGACCCGACCCGGGAAAGATCTGAAAGCGGCGCTCGCGCGTACTGCGGTAGGTGCCACGCTCGTCACGGTGCCCGACCTGCGTCGGCCAGCCGGCCAGCAGGCATTGGTGCACGGACTGGTACGCCACCGCATCGAGCAACGCGCCCCCTGCTGCCGACGTAGGCACGGCGACGTCACGCGGCACTTCGCCACGGCGTGGCGTACGCGGCGCCGGTGAACGCGCAACCGGTGCTTCGGCCAACACGGGTACGTCATCGCGCCAGCCCATTTCGTCGGTGATCAGCAGCAACTGCCGGTGCAACTCGCGCCATTCACGCATGCGCAGGTAGGACAGAAACCGTGCCTGGCACCAGTCGCGCAGTTTCGACTGGGAAAGGTCCTCGTGCGCCTGCGCATGGGCCTGCCACAGCCGCAGCACGGTCACGAAATCCGATTTCGGATCGACAAATTCGGCATGCGCCTGATCCGCCGCCTGGCGCGCGTCGGCGGGACGTTCGCGCGGATCCTGGATGCTCAGGAAAGCCGCCAGGATCAACAGCTCGCGCAGCGCACCGCGTTCGTGCGCCTCGTACAGCATGCGCGCGAGCGCAACATCGACGGGGATTTGCGCCAATGCGCGTCCGACCGGCGTGAGCCGCTTGCGCTCGTCGATCGCCCCCAGTTCGGCCAGGCGCCGGTAACCGTCGCCGATCGCCCGTTCGGGCGGCGCCTCCACGAAGGGAAATTCAGCCACGTCACCCAGCTTCAGGCTGAGCATGCGCAGAATCACCCCGGCCAGCGAGGAACGCAGGATTTCAGGATCCGTGTAGCGCGCCCGCTGGGAGAAATCCGCTTCGCTATACAAGCGATAGCAAATGCCCGGACCGACGCGTCCGCAGCGCCCCTTGCGCTGCTCGGCTGCCGCCTGCGACACCGGCTCGATATGCAGCCGTTCCAGCTGCGAACGCGGCGAATAGCGCTTCACCCGGGCGGTGCCGGTATCGATCACGTAGCGGATCCGCGGCACCGTCAGCGAGGTTTCCGCCACATTGGTGGCCAGCACGATGCGCCGCTCGGCACCCGGTTTGAATACGCGGTCCTGGTCGTTGGCCGACAGACGCGCGTACAGGGGCAGCACCTCGGTCGCGCGGTACTTGCGCCGGGCCAGCGCCAGATGGGCATCGCGGATCTCCCGTTCGCCCGGCAGGAAGAGCAGCACGTCGCCGCGCGGATCATCCTGGGTGATCTCGTCGACGGCGGCGACGATCTGATCCGTCAGGCTGCTCTCGCCACGTTCGGGCGGCGGGCGCCAGCGCACTTCCACCGGATAGCTGCGCCCTTCGACGTTGACCACCGGCGCAGTGTCGAAATGCGCGGCGAAGCGGGCAGTGTCGATCGTCGCGGACGTGACGATCAGCTTGAGATCCCGGCGCTTCTTCAGCAGGCGCTTGAGATAGCCCAGCAGGAAATCGATGTTGAGGCTGCGCTCGTGCGCCTCGTCCAGGATGATCGTGTCATAGGCGTTGAGCCAGCCGTCGGACTGCGTTTCCGCCAGCAGGATGCCGTCGGTCATGAACTTGACCAGGGACTCGTCCGAAACCTGATCATTGAAGCGGACCTGGAATCCGACCAGGTCACCGACCTGGTTCTCCAGTTCCTGCGCCACGCGGCGCGCGACGCTGCGCGCCGCGATGCGGCGCGGCTGGGTGCAGCCGATCATGCCGGCGACGCCGCGGCCAGCCGCCAGACACAACTTCGGCAGCTGGGTAGTCTTGCCCGAACCGGTCTCGCCGGCCAGCACGACCACCTGGTGGCGTCGGATCAGCTCGACGATTTCCTCACTCTTGGCGGCGATCGGCAGGGATTCATCGATCCGGATGGCTGGAACGCGTGCCGCGCGCGCGGCACGCTGCTGGCGCGAACGGGCGATGTCGGCCGCCAGCGCCGCCAGCTGCTCCGGCGTGGCCTTGTCGCCCGCCTCGCTCTGCCGACGCCAGCGCCCCAGCAGGCGGCCGAAGTCGCGCGTCATCGTTCCATCGATTTGTGCACGCAGGGTTTTCAGGTCAGACATGTCAGGACTTTCGGTGAACGGCCCGGTGGGCCGGCCGGAAGGCGGCTTCCGGTCATCATGGAGGTCGGCGGCGTGCCGGTCGGGTCCGCCTGGGCGTTCTGCGCAGGACACGGGCCGCGCCGGACGGGTGGGGAATCGCCCGAATCGTCCGGCAGAGGCGCCATGATAGCGCGAGCCTATCGAAACGATCACAAGTACCGATTTCCTCCCACCCCGCCGCACCGCTAAGGTGCCGGCATCGACCACCACGGAGCGCTCAGATGGGTATTGATATCGGAATTGCCAAGAAGGATCGGGAAGCCATCGCCAAGGCGCTGTCGCGCCAGCTGGCCGATACCTACACCCTGTACCTGAAGACCCACGGCTTCCACTGGAACGTCACCGGGCCGATGTTCAATGCCCTGCACCTGATGTTCGAGACCCAGTACAACGAGATGTGGCTGGCGCTGGACCAGATCGCCGAGCGCATCCGGGCCCTGGACGTGGCCGCGCCCGGCTCCGGCGCCCAGTTTGCCAAGCTTTCCTCCATCCCCGAGGAGACCGGCGTGCCGGACTGGAAGGGCATGGTGCAGCAGCTGGTTTCCGGCCATGAAACGGCGACCCGCACGGCGCGCGAGCTATTCAAGGTCGCGGAGAAGGCCAACGACCAGCCCACCGCGGACCTCGCCACCCAGCGCATGGAAGCCCACGAGAAAACCGCCTGGATGTTGCGCTCGCTGCTGGCCTGAACCGCCGTCGCGCGCGATCCCCTCCCCTGCCGGGCGGCGGCCTCGACCGCCGCTCGGCCTGCTCGAACCGTCCGGCGGCAAACCCCAGCGAATGGCGCATGTAATGCTGCGCTGATACATGAAAACGTCAAAAACCCGTGCTAGCCTCCGCCACCTTTCGGCAGACAGGGCCGGGTGCCCTGTTCGCCCCGCGGCGAAGGATGTGCCGTTCCGCAGCAACCGCTCGTTGCTCGGCCAGGGAAGCGCGCGCGCTGGGGCGCCGCGTATCGAATAGCAGGATCCACACGGAGACCGCCGGTCTCACCCCGAATCGGCCAGCGCCGACCACCGCGTTTTCAAACGCGGACCGGTGACGGCTTGCCCGCGGGTCGCCGACGGCAGCCGCTCGCACATTGGGTTTCCGAAATCGCCCGTCGCGACGGGCGATCCGGTCGTCTTTTGGTTTGGCTCAGGGGAAAATCAGATGCTCCGTAAGCACCGTGCACTCGTTGCCGGAATCGTGCTGTTGGGGGCTGCGACATCCGCCGAATCGGCGGTGGTCATCAGCCAGGTCTATGGTGGCGGCGGCGGTACCAGTGCCACCTACAAGAACGATTTCGTCGAGCTTTTCAACGCTGGATCCACTTCGGTCAACCTGGCCGGCCTGACTGTTCAGTATGCGAGCGCCACCGGCACGGGAAATTTCGCCGTCGCCGCAACGCCCACCGCCACCCTGGCACCGGGCAAGTACTTCCTCATCCAGTTGGCCAGCAGCGGCACGCCTGGCCTGGACCTGCCTACACCAGACGCCACCGGCACGACCAACATGTCGGCCAGCGGCGGCAAGGTTGTCCTCGTCAATGGCACGAGCGCGCTGGCCTGCAATGGCGGCAACAACGTCTGCAGCGCCGCGCAGTTGGCGCAGATCGTCGATCTCGTCGGATTCGGCGGGGCCAACTTCTTCGAAGGTACCGGCGCCGCGCCGGCGCCGAGCAACATCCTCTCGGACCAGCGCAAGGGCGCCGGATGCACCGAGACCAACAACAACGCCAACGACTTCCTGGCCGCCACGCCCAGCCCGCGCAATTCGGCCGCCTCGGCCAACAGCTGCGGCGTGACCCTGTCGATCGCCGACGCCACCGTCGCGGAAGGCAACAGCGGCACGACCGCTCTTAGTTTCACGGTCAGTCTCAGCGGCGCGGCGCCGGCGGGCGGGGTCTCCTTTGTGGCAACGACCGGCGGCGGAACCGCTACGGCCGGCGCCGACTACAGCGCCCTGTCTTCGGCCCCCTTCAGCATCACCGAAGGCACGACGAGCACGACGGTCACCGTGAACGTCGACGGCGACACCCTGTTCGAACTGGATGAAAACCTGACGGTTACCCTCTCCAGCGTCGTCGGCGCCACCGCGCTCGACACGCAGGCGACGGGCCAGATCACCAATGACGACAGCGCACCGGCCATCAGCATCGGCGACGCGACCGTTACCGAGGGCAACGCCGGCCAGGCCATTGCGACCTTTACGGTCTCGCTGTCCGCCGCCTCCGGCCTCGCGACGACTTTCACCGCGGTGACAGCCGACGACACAGCCCTTGCGTCCGAGCTCGACTACGCCAACACGACGGCGGGCGGCGAAATTCCCGCTGGCAGCACCAGCACGACAGTCGAGGTTCTGGTCAACGGCGACACGACGGTCGAGCCCACCGAAACCTTCTTCGTCAACCTGACCAACCTCGCCAACGCCACGGCCGGTGACGCGCAGGGCCTTGGCACCATCACCAATGACGATGAGTCAGTGGTTCCGGTCCTGTCGATCAACAACACCAGCGTCATCGAAGGTAACAGCGGCACGGCCGACGCCACGTTCACCGTGACCTCGTCCATGGCCGCGCCGGCCGGCGGCATCCAGGTCACCGCCACCACCAGCGACGGCACCGCCACGACGGCCGACAACGACTACGCCGCGCGTAGCGCGACGGTCACCATCCTGGAAGGCCAGACCAGCGCGACGTTCGCGGTCAGCGTGAACGGCGACACCAAGATCGAGTCGGGCGAAACCTTCACGGTGGAGCTGAGCAATCCCAGCGGCAGCGCCACGATTTCCGGCGGCCAGGGCACGGCCACCATCACCAATGACGACGTCGCGCCGAACCTGTCCATCGACGACGCCTCGGTTACCGAAGGGCATTCCGGCCAGGCTCAGCTGGTCTTCCCGATCACCCTGAGCGGCCCTGCGCCGCAGGGCGGCGTGGGCTTCACCGTCACCACCACCGATGGCACCGCCACCACGGCCGACGGCGACTACGCCGCGCAGTCGGGCGTCGCCGGCACCATCGCGGAAGGCCAGAACAGCGGCCAGGTCATCGTCGCCGTCAATGGCGACGCGCGTTTCGAACCGAACGAAACCTTCACTGTGACGCTGGCCGCGGCGACCAACGCCACCCTGGCCGACGCCACGGCCACCGGCACGATCAGCAACGATGACTACCTGGAAATCCACGATATCCAGGGCGACAACGCGGCAACGCCGTTCAACAACCAGGTTGTCGCCACCAGCGGCAACATCGTGACGGGTATCGGCCCGGCCGGCTTCACGATGCAGGCACCGGATGCCCGCGCGGACAGCAACATCAACACCTCGGAGGCGATCTACGTCTACACCGTCACGACGCCGGCCGTCGCGATCGGTGACCGCGTCGACGTCAGCGCCACCGCGACGGAATTCAACGGCCTCACCGAGCTGACCTTCGCCACCGTGACCGTCACCGGCAACGCACAGCCGCTGCCCACGCCGGTCGACTTCGACGCCAGCAGGCCGTCTTCCAACCCGGCCCTGCCGAGCTGCCCGACCAGCGGCAGCAACTTCGAATGCTTCGAGTTCATGCGCGTGCGCGTGGCCGACGGCCTGGTCAGCACCGGCAACCAGCGTTTCGCAAACCCGCCGACGGAAACCTTTGCCGAGGTGTTCATCACGGCCAACGGCCGTCGCGGCGTACGTGATCCGGGCCTGCTGTTCCCGCTGCTCACCACGGCGGGCAATACCCTCGCAGGCGAGTGGGACGGCAATCCGGAGCTGTTCGAGCTGGACGCCGACTATTTCGGCGCCGTACCGAACGGCACGCCGATCTACGGCGGCACGCGCTTCAACGCCGTCGGCGTGCTCGGCTACGACTTCGGCGACTACGAGCTGTGGGCGACCGAATTCAACGTCACCGCGGCCAGCACCATTCCGCGCCCGGTGCGCGACAGTGCCGGCGCCGCCGAGCTGCGCATCGGCGCGTTCAACATGCTGCGCTACTGCGACACCACCAACAGCGCGGGCAGCGGTTCGGATCCCTGCGTCTCGCCGACGCCGACCCAGGCCGTCTTCGATGCCAAGGTGGCACGCCTCTCGCGCTACGTCGCCGACGTGCTGAAGCTGCCGGACGTGCTGGGCGTGGAGGAAGTCGAAAACCTGGCCGTGCTGCAGGCGCTGGCGACCCGGCTCACCACCGATACCGGCGTGCCCTACACCGCCCGCCTGGAAGAGGGCAACGACGTCGGCGGTATCGACGTCGGCTTCCTGGTCCGCACCGACCGCGTCACGATCAACACTGTGACCCAGGTCGGCAAGACGACCACCTGGAACGACCCGACCGGCAGCGCCACGGCGCTGCTCAACGACCGTCCGTTGCTGCTCCTGGAAGCCAGCTTCACCGGCAACGGCGGCATGCCGTTCGCGGTGATGGTGGTGCATCCCAAGGCGCGCAGCTGCACCGACCAGACCGGCGGCGCCAGCTGCCAGCAGGGCGATGTCGACCGCAACCGCCTCAAGCGCTTCACCCAGGCACAGTACGCGGCGCAGCAGATCCAGCAGTTCCAGACGGCCCATCCGAACGTGCCGTTTGCCGTGGTCGGCGACTTCAACGCCTACCAGTTCACCGACGGCTGGGCAGACGTGGTGGGCCTGATGGCGGGCACCTACGACGACGCGGCCAACCTGCTGGACCTGGGTGCCAATATCGTCATGCCGAGCCTGTACAACGCCGTGAACTCGCTGCCGGCGAACGAGCAGTACTCGTTCCTCTTCACCGAGAACTTCGGC
This sequence comes from Tahibacter amnicola, assembly GCF_025398735.1. Lineage (NCBI taxonomy): Bacteria > Pseudomonadati > Pseudomonadota > Gammaproteobacteria > Lysobacterales > Rhodanobacteraceae > Tahibacter > Tahibacter amnicola. Next base: position 5,388,317 of record NZ_CP104694.1, read on the forward strand.
CAGTTCCAGGGCTTCAACACGCGCGACGTGCCGACCCTGCAGGTGCTGGACATCGCCCTGCTGAACAGCGCCGCCAAGGCGATGTTCACCGGCTTTGAGTTCGGCCGCGCCAACCAGGACGCACCAAACGAAATCGAGCGCCAGTGCGGCCTTGTGCCGACGCCGGCCCCGCCGGCCTGCCCGCATCCGGCGATCGGCGTCTCCGACCATGACGGCTTTGTCTTCACTCTCGCGACGGATCGGATCTTCCGCAACGGGTTCGAAGCAAGCCCTTGATCGGGGTACACTTCGCGAAGGTATCCATTGGGGCCGGAATTCCGGCCCCAATCTTTTTCGGCTCCCGGATCCGGTCATCGCCCCGCCGGACAGCGCTGGCCGGGCGCCGGCCCGCCGCCCGGCCCGAACCGCACCGAGGTTGCACCGCCGCATGAAACGTCTGCGTTCGCTCTTGCCCCTGTTCCTGCTGGTCGGCATCGGCCTGGCCCTGTTCTTCTCCGGCACACTGGACCGACTGCGGCCGGAAACCCTTTCCCAGGAGCAGATGGCACTGCGCCAGCAGATCGCCGAGCACCCGGTGATCGCCTCGCTGATCCACATCGGCGTCATGGCATTGGCGATTTCGACCGGCATCCCCGGTGCGGTGGTGATCATCCTCGCCGGTGGCATGCTTTTCGGTGCGCTGCACGGTGCCGTGCTGTCGTCCATCGGCGTCACCCTGGGCGCCCTGGTGCTCTTCTTTGCCAGCCGCGCCGCCTTCGGCGACCACAGCCACGGCAGCGCGCCGGCCCTGGTCGAGCGGCTTCGCGGCGGTTACCAGGCGCATCCGGTGAGCTACACCTTTTTCCTGCGCCTGGTGCCCTTCTTCCCCTTCGGCGGCGTGACCGTCGCGCTGGCCTGGCTGCGCTGCCCGGTCTGGCTGTTCCTCCTGGCGACCGCCGGCGGCGGCTCGGTCATGACCGCGATCGAAAGCGTGTTGGGCGCGGGCCTGGCCAAGAACATCGCCCAGACCGGCAAGGTCGACCTGTCGCTGATGACCGATCCGATGGTGATCGGCCCGCTGATTGGCGTGGCGGCGTTGTCGCTGCTGCCAATCGCGATCAACCGATGGCGGGCACGCAAGGCGGATGCCGGCGCCACGCCGCCATCGACCTGACTGCCGGCACCGCCCCCAGGCGCCCTCACAAACCGATAACCTGCGAAAAATCAAGCGGAAATCGGGCTCGATACGCGTTGTGACCCGATTCCCCGTTGGGCTATCCTGCGCGCCATTTTCCGTGCGCGTTGCACATCCGCTTTTCCGAGGTTCGACTTGAGCAATCCACAGCCTGCTGTCGCCAAGAAATCGCTGTGGGGTGCGCTTCTCCTCGCCTTGCTGGTGGCTGCGCTCAACGTGGGCCTGTGGGCATGGATCAACCGCCCCGTCCAGATCGCCAACTGGAGCGGCCCGGTCGAAGGCTTCGCCTTCTCGGCCTTCCAGCGCTATCAAAGTCCGCTGCGCGAGAATTATCCCAGCGACGAGGAGCTCGCCTCCGATCTGCGCATCATTGCCAAGCACGGCAAGCGGGTTCGTACCTACTCCTCGCTGCAGAGCCCCGCTATCCCGCGCCTGGCACGCGACCTGGGCCTGGACGTCATGGCCGGTGCCTGGCTTGACCGCCGCATGGAGCACAACGAGGAAGAACTCCAGGCCGTGATCACGGCCGCACGGCGCTGGCCCAACATCGACCGCGTGATGATCGGTAACGAATCGATGCTGCGCGACGACCTCAAGGTCGAGGAACTGATCGATTACCTCGACCGCGCCCGCGCCGCGATCCGCCAGCCGGTTTCCACTGCAGAACCTTTGCACATCTGGATAAAGCACCCCGAGCTGGTCCAGCATGTCGATTTCATCACCGTTCACCTGCTGCCCTACTGGGAAGGCATCCCGCGCAAGGACGCCATTGGCTTCGCCCTGGGTAACTACGAGGAACTCAAGCGTCTGTACCCGGGCAAGAAGGTCGTGATCGGCGAAGTGGGCTGGCCCAGCTACGGCGACCGCAAGAAGTTCGCCGAACCCACGGTCGCCGACGAAGCCCATTTCATCCGCGACTGGCTCAATGTCGCACGCGAACGCGGCATCGATTACTACCTGATGGAAGCCTTCGATCAGCCCTGGAAGGAAGAAGCCGAAGGCCGCGCTGGCGCCTACTGGGGTATCTTCGGCGCCGACCGCCTGCCGAAGTTCTCGATGGAAGGCCCGGTCATCGAAGATCCGAACTGGCCGTGGAAAGCCTTCGCGGCTTCCGCACTGGCGCTGCTGCCGATGATCTGGTTCGCCTGGCAGTTCTGGCGCTTCCGTCTGGCCGGAAAGCTGTTCTTCCTGGGCCTGATCCAGTTGTCCGCCGGCGTCCTGGTCTGGTCGACCACGGTGCCCTACTCGTTCTACCTGGACCCGATCGACTGGGCGATGCTGGTGATCCTCATGCCGGCGCAGCTGGCCATCATCGGCATCCTGCTGATCAACGCCTTCGAGTTCACCGAGGTGATCTGGCGGCGCAGCTGGCTGCGCGAGTTCACCCTCCTGACGCCGGCGCCGGACGAACGCCAGCCGTTCGTATCGGTGCATCTGGCCTGCTGCAACGAGCCGCCGGAGATGGTGATCCTCACGCTCGATTCGCTCGCCGCACTCGACTACGAAAATTTCGAGGTGCTGGTGATCGACAACAACACCAAGAACGAGGAAGTCTGGAAGCCGGTCGAGGAGCACTGCCAGAAGCTGGGTAGCCGATTCCGCTTCTTCCACCTCAATCCGTGGCCGGGCTTCAAGGCAGGTGCGCTCAATTTCGGCCTCAAGGAAACCGACCCGCGCGCCGAAGTCATCGCCGCGGTCGACGCCGACTACGCCGTGCGCCCGGATTGGCTCAAGGCCCTCACCGGCTATTTCCACGACCCGAAGGTGGCCGTCGTCCAGTGCCCCCAGGCGCACCGCGACTGGGAACACAACGAATTCCGCCGCATGACCAACTGGGAATACGACGGTTTCTTCCGCATCGGCATGCACCACCGCAACGAGCGCAACGCCATCATCCAGCACGGCACCATGACGATGGTGCGGCGCGAGGCGCTCGAACGCACCGGCAACTGGTCGGAATGGACGATCTGCGAAGACGCCGAGCTAGGCCTGCGCCTGATGCAGGAAGGCCTGGACCTGGTCTACGTCGACGAAATCATGGGTCGCGGCCTCACCCCGGCCGACTTCACGGCGTACAAGTCGCAGCGCTACCGCTGGGCCTTCGGCGCAATGCAGATCCTCAAGGCACGCTGGGACTGGATGACCCGCAAAGGTCCGTTGAGCGCCGGCCAGCGCTTCCACTTCCTGACCGGCTGGTTCAGCTGGTTCGCCGACGCGCTGCACCTGGTTTTCACCCTGATGGCGCTGGCATGGACCGCGCTGATGCTCGGCCTGCCTGAGTACTTCAGCCTGCCGCTGCAGCTCTTCCTCGTCCCGATCATGGGCTTCTTCATTTCCAAGGCCGTGTTCGGCATCGCGCTCTACCGCGTACGCGTGCCCTGCTCCTGGAAGGACACCATCATGGCGTCGATCGCGAGCATGGCGCTCAGCCACGCCATCGCGCGCGGCATCTTCATGGGCCTTGCCAAGAAGAAGGGCGAATTCGTCCGCACCGCCAAGAGCCGCCGCCTGAGCAAACGCCCCAGCGCCTTCTCCTCGGTGCGCGAGGAGCTGCTGATGTTCTTCGCCCTGTGCGTGGCCATCGTGGGCATGATGAAGATGTACGGCTTGCAGTACACCGAGGGGAAACTCTGGATGGTGATCCTGGGCGCCCAGGCTATTCCCTATGTCTCGGCGTTGATCGGCGCCTGGATCGCGCACAAGTCCGGCGAAAAGGCCGGCTGAGGCAACCGTCGCGGCGCCGCACTGGAAGGCGCCGCACTGCTTCAGGGTTTGCGCGCGCTGCACGATTGGCATCAATCGCGCAGCAATCATGGAAAACCCGTGGAATCTGCCGCGCAAGGGTTCCGTCGCCGTGGGCAGGCGGCTATCGTGATCGCGTCAACACAGCGGCCGGTTTCCGATGTCCCTTCGCCTGTGGCAACGCCTCTTTCTTGCATTTGCCATCCTGAGCGGTGCCGCGCTCGTCAGCTATGTGATCTGGCAGCAGGGCGCGTTCCGGCGCGGCTTCCTCGATTATCTCAATGGCCTGGGGCGCCAGCGCATCGAACAGCAATTGCCGCAGCTGGCGCAGGCGTATGCGCAGCACGGCAGCTGGGATTTCCTGCACAACGATCCGGGCGAGCTGGTTCGCGCGCTCGGGCTGCGTGAAGAGGGCATGGCCGCGGAACCGGGCGTCGGCGCCGCTCGGGAAGGACGGCCGCCGCATCGTCCGCCGCCGGGCCAGGGCCCGGACTACCGCCCTCCCCCGGGGCGGCGGATCGTCACCCCCCACCGCAGGACCCGGCGCGTCGCGGCCCGCCCGACGATCCGGCCTACCGCGGCCCGCACGAAGGCCGGCCGCCGCCCCGCGGTGACGGGGAAGGCCCGCCCGGCCGCCATCGTCCGCGTCCCGGCCCCTTCGACCTGGGTCCCCGTCTGCACCTGTTCGACGCACAGGGTCGCCATGTGCTCGGCAATCCCGCTATCGCGGTGGTAGCAGCGACGTTCGACGTGAAGGTGGAAGGTGCCGTGGTGGGCCGGTTGCTGCTGTCACCACTGCCCGCACCCAGCGGTGACCTTGCCCAGGCATTCGCCGCCACACAGTGGCGCCAGGCACTGGTCGCCGCGCTGGTGATCCTCGTCGGCGCCGTCGTGCTGGCATTTGCCCTCGCCCGCTGGCTGCTCCAACCGATCCGCGCCCTGGCGGAGGGCACGTCCGCCCTGGCCGATGGCGACTACTCGCGACGCCTGCCACAGGTGCGCAATGACGAACTGGGCGCGCTGAGCAATCACTTCAACCACCTGGCTTCGACCCTGGAGCAGCACCAGCAGGCGCGTCGCGACTGGGGAGCCGACATCGCGCATGAACTGCGTACGCCGCTGAGCATCCTGCAGGGCGAAATCCAGGCGATGCAGGACGGTGTCCGCCCGATGAATGCAACGGCCCTGAACTCACTGCACGCCGAATGCGCACGCCTGGCCGCGCTCATCGATGATCTCTATCAGCTGTCACTGGCCGACGCCGGCGCGCTGGACTACCGCTTCGCCCCCATGGACCTGGGCGAGGTGCTCATGGCCACCTGCGCCGCGCAGAGCGCCGCCTGCACCGATGCCGGCCTCACGCTGGAACTGGCGCCGCTGCCGGCGACTGTGCTGCCGGTGCGCGGCGATGAGGGCCGTCTCAACCAGTTGCTGGCCAATCTCATCGGCAACAGCCGGCGGTACACCGACGCCCCCGGCCGCATCCGCATCACGGCGACGCGCCTGCCCACGCACTGGTCTGTCGACATTGATGACACCCCGCCCGGCGTTCCGCCCGAATCCCTGCCGCGCCTGTTCGATCGCCTGTATCGCGTTGACCGGTCACGCAACCGCGCCCACGGCGGCGCGGGCCTGGGGCTGGCCATCTGCCGCGCGATCGTGCAGGCCCATGGCGGCAGCATCGAAGCACACCATTCCCCCCTGGGCGGGCTGCGCGTGCGCCTGCGACTGCCGATTGCGGAGAAGGACTAATGACCGGCCTGCAGACCGTACTGCTCGTCGAAGACGAAGCCAAGATCGCCGCCGTGCTGCGCGACTATCTCGTCGCCGCGGGTTACGCGGTCCACATTCTGGCCAATGGCGGCGTCGCGGCGGACTACGTCCGCGACCATGCGCCTGCCGCTGTCCTGCTGGACCTGATGCTTCCCGGCAAGGACGGTCTGACCGTGTGTCGCGAAATACGCGCATTTTCCAATGTTCCCATTCTCATGGTCACCGCGCGCGTCGAGGAGATCGACCGCCTGCTGGGCCTGGAACTGGGCGCAGACGACTATATCTGCAAACCCTTCTCGCCACGCGAAGTCGTCGCCCGCGTGAAGGTCGTACTGCGTCGATCGCACCCGGAACCCACGCCTGGCGCTGCCGCCGGACTGGAACTGGACGACGCCCGCTTCGAGGCGAAGATCCGCGGTGTCACACTCTCATTGACGCCGGTCGAGTACCGGCTGCTGCGTACCCTGGCCGCGCGCACCGGTTGCGTCTTCTCGCGCCAGCAGCTCATCGACGCGGCCTACCTGGACCATCGCGTCGTCAGCGACAGGACCGTCGACAGCCACATCAAGAACCTTCGCCGCAAGCTCACTGACGCCTGCCCCGGCGAAGAACCGATCGCCTCCGTCTACGGCGTCGGCTACCGTCTCGAGCCCCTCGAAGACCCCTGAGTGCCCTACCGCGCGTTCGGAGCCGCTTGAGTCAAAGGATCAGGCTTGTGAAGACACGCGGCATAGGCAGGCAATCAGCGCGGCCGTTTCGCCGGGCGTCGAAATGATACGGATCCCGCCGGGCGCGACCTTCATCGGAGTGCGCGCGCCGCGCGCCGGGCCGGAGTTGCGCTTTCCGGATGGCACGTGTCGCCGCCTGCGAAGCACCGAATGACTGTCGGCGACACCTCCCGTATGTGCCGCCCTCCCCGATCCCGACGACGGGATCCGTTGCAGGATTGAACCGGCAACGAAACCCAATGTATACCTGTCACTGTTTACAGTATGCTACCGCGTGTCGCTTTATAACATTTCCCGTCACTGCAGGCAGAGCTTGGGGCGCCCCCTCGGACGCCAGGCGGCAGGGCTGCTCAAGGCCGTCGTCACCATGGCCTGGAACTGGGCGCTGCCCAGGGCACGTTCCTGCGCCAGGTGCGCCCGGATCTGCCCCAGTTGCGCCTCATCCTGGGCGACGCCGAGGTATTCCGACCACGCCCTTCCCCGCGTGCGCCGGTCGATACCCAGGCGCAGGTACGCCGGGTGAGGGGTCAGCACGTCATCTTCACCGGCACACACATGGGCAGCGGCGCTGGACCAGGGCCACTGCGGCGCCTCGCCGACCAGGCCCGCCCGTTGCGGCGCCTGCTCTATATAGCGCAGCGCCGACAGCACAACCTGCTCTGGCTCGACCAGACAGGATTTGAATCGACCGTCCCACAATGCCCCGTGGCGTGAGCGCCGGCGATTGAGCCATTGCGCATACTGCTGCGCCGTGTTGCGGATCGCCCGTGACGTCGCACCGACCGCCGCGGCATTGGTCAGCAGCACCACACGGCGCGGGAGCAAGGCGTAGCCATGGATGAGGACGCCGCACTGCAATGTCGTCCGCAGCAGGCAATCGCGGTAATGCGCGTAGTCGGTTTCATCGGAAAAGAGGGAAACCGTTTCCATGCCCCGGTGCGAGATCAGCAAGGGCATGTTGGGAAGTTCCAGCCGTCGACGTCGTGGCATGGTAGCGTCCGCGGCAACAGGGGCTGTCCCTCGTGCAAGGGACCTGCCAGCGGTACGTCCGGTCACAACCTTCGCCCCGCCTCCCCGAAGGAAATGCAGACCGACAGATCTTCACCGTACGCGGTTTGTACGTGCGCGGGGTGCCCGATCCCATCCGGGCACCCCGCGCGATGGAGTGCCCTGCGCGCTTGCAACGCGCAGGGCTGTCATGCGGCTGGGCCGGCTCAGAACGACGTTGACACCTGTACCCCCGAAAACGCCTGATGCGCATGCAGGCTGATATACAGATAGCCGGCTGGCGGGTTGTTCACCGTGATGGATTCGGTGTTGGTCGTGGTGATGGAACGCTGCGTATAGCTGGCCGTGGTGGCCCAGCTGGAAGCGCTGTAGTAGAGATCCGCATCGCCACTGCCACCGGAGGTCGTGATGCGCAGCTGCGCCGTTCCCGCGGGAACGTTCACGAAGAAGTAGGCGTAGTTGCCCAGCGTCGCCGCGATATTGCTGCGTTTGCAGTTGCGACCCAGTTCGTCCGGTCGTTGCAGGGTGCACTCGGGCAAGCTGCTGACGCTGTAGCTGGCAACAAGGCTTGCTCCCGTATAGGCGGAATAGCCCAGGAGTCGCACGTAGTAGGTGCCGGCCTGCGGCGCTGCGACCGTGCAGACTTCGGCGTTGGCGTTGCCGCGCGAGCTGCAGTCGAAGGTCGTACTGGTCGGTGCCGAACCCAGGCGGGTGTAGAGGTCCACATCGCCAGTGCCGCCGCTGGTTTCAAAACGCAGGTTCGACGCGCCCGCCGGCACCTGGATGGTGAAGATGCGCTCCGATCCCTGTGCGCCGGACAGATTGCCCGCGGGCACACCATTCTGCAGCACGGTCGACATGCCGCCACTGGTGACCGTCACGGTCTTGGTCGTACTGGCGGTTGCGCCACGATTATCCGTGACGGTGAGCTTGACCGAGTAGGTTCCCGGGGCCGCATAGGCCTTGGACGGATGGGTCGCCGTCGACGTCGAGCCATCACCGAACTCCCAGCGACGCGATGCGATGCTGCCATCCGGATCGCTGGAGCTGTCGGTGAAATTCACCGTGAGGCCGCTGCTGGTGAAGCCGAAACCCGCCACCGGCGGCTGGTTTCCGGTGGTGCATCCCGGTGCGGTCGGCGTGGCCACGCAGGTCAGCCAGGTGCGGAACTCCGCGTCGTAGCGGCTGCCGATGCCGCTCATGAAGCTGGTGTAGCCGGCGTAGTTGCCGGGACGGAAGTAACCGACGATCGAGGTGACATCAGCGCGATGCTTCTCGAACAGGAAGCGGGATGCCAGGTAGCCCCAGCGATAGACGCGTGTCTGGCCGCTGCTGTAGTCGTTCTGGAACACCGTGCTCAGCGGATAGGTGCCCGCCGCGGCTTCCTCGACGGCGCCGGTATACGTCAGGTTGCGATACGAATAGGACATGTACTCGGCCATGCCCTCGATCCACCACACCGTCTTCTTGTTCTCGGTGCCGTCGGTGAAGTCGCCATACATGTTGAAACGGCCGTCGAGGTAGTGCACGTATTCGTGCGTCAGGTTCCAGATTTCGAAGGCGGGCCGCGCCCACTCGGCTTCATAGGCGATGAAGCGCGCCTGGTTGGTGGTGGACGACGGATCGCCCTCCAGGTACATGCCGCCATTGTTGGTATCAATGCCATACAGCGCGCCGGCATAGGTGCGGTAGTCGCGGCTGGAGTCGAACACCACCATTTCCAGCGCGCTGTTGTTGTCGTTTGCAACGGCAACACGGCCGGTCGCGAGCTGGTTGTGGAAGTAGGTTTCCTGTCCGCCGACCGTGGTGCAGGCCGAGGCGAGCTCGGAGGTGTTCATCGACTGGGCGCGGATACGCAGTGTGGCACTGCAGGTGTAGGAGACCGGCAGCACCGCCGCGGAAAGACGGTTCTTGTAGTCGCAGAGGTTGTAGTAGCTGCAGTTGCTCTTGTCGAACTCGTCGACCATTTCGCCCAGGCCGACCCACAGGGGCGCCGTGGTGCCGGTAATGGTGGTGCGATCGGCCAGTGCCTTCACGCGCCCCTGCACCTTGGTCTTGAGCGCACCGCTGTACTGGAGGAAACGGGCGAGTTCACGGCCGGCATTGGCGGCGAGGTAGTCATCGTCCGTGCCGAACAGGCCGAACTGGCGGTTGGCGAAGTCGTACAGCGTGTCGACGATCGAGCTGTCGGACTGCACCAGCGTTCGGAAATTGTCGAGGTAGTGGCCGCGGAACACCACGATGTAGCAGTTGTTGACCGCCACCTTCATCCAGTACGAGCTGCTGAACGCCGTGGTGTAGCTGTTGAGCAGACGCTTGATCACCGGCAGGTAGCGCGCGTTTTCGCCGGAGCTGTCGAGCAGGGTGACGAACTCGGCGAGGACTTCGCCATGGGCGTCATTGACCAGCGAGAATTTCGGATTCGCCGCAAAGGCATCCAGCGCCGGGCGGACCGCATCACGCAGCGCCGTACCGTAGGCGCCGATCGTCGCCGGATCGTAATACTGCACGTAGTAGCCGGCGCGCATGAACAGGATGAGCTGCAGGATGTTGCCGGCGTTGGTGCCGTCGTAGCTGCTGGCGGCGCTGCGCAGCGCGTTGGCGATGGTGACCATCTGCGCTTCGCGGAACGTGTAGTACGCCGTCGATCCCTTGAGGCTGAACAGCTTGTTGATGCAATCGGACGTCGCGCCTTTCACGGCCGTCACCAGGCCGGCGCCGCTCAGGGAGGAAAACTGTGCGGTGTCGCAGGCCGCTTCCGATGCCACGGAACTGCGTGCCGTGGCACTGGAGGGCATTGATGGGCGCGTCGGCAAGGCGCGCGATGCGGGCAGGTCGTAATCCTGGCGTGACGCCAGCGACGGCACCGACTGGGGGCGCGATCCGCTGCGCGACGAACGACGCCGTGGATATGCGCGCCATCCGCCTCGGCTTCCAGCGATGCGCTGCGTTGAACGGTAGCGGCCCGTGCCGTGTGGCTGGCGACATCCTGCGCCAATGACGGCGCGGCCGCGACCGCACTGGCCATCATGACGGTGCCGAGCAGGCGATGCATCGCCCTCGGCCGATTCTGCGTACTCATATTCCCTCCCACCTCGTCTGAGTATTTTTGGACAAGAGCCTCCCGCGCCGGCGTGTTCGCCGACGTTATTTCCCGTTCGTCGCAGGTCACTCTTGCAGGGCAGGCTAGGAGCCGCGTGGCGCATACGTCTTGGGCAAAAATTCCGTGCGCATACGCCGGAATCGCCAAATAAGACGATTCGGTGACGGCGTGGACACTTTTTCTGCAACGCAATAAAAAAGGGGACGGAGGCGTTATTTTCCGGCGCGGATTTCCGCCACCGCCGGCTTCCCGCCGCACACGGTTGCGCACGTCGGCGCGGCGGCCACCTGCTCGCCGCGTCGGCGGCTGCTACGCAATCGCAGGTGCGTTAGCCGGGGATGTGACAAGGACAGACAGCAACGCGCACGCGTGGCTTCCGAAGCCGGCGGGGCGGCGCGAAATCCAGCCCCCTACGCGCGCAATGCGCACGGGACACCACCGCGGTGGCGCGACGGGTGGGGAGTGCCGGAACGATCCCTGGCGGCGTTCGGCCCGTGGGCGCGGGATTTCCCTACAGCTTGGGAATACGCAGCGTCTTGCTGATCATCAGCGATCCGGACAGGGCGTAGAGCAGGACCAGCGGGTGGAATCCCCAGGGACCCAGCTGGAACCCGCCCAGCCACAGGTCGGCGCCGCTCCTTCCCATCCATACCGCGACGCCGATGACGAGCACAAGGATCAGACTGGTCGGGATGGGCGTGCCTTCGAAGTACTTCACCTTGCCCGAATCCTGCGAAAGTGCCTCGGCCGTGATGTTGTAGCGGGCGAGGCGGCTGACGCCGCAACAGACGAAATAGCCGAGGACGATACAGTCCCAGAATCCATTCATGCCAGCAGCGAAGGCGATCGCGGCCGGAGCCACGCCAAAGGAAATCACGTCGGCGAGCGAATCCAGCTCACGGCCCAGCGCCGACTGCTGCTGGCGCCAGCGTGCGATACGGCCGTCCAGCACATCAAAGACAAAGGCGGCAGGGATAAACGCCACGGCCAGCAGAAGGCTCACCTGCCGACCCGGCGACAGGCTCGCCATCGCCGCAAATACGGCCGCCATGCCGGAACCGGCGTTGGCCAGGGTGAACCAGTCCGCAAGGTGGAAACCGCGAATCATGGAAAAGTGATTTTTTTTCGTCGGCATCCCGTGCCCCCTTTCAGGTGTATCGCCCGATCCAGGCGCTCATCCTACACGCACCGCCGTGCAGGCGGGATGGGCGGCGGTGCCAGCCGCACCTTCCCGGGACACCCCGCGTTGCCGGCACCCACTGCCGGCACCCGCTGTGGCAGCGTCGGTGATCCACGGCGGACACGACCGTCACCCGCGCCCCTCGCCGGCCCGGACAGCCGCCTCGTCGTTCCCCGCATGAACGAACCACATACCCATTTGCAATCAAACGTAACGCCGCTACGCACGCCCGTCCCGCGCATCGCCAGGAGCTTGCCGATACCACATCATTCACCTGTCTCGGCCACGGGCCGGCCGGGCGACAGGAGTACCGTGCAGTCTCGCCATTCCGCGTATGACCGTGCCGACACCGCATTGCGGTGGCCTGCGCCGCGCGCCATCCGACGGCATTGCGATGCAGGGCCCATCCCGGGCAAGCCGGATCGGCCTGCCGTGCTATCGCACCGCAGCAAGCACTTTGCAGACAGCTGTGTCAAAACTATAGGGATTTCGGCATGCCACAGGGCAGCGCTGACGCGCGTCGCGCCCGGTGATCCCGTTGCATCCGGTGACCTGGGGGCACGACCCGCACAGCTTCTCTGCAGCGACGCGGCAGGTAGTCATTCGCGGAACACCTGGCGTAGCACCGACGCGCCACGCAGCGCTGCGAAGGCCCGGCCGGCGCAGGCGCGTCGGCGGGATATGCACGGGTTCGGCCAGACTGCCGCATAGGGTAGGAGGCACGTCCAGACGTTGACGCAAACGCATCGCCGAACCGGCCCGGTGGCCGCCAACCGTAAGAACCAGGTACTTCTCCCTGCAGGCGGCCGGCAGTGACAGGAAACGGCATGACGCTATCGACGCCGCAGCAACCGACAACATGCACAACGATTGCAGTACAGGAGATCTACCGTGTCCGCGGATCAACCGCACATCGACATTTCGCCGCCGATATCCCGCGCGGAAGCCGTCGCCGTCGCCCTGGAGCGCCACGGATGGTGCTGCTACCCGGATTTCATTGATCCCGCGACCGTCATGGCGCTCGCCGCCGAATGCCAGGAGCTGGACCGTCGCGGCAACCTGCGCCCGGCGACGACCGGACGGGCCCCGGGCCGGCATGCCGGCGTCCTGCGCGGCGACCGCACCCATTGGTTTGAAGCGCCCGCGCTCAGCGACGCGCAACGCGTTCTGTGGGGCCGCCTGCAGGCGCTGCGGCATGTACTCAACCGGCGTTTGATGCTGGGCCTGGAAGAGCTGGAAGCCCACTACGCCCTGTACCCGCCGGGAGCCGGCTACGCCCGGCACTTCGACCGCTTCCGCGACGATGACGCGCGGGTAGTCTCCTCGGTCATCTACCTCAATCACGACTGGAAGTCCGACGACGGCGGCGCGCTGCGCCTGCATCTGCCGGACGGTCCGTACGACATCGCCCCGCGCGGGGGCATGCTGGTGATGTTTCTTTCCGCGGAGATCGAGCACGAAGTGCTCCCGGCGCTCCGCAATCGCCTCAGCGTGGCCGGCTGGTTCCGGCGGCGCAGCCTGACCTAGCGATTTCCCGACCACGGCCACGGAACCGTGGGCTACAGCGCCGTTCGTCGCGTTGCCAGCGTTTGGCGGGATCCGTCAGCGGGTTCCGGCGCCCCCGGGGACTACACACGCGAACGGCGCAGGCATGGCCTGCGCCGTTCGTCCGATCGCGCCTCTCCCACGCGATCGGCGGGCAATCCCTCGCCCGCTGCCGGGATCAATTCCGCGGCGGCGTGTTCTCCGCGAAGTACTCGTGGCTGTCGGCGTTGTCCACCGCCCGGCTCGGACTGCTCAGGGCCAGGTTGTGCGCCGCCGTCTGGCCATAGGCGTGGTCATCCGTACCACCCATCACCGTGAAGTGGCTGACTTCGTGCACCAACGTGCCGGCCTTGGAATCCGTGCCGGTATTGGGTGCCGACCAGAACGCGTTGCACAGGTGGATGTTATACGGCTGGTTCGGATACACGTACGCGTAAGCGCTGTCATTGCAGTCGCAGTGGAAGGTGAACGGCTGCGAGCTGAACGCGTTGTAGATGTTGCTAAAGTGCGAGCGCACCGTGGTGTAGCGCGAGCTGTTATAGGTGCCGAACCACCAGGTGTAGCGGCTGCCGACCGTACCGGCATTGAGATAGTTGCGAGAATTGCTGGCGTACGTCGTGCCCGAGTTGCGTGCCGTGATCAGCTGATTCTTGCGCGTCGTGCTGCAGCCAACGAAGCTGTTGGTGGCCGCACGGACACCGACAGTCTGGTCCTTCTGCTCATCCAGCGCGTCCGGCGCGGCATCGACGAAGAACGTGGCTTCGGCGCCACCAACCTTGTCAAACGCCATCACACCGGCCTGCACGCCACCCTTGGACGCCGCCGTCGCCTCAAACACGACGTCGGATGCCTGGCGCGCGTAGCTGACGCTGTACTGGCCGCCGCTACGCATGTCGTAGTACGCGGTCAGATCAACATCGGCAGAGATACTTTCACCAGCCTTGAGCGTGATGTAGTCGGCTGCCACCGGCTTGCCGCGCTTGACCATGCGCCCTACAAATGGCACCGGCTTGCCGTTCTGGGTCACGTTGAACAGATCATTCGTCACACCTTCCAGCGGTGTCTGCCACTTCAGAATGTGAATCTCACCGGCCGTATTATTTGTCAGCGAATAGTGGACCGTACCGCTGCCAAAATCCTTTTGCGATGCTGCACCGAGCCGTAATTCCACACCGGCAGCCGACGCGGTTCCCGCCATACCCATACCCAACACAAACACGGCAAATCCTGCAGTCAGTTTCTGCATGTCATGTCCCCACTATGGATGAATCGCCGCCCCCGCGGCGAACGGTGCGAACGCACCGCCGGTCGAGCGTATGCGGCACCGAACGGGCTAGCAAGTAGTAGATGTTGTGCGCCGCGGCAAATGGATCAGTCAAAATGTACCCAAGGCGACAAACCCACCAGGGCCGACAAACCCGGCAGGCGTGATCCGCTCCGGTGCCAATTACCAGCCGCGTCACGCAATTGCCGGCGATTCAGTAAATAGCTGGCAAAAAAATCCCCTCTCGCGACGAGAGGGGAATCGGGGTTACCACAGGAAAATGGTTCCGTCCGCTAGGCCATTACGGATTGAAAAAACCGAGATTGGACGTCGAGAATCGCCCCACGTTGGGGAAGATGTCGGTGATACCCGTTTCCGACAGACCAAACCAGCGCGCGAGCGTCGCCGAATACTGGTCGACGGCCATGGTGGGAATCAGCTGGCCGTAGCCCGCGTCGTCCGGATTATTGTTCTGCGCCAGCGAGGGCATGCGGCCGTAGAAGCGCTGGCCGCGCACCGCACCGCCCACCACGAACTGGTGGCCACCCCAGCCATGGTCTGTACCGTCGCCATTGATCGACAAGGTGCGGCCAAAGTCAGAAGCCGTGAACGCGGTGACGTTGTTGGCAACGTTCAGCTCGACCGTCGCGTCGTAGAACGCCTTGAGCGCTCCTGACAGCTCTTCCAGCAGCGCCGGATGCTGCGCGGTCTGATCACCGTGCGTGTCATACCCGCCCTGGGCAACGAAGAAGATCTGGCGGCGCATGTCGAATACGTTCCGGGCCTTGATCAATCGCGCCACCATGCGCAACTGGCGTCCGAGGTCGGTATCCGGGAACGCGGTGGTGAGGTTGCCCACCTGGTTGAGCGCGCTGCCGATGACTTCGTAGTTCGCGATCGCGCCGGTGACCTTGTTGGCGTAGGCGCGCTCGAAAACGTGCGCCTGCGTGCCGCTTTGCATCAGTGCATTGAACGCGGTGACGCCATCGTCATTGCCCCAGGAGTCCAGGTATCCGATCGGCTCGACGCCGTAGGAGCTCATGATGTACTGGTTGACCGTCTCGCCCCGCTGGAACAACGCCTCGCCACTGAGCGAGGTGAGCATCGACAGGTTCTGGTTCGGATTGCCGCTGTAGAGCATGTCGGCGACGCGACCGCCCCAGCCATTGGCATTGGGGTTGTCCGCGCGCGCGGTCTGCCAGAAATTGGCCTGGTCGTCGTGCGAGAACAACTGCGGCGGAACCGGTACGGTCTGGGCCTGGTACTGCGGTTTCGTGATCGGATACAGCAGCGGCCCGACGTTGGCCATGACGGCGGCGCGGCCCGTGTTGAACAGGCCGGCCAGCTGCGACATCGACGGATGCAGGCCGTACTGCGCGCCGTCACCCGGCAGGCCGTCGGCGAGCGGATTGAGCGCCAGCAATTGCCCCTGCGGCACGGCCAGGGAACCGCGCGAGGCGGCATAGGTGGCGTAATGCGACGCGTCCCGCGGCACGATGGTATTGAAGCTGTCATTGCCGCCGTAGAGGAAGACGCAGACGAGCGCCTTGTAGTCCGGGAAGATCCCGCCATTGGTGTGCGCCGTCGCGGCACTCACCAGGCGCATCGAACCCAATGCGGAATACAGGCCCACGCCACCCACGGTGGCATGGACGCAACGACGCAGGAAATCGCGACGATTCATGGCCATGTCCGTGTCCTCACTTCTGAATGGAATATTCGGGGGAGTTGATGATCAGGTACAGCGCATGCTGCACGCGGTCACGCCCGCCGTTGGTATTGGTCATCGCATTCAGACGCGTCAGGATCACCTGGCGCATGAAGGGTGACATCTGGTTGGACATCAGCAACAGGTTCAGCCGGTCGAGCAGCGTGGCCGGGTTGGCCGCCAGCGCGTTGAGCGAGGCGTAGTCGATCAGCATCTGATCCGGATCCTGCGCGTAGCTGTAGGTGCTGCCGACGTAGAAATAGAAGATGCGCCAGTCCAGGTCATTGGGCACTGACACCACGGCACTGTCGGTGGCAATCTGGAACTCGGGGCTGACCAGCCCCAGCGTGCGGATCTCGCCCGGATTCTGGAACGTGGGCTTGAAGAAATTGAACACTGTCGGCGAGCGCAGCGGACCCTGGCCGTATTCCTCACCCGGATCCATCAGCAGATTGATGCGGCCATTGGCCGAACGCGCCGTCGTCAGGCGCCACAGCTGCACCAGCTTGAGCATCGGCTCGCGCAGCTTGCCGAACTTGTCCGCGTTGGGGCCGGTATGGCCGAAGCGCGCTTCGCTGTCGAGCAGGATCGCCTTCACGACCGCCTTGAGATCACCGCGGACGCTGGCACCGTTGTTGTTGAACACCGTCGCGACACGTTGCACGTAGCCCGGAGACGGGTTGCTCGTCACCAGGCGCTGGATCAGCTGCTTGGCGATGAACGGGCCGACGTTCGGATGGTTGAACACATTGTTGAGCGCCGCCGCCATTTCCTGCTGCGCCGTACCACCGTGCACCAGCAGACCATTGGGCAGTGCGACGCCCGGATAGTTGAGCAGCTGCTTGTCGGTGGTGTTGTCGTGGTACTGCTCGAACGCCGTCATCGGATTGCGCCAGCTCGGCGAGTCCGAGTCGAACCAGTTATTGGCACAATCGGGATATTCGTTGACCGTGCAGCCGTTGAGATGCCAGCCGGTGAACACGTGCGCGAAGCCGCGCACGACGTTCTGGTTGTAGGTCGGCACGGGCTGGCCGCCGGACAGCACCGGCGTACCGTCGAGATTGAGCTGCTTGAGGCCCACGGAGAACAGCTGCAGGATTTCGCGCGCATAGTTTTCGTCGGGACGAATATTGAGCGCGGCGTCCGGCTTGCGGTTGCCGTACATGTTCAGGTAGACGCCCATCGCCGGATGCAGCGTCACGTCTTCCAGCAAGGTGCGGTAGTTGCCAAAAGCATTGCGTACCAGCATGTCGTAGTAGCTGGCCAACGCCCAGGCCTGGAAGGTCAAACCCGCGTTGCGGTCGGAAACAACCATGATTTCCGACAGCGCCAGCGCCACGCGCTGGCGCAGCTGGTCGTTGTGGATGCGTGGCGGGTTGCTCGGATCGTACAGGCCCGCCGAGTTGATGAACCACGATTCCAGACGCTGCTGCTGGTAGACGCTGTTCTGGCCGTTGGGCTGGGTCGTGACCCAGTCGAGGAACGGCGCCTCGTAGGAGGGTGTTGCCGCAAACTGTTCGTCCAGCCAGGCGTTGTAGCCGATCTGTCGCAGCCGCTGGATATCGGCCAGAGTGGGGCCGTAGCTGGCCTGGGTCAGGAACCGCGCCGCCTCGGCGTCGGTGAAAGGACCGGCCGACACGGGCTCGAAACCCTGCCGCAGGATCTCGTCGGGACGATGGCTCTGCGCGGCAGCAGCGCCGCACAAAATACCCAACGATACAAAACAACTCACCAAAACACGCCGCATCGATGCGGTTCTTGCGGTTCTTTCCGCCATGGCCCTGCCCCCGGGAAACGGTGGCGCGTAGTTTAGCGGCGGGGTACCGTCAAAAACTTGACCGTTCGCGCAAACAAACGTGTGGAGGTCATCACAGATACACCACTTGTCGGCGATTTCGACCGCCTGTGCCGAGTGGTATACACGGCGGCCACCTCGCACACCCCGACGCCCGAACCACCGGGTCAGCGCATGAAGCCGATATCCGCGACCGGGAAATTTCCGATATTTGGAAAAATATCCGACATCAGCGAACTGCCTACGCCAAACCAGCGCGCCAACGTGGCGCCGTATTGATCCACGGAAAGCGTGGGAATCACCTGCCCCCAGCCGGCGTCGTCCTGCCCACCGACGGTGAGCGAAGGCATCGCACCGTAGAAACTGCCGCCACGCACAGCGTCACCAATGACGAAGTGGTGCCCACCCCAGCCGTGATCCGAACCATCGCCATTGGAAGAGAGCGTGCGGCCAAAGTCCGAGGCGGTAAACGTGGTGACGCTTTCGGCAACGCCCAGCTCGACGGTCGCGGCATAGAACGCGGCCAACGAGCGCGCCACATCCGACAACAGACCGGGATGATCTGCCAGCTGCGTATCGTGCGTATCAAAGCCGCCAGCCGATACAAAGAAAATCTGCCGCTGCATGCCCAATGTCTGGCGCGCCGCCACCAGGCGCGCCACCATGCGCAATTGCGCACCCAGGCGCGTATCCGGGAACACCGTGGCGACATTCGGAGCGCCGGCCAGCGCGGTCGCGACCATGCCGTAGTTGTCGATCGCACGGTTCATCGACCGCGCGAAGGCCCGCTCGAGCCGGTGCGCCTGCGCCTCGGGCGCATTCATCTCACGCAGGATGTCGCGACGCGGTGCATTCCAGCTGTTTTCGATCGCACTGATCGGCACCGCACCCTGTGGATGAGGGTTGAGCGCGTACTGGTTCACGACGGCGCCGCGCTGGAGCACATTTTCACCGCCGATGGTCATCGTCATCGGCAACACCGTGTTCGAATTCGTGGCGTACAGAAGATCGGCGATCCGTCCGCCCCATCCCAGGCTGCTGTCCGGGCGCGAGGTCTGCCAGTACGTCTGCTGGTCATCATGGGAGAACAGCTGCGGTGGCAGTGAGAAGCCGGGGGTCTGGTACTGCGGTTTTGTCGTCGGACGCACCAGGGTGCCGACGTTGCAGACCACGGCCGCCTTTCCCGTCGCGAAAAGGTCCCGCAGACCGGACGTCCCGACCGCATCACCCGCACGAATAGCAGACTGCAGGCCGTAGCGGCAGCCGTCCGACGGCGCCGCGCCACCCGCCACAGGCGTCAGCGGCAACAGCGCCGACACCGGCAGCTGCAGGGTGCCGCGCGAGCCCTGGTAGGCGCTGCGCGCCACCCCGTCGATCGGCACGATCGTGTTGACCGAATCATTCCCGCCGTAGAGGAAGAGGCAGACCAGCGCCCTGTAGCCAGCGTCGCCGCGCGGCAGGCTGGCCGTCGTCGCCGCTTCGACCAGGCGCATCTGGCCCAGCATCGAGGTGGCGGCCACGCCGCCCAGGGCGGCGCGGACAGTCCGCGAGAGAAAAGCTCGACGATCCATGGCGCGCTCCTATTTCTGTACCGCGTATTCGGGAGAATTGAGGATCAGGTAGAGGGCCTCGTGCACCCGCTGCCGCCGGTACTCGGGAACCGAATTGGCGGTGATGGTCTGCAGGTAAGCCACCAGGCGCTCGCGCAGCCAGGGCGACATCTGCCCGGAGAGGAACAGCAGGTCATACCGCTCGACGAGTGCGGCGGGATTTTCCGCCAATGCGGTGTCGCGGGTCGAATTGATCAGGATGTTGGTCTCGTCGGCAAACGTCTGCCCGACATACCCCCAGAACACCTGCGAGCCCAGCGCATTCGCCTGCGCGGTGATCTGGCTTTCGGCGTGGATCTGCAGTTCCGGAGCGACCATCCCCTGCCCCGCCAGCTCACCCGGTGGCGAGTAGTCCGGCTTGAAGAAGTTGAACACCGATGGCGACGCCAGCGGTGCCTGCGCGAAATCGAACTCGGGATTCCAGTCGAAGAACCGGCCGTTTCCGGCACGCGCGTCGAGCGCACGCCGCAGATGCGTCAGGCGCAGCAGCGGCTCGCGTACTTTTCCGAAGCGATCCGGTTCGCTATAGAGTCCGTAGCGCGCTTCGCGATCCAGCAGGATGGCGCGCACCACGGCGCCGAGGTCACCGCGCACGCCACTGCCGTTGTTGGCAAAGACGGCCGCCACGCGCCCGACGTAGGCTGGCGTCGGATTGCTGGTCACCAAGCGCTGGATCAGCTGTCGCGCCAGGAACGGCCCGACATTGGGATGGTGGAAGATGTTGTCCAGAGCGGCCTGCAGATCGCTGCGCGCCGTGCCGCCGGCGTACAGGCGACCGGAGGGCAACGCGACGCCGGGGTAGTCGAGCAATTGCTTGTAAGCAAGGCCGGAGCCATCGGTTTCCGGGCCCTGCGTGTCGTGGTAGTCCGCGACCGGTTCCATTGGCTCAAGCCAGTAGGCGCCATTGGGTCCTGGTTCGCAGAACTCCCAGTCCCAGGAATTCCCCTGGTAGCAGTTCTTCCAGTTCCAGCCGGTGAACACGTGGGCAAAACCGCGTACTACGGTCTGGCCATAGGTCGGAAGCGGCTGGCCGCCTGCGAGCTGCGGCGTACCGTCTGCATTAAGCTGCACAAGGCCAATAGAGAACAATTGCAGGATTTCCCGCGCGTAGTTCTCATCGGGCCGGATGTTCGCCACAAGATCGGGCTTGCGGTTCTTGAACATGGACAGGTAGTGGCCCATGGCCGGATGCAGGGTTACCGCTTCGAGCAGGTCACGATAATTGCCGAAGGCGTGCTGGGCGAGCATGTCGTAGTACTGCGACATGGATCGCACCTGGCCGCTTACTGCTCCGCTCAGCTTGGAAATGACGAAGATCTCACTCAGCGCAAATGCCACGCGCTGGCGCAATTGATCGCCGTGCAGCCGTGTCGGTACAGCAGGATCCGGGCCACCCAGCGCACCGAGCCACCACGCTTCCACGCGCGCATTCTGGTACACCGGCTCACCGGTACTGGCGACCCAGTCGAGGTATTCCAGCTCCCGCGTCATCGGCAGCGATTGCTGCTCGGCCAACCATCCGGCGTAGCCCAGCTGGCGCAGACGCTGGATATCCGCCGTCGTCGCACCGAAGCTGGCCTGGGCAAGAAACCGTGCGGCGTCCGCGTCGTTGAAAGGCCCGGCGTCGACCCGCTCGAAGCCCTGGTGGAACATCCGGTCCGGTCGCCGCGAAGGCTCTACCTGAGCAGTAGCGGACACGGCCAGCATCATGCCGAGTGCGGCGACGACACCACGGAAGCTGCCAGACTTTTCCATCGCAAATCCTCCCTGACCGTCCGACCCGGGGACGGCCGGCGCCGATCCAACGCGATTTGCGTTGCGGATGCGAGGAAGTGACGACGAATGGCAGCGATTACATCGACAGGCGGAGCGCGGGGGCATCACGCCGCACCACGGCCCAAGTGGATAATAAAACTATTCCACTTGACTAACGACGCGATCGTTTCGACGAGGATTCGGAGACCGGCGGCGCCCACAGTGCCGCATCGAGGTTGCGGTCCCATCCGTAACGGGCAAGATCGACCTTGCCGGAGAGGACGCGAACGCCCTCCTCGATCAGTCGTGCGCGCTGTTCCCGGAACGGCGCAGTGCGCGGCGCGAACGCAATGCGTCCGTCCGAGCGCAGCACCCGGTGCCACGGCAAGCGGACGCCGTCGGGCGTGTCGCGCAGCACCTTGCCGACCAGGCGGGCCCGCCGCGGCAGACCCGCGCGCTGGGCAATCTCACCGTAGCTGGCGACGCTGCCAGCGGGTATCCGGGCCACCACGGCGCGGATGGCAGCGGCAGGATCTTGCGGCAGTTTGTCTTGCACGACCGTGTGGCTCATGGGCGAAAACCCGATATCGGCGGGCGCCGCGCCGGCGTGCTCTCCACGCCCTGCGCACGGCGGGGACTGCAAAATAGACCCCGGATTCGCTGAAAAAAGCAAGAGCGCCAATGCGCCGTCGCCACGGTAGCATAGGCGCCTTGTCGTTATTCTGGAGTTCGCCATGCACAGCTTCGAGCAAATTCGCTCGCATATCAGCGCGCGCCACCAGCTGCGCATCAACGATCCCTATCTGATCAGCTTCGACATGCTGCTGGCCAACGGCACGCGCCACCAGGGCATTTATCTGTCAGAGCTCGAACACGAGGACGGTCGCAAATACCTGCGCCTGTCCACGCCCATCGGCCCGCTCACCGGCATGGATGCGAAGCGCTGCCTGCGGTTCAACTGGGAGCAGCGCATTGGCTTCCTCGCCGTCAGCGACCTGGACGGCTCGCCGTACCTGCAGTTGTGCGAGAACCGCCCCTACGAGCACCTGTGTGTCGAGGAGATCGATCTTCTGATCGCCGAAATGGGGCCGCTGGGTGATCGCATGGAGCAGGCCATCAGCGCCGGCGGTGACGCGTTCTGATGCAACACGCCTGAGGTTGTCGAACCACCCCAGGTTGTCGAGCGACACCTGGCCAGCGGAACAAGCGGCCTGCACTCTGGCCGGCAGCCAGCAAGACGAAGCCGGCGCTCGCCCCCATCCGGATCGAAAACCGCGCGGCGATGCGCCGCGCGGTCGTCCACGTATTACTGCTTGACCCGCACGCCGTCGACCAGGCGCCAGAGACCGAGGGGATTGGATTCCCGCAGCGATTCGGGCAGCAGGCTGTCGGGAATGTTCTGGTAGCACACGCGACGCGTAAAACGCTCGATGGCCGCCGTTCCAACCGATGTGGTACGCCCATCCGACGTGGCCGGATACGGACCGCCGTGCACCATGGCCGGGCAGACTTCAACACCGGTTGGCACGCCATTCATCAGGACCCGCCCCGCCACGGTGCTGAGCACTTCCAGCAGACGACCGGCGGCCGCCTCATCTTCCGGATCTGCGAAGATCGTCGCCGTGAGCTGGCCGTCCAGCGAACCGGCAATGCTCAGCATCTCGTCGACGTCACCGGTGTGGACCAGCAGAGTCGAGGGCCCGAAGACCTCTTCGTGCAACCGCGCCTCGTCACGGAAACGGGCCGCCTCCACTTGCAGCAGCGACGGAACGGCATGCCGTTCCACCGCGGTGCCACCGGCGAGCAGGTCCACGCCCGGGACGGAGGCCATCTCCTTCACGCCCTCGGCATAGCGGTTGGCAATCGGACCGGTAAGCATCGGCGCGGCGCTGCCCTGGCCGAACAGAGCCTGGAGCTGGTCCCGCAGGTTCGATGAAGCGTCCATCGGCGCGAGGATGACACCGGGACTGGTGCAGAACTGGCCACATCCCTGAATGACCGACCCATGCAGTTGCTGGGCGATGGCCGTACCGCGCGACGTCGCGGCATGCGGCAGCACGAACACCGGGTTGATGCTGCCCATCTCGGCGTATACCGGAATCGGATCCGGGCGGGCGGCCGCCAGGTCCATCAACGCGCGCCCACCGGCCGTGGAGCCGGTGAAGCCGACTGCGCGAACCGCCGGGTGGCGGACGAGCGCCGCACCGACGTCGTGACCGGCATCGAACAGCAGGGAGAATGTGCCCTCGGGCAGTCCGCACTGCTTGACCGCGGCACGTATGGCCAGTGCCGCTCGCTCGCCGGTGGCCGGATGCGCCGGATGTGCCTTGACGATCACCGGACAACCGGCAGCAAACGCACTGGCGGTATCGCCTCCGGCGACCGAGAAGGCCAGCGGAAAATTGCTCGCCCCGAATACGACGACGGGCCCGAGCGGCCGCAGCATCGAACGGACGTCCGGCTTGGGCAGCGGCTGGCGCGCCGCATCGGCGTGGTCGATGCGGGCATCGACCCAGCTGCCCTCCTCCACCAGGGCGGCGAAGGCGCGGAGCTGCCCGATGGTGCGGCCCAGCTCGCCGCTGGCGCGCGCCTGCGGCAGGCCTGTCTCCAGCGGCACCAGCCGCTCGAAGTCGGCACGCCCTGCTTCCATCTGGTCGGCGATCGCGCGCAGGAAGGCGGCACGCTCTCGGCCGCTGAGCGCGGCGATAACAGGCGCCGCGGCGGCGGCCAGTTCGCAGGCGCGCTCGACCTCGGCCGTGCTCGCCACGTGATACGGCGGGCTGAGGGCACCGCCTGTGACCGGATCGACGCCATGGAACGTCGTCCCGCCCGGCTGGCCGCGTTCGGCACCGATCAGCGAGTGCCCTTGAATTTCAAATCCCGACATGTCGACTCTCACTGTTGAAACGTCTGATGGTCTTCCCGGCGGCGACGATCGGTCGCCTTGGCCAGGACCTTCTGCACCGGATCGCGGCCGTCTGCGCGGCGACCACCGGTGGGATGCGGAGCCGGCGCTTCACCTCGGCAAAAACGCGCCGTCGCTCCCCCGACGGGCAGGCCGGCCCGCAACACCCGTGATCAGCCCGGCCAGAAGCGGACCGGCAGCGTCGCGCACTGCGCGACACCGCCAGATTCCGCAGACGTCGAGGCCAGGGCTGGACGAACCGGCTCGCCATCGCGAACAACGGGTCGCCCCCCTGGCCTCGTCCGGGCCTGCAGCAATGTTACGCCGCGAGCTTTTCGCGTTCTTTCAGCGCCGTGCGGATGACGCCCAGGGCGTATTCGCGCTCGGCACCGATCACTTCCAGGCGCGGCGGACGCACCCGCGAGTTGCCCATGCCGACTTCTTCCTGCAGCAGCTTGATGAGCTGGACGAACTTCACCACGGTGTCCAGGCGCAGGAGCGGCAGGTGCCAACGGTAGAGTGCGCGGGCTTCGTCCCAACGACCGGCCTTGGCCAGCTCGAACTGGGCGATCGATTCCTTCGGCAGCGCGTTGACCGTGCCGGCAACCCAGAACTCGGCGCCGGCAGCCACGCCTTCGCACACCATGTCGTCAAGGCCAATACCCACGCGGACGCGATCGCCGAGCAGCGCAACCAGCGCGGTGACGCGACGCGAGTCACCGGACGATTCCTTCACGGCCTGCAGGTTCGGGAATTCGGCCGCGAGTTCGGCAACCTGCTCCGCGACGAAATCGGTCTTGTAGGCCGGCGGGTTGTTGTAGAGCATGCACGGCAGCTTGGTCGCGCCGATCACGGCGGCGACGTGTGCTTTCATTTCCCGCCAGTCGCTGGAATACACATACGGCGGAAGCACCATCAGGCCACCGCATCCGGCCGCTTCGGCGGCCTTGGCCAGGCGCACGGCCTCGTCGGTGGAGAGCGCTGCGATACCCGGGATGACCGGCACCTTTCCTTCGGTGGCGGCGACGCAGGTCTTGATCAGCGCGACCTTTTCCTCGAACGAGAGCGTGGCACTTTCGCCGAGCGAACCGCAGGGAATGATGCCCTTGCAACCGTTGGAGATCAGCCAACGCACGTGCTTGGTCACGAATGCGTGGTCGATGGCCAGCTTTTCGTCGAACGGAGTGGTGATGGCGGGAAGCACGCCTTGCCAGATGGTGGTCATACGGTTCTCTCAAGCGATTGTGAAAAAGAGGAATAATCCAGATTGCCGATCGCAACGGGTGCGAGCGGCGGACGCGGCAGGCTTGGCGACCAGCCAAACAGGTAGGAGGCGGCGCCGCCGCACACGCGCCCCTGGCAATGCCCCATTCCGAGGCGGTGTTGCAGTTTTGCCTCGCGCGCCGATGCGCAACTGCGCACGGCACCGACGCTGACGTTTTCGCACCGGCACAGGACGGTGCTGTCTTCGGCGAGCTGGCGGATCTCGTCGCGCAGCCGGAACGCGGTGCGAAGCTGGCCGGCGAAGCGCATCTCGGCGTTGCGGCGCTGCTGCAGCTCGCGATTGAGGTCGGCACGCCCGGCAGCGGCGTTGCCCGCCATCTGCCCCTGCGTCAGCGCCTGGTCCACACCACCGATTCCAGTGCCTTCACCGGCGCAGTACACGCCGGCAACGCTCGTATGCTGGTTGGCGTCGACCCAGATGGCCCCGTCGCGCCATTCGCACCCGAAGCTGGCGCCGACATCAAGGTTCGGGACCAGGCCGTACCCCGTGGCGACGGCGTCACAGGCGTAGTCGACCAGCCGTCCATTCTGGCGGACGGTGACACCGTCGACCGCGTCCTTGCCGTGCACGCGCGTCACCCAGCTGCTGGTGCGATAGCGGGCGCCGCGCAGACGCCAGCCGAGTCCGAACGCCTGCGCCAGCTTGCCGGGATTACCCGCCAGCCCGACGCCGAAGGACGCTACCGCGGAAAGCGGTGCCTGCTCGGCAATGCACACCACGTTCGCGCCGTGGGCGCGCAAGGTGTCGGCCACCGCGAGGAGCAGTGGTCCCGTGCCGCCGATCACGACGCGGCGGCCCTGCACGGGCCAGCCGTTCTTCACCAGTACCTGGAGTCCGCCGGCACCGAAAACACCCGGGAGCGTCCAGCCGGGGTACGGCAACAGCAGCTCGCGCGCGCCCGTTGCCACGACGACGCGTTCGTACTGGATCGTCAGGGCGCCCTCGGGGCTGTCGAACAAGGCCGTCCCGCGTTCGGGAACGGCGATCAGGCGCGAACCGAACCGGCATTCCGTGGGAGAGCGCTCCAGCGCTTCCATCCATTGGCGCGCGGCAGGGTTCTTGCGCTGGCGCCATTGCCCGCGCCAGATCTGGCCACCGGGCTCCGCCTGCATGTCCACCAGCACGGCGCGCGCGCCGGCACGCTCGGCCGTCACGGCCGCCGCGATACCCGCGGGGCCGGCGCCGATGACCAGGACTTCCGCATGACACCTAGGCATCCGTGGTGATCTCCATGCCCTGGCTCACGCGCGTCAGGCAGCCAAGTTTCTCGGCGCCGTCAATGCGCACGCGACACTCGAAGCACACGCCCATGCCACAACAGGCCGCGCGCGGCGCGCCGGTGAGGTCTCGACGCGTCGCGCCCTGGCCGATGGCCGCGATGGCGGCGGCGACACTGATGTGAGCGGGCACTTCTTCGCGACGCCCGTTGATAAGTATTTGTACCTTATGCGGCATTTTCGTATTCCGCGGCGAAGCGCGCCGGCGCAAACGGCTCGGCGTCAAACGGCGTGGCGGTCTGCAGCAGTTGTGCAGCGATGAGATCGGCCGTGCCCAGTGCCGTGGTGACGCCAAGGCCCTCGTGCCCGCAGGCAAGCCAGGTTCCTGGACGTGACGGCCAGGCGCCGATCAAAGGACGGTGATCCGGCGTGGTCGGGCGGAATCCGGTCCAGGCGCGCAGCGCCGACACGGCCGCCAGGGCGGGCACGAACGCCTTGCCGCGCTCGATCAACCCCGAAACCAGGCGTGGTGTGACGCCAGTGGTGGTGTCATCGAACTGGCGCGTGGACCCGAGCAACCACTGCCCCGTGGGCCGGGGTTGCAGGTTGAAAGCCACCGAATCGCCCTCGGTGCTGTGGGCACTCTTGATGTAACCCAGCTCCACCAGCTGGTGCGTGACGGTCGGTGCGCCGCGCGTGGTGATGAGCAGATGCCCCTTGCGCTTGCGGATGGGCACCGCCGGCAGCAGCTCGGGCGCGGCGCAGCCGTTGGCGATGATCACCTTGTCGGCACGCACCTCGCGGCCATCGGCCAGAACCACGCCGGCGGGATCGAGATTGCGCACCGCGATGCCACTGAGGATGTCGGCGCCTGCCGCGGCCGCTTGGCGCGCAAGCCAGGCAGCCGCCACGGGCGGATAGACCACGGCGTCCGATGGCACCCGCAGGCCACCGGCCAGTCGCTCCGCCAGCGCGGGCTCCAGACGCGCCAGCGTCGCCGCGGAAATCATCTCGCTGGCTATGCCCGCACCCGCCAGGCGCGCCTGCTTGCGTTCGGCTTCTTCCATTTCCTCCCCGTCACGGGCGACCCACAGGGTCCCCGTGGCGCGGTAGTCAGCGCCCGCGGGCAACGCATCGGCGAGGATGCGCCAGCGCTCGCAGGACCACGCTGACAAGGCCAGCTCGGCGGGATCGTCATCCAGCACGACGAGATGCCCCATCGACGCAGCCGTCGCACCACCGCCGATGCAGTCGCGCTCGACCAGGCAGACCGACAGCCCGCCCAGGGCCAATCGCTCCGCGATCGCGCAGCCGACAATGCCGCCGCCGACGATGAGGACGTCGTGGATCACGCAAATCCCCAGGTGAGGGTGTCCGCCGGATCAAATACCAGCACCGATTCGGCCACCACGTGGGCGCGGCCGGTGATCACCGGCTGAATCGCGCCATTGGCGGTACGGGCGTAGCGGCCTTCGAACTCGCTGCCGATCACGCTCTCCTGGCGCCAGGTGTCACCCGGTTGCAGCTTGCCGTCGGCCGCCAGGCACGCCAGCTTGGCGCTGGTGCCGGTGCCACAGGGCGAGCGGTCGTAGGCCAGGCCGGGACAAAGTACAAAGTTGCGCGCATTTACACCGCCGGTCGGCGAAGGACCGACCAGCTCGACGTGGTCGATCTCGGCGCCATCGGTTCCGGTAATGGCCGATTTTTCCAATGCGCGGCGAATTTGCACCGCGCAATCCATCAACTTGCCGATGTTTGCACGATCGATTTCCAGCCCGTGATCATCGACCAGGAAGAACCAGTTGCCTCCCCAGGCGATATCGCCATGAAGGCGGCCGTAGCCGTCGACCTCGACCGGCACCCTGGCCGCGATGCGATAACTCGGCACGTTGGCAATCGATACGCGACCGTCATCGTGCAGCTCGACCTCGACCACGCCGACCGGCGTTTCCAGTTTGAAGCGGCCCGGACCGATGCGCCCCAGGTGGCGCAGCGTTTCGGCGACGCCGATCGTGCCGTGGCCGCACATGCCCAGGTAGCCGACATTATTGAAGAACACCACGCCGGCAATGCAGCCGGGCTGCGTCGGCTCCAGCAGATAGGCACCGACCATGACATCCGAACCACGCGGTTCGCACGCTATGGCGCGTCGCCAGGCGTCGTGTTCGCGCTGCAATTGTTCCCGGGCGGCCTGGGGGTTCAGCCCCTTGAGCGGAGGCCCGCCCTCGACGACGACACGCGTAGGCTCACCGCCGGTATGGGAGTCAATGATGCGGGTTCGGCTCATGGTGTAGGTGCTATGGATGGTTTGTTCATGCTAGACGGCAACCCTCGCCAGGGATTGGCGCATCAGGCTGCCACGACACGGTGATTCGCAAATTGCCATTGGCTACGACAAAGGTCTGCACCCCTCCATTTGGCGTGTTTCCCCGGACTATGCGCGACTTTTTGCCAACTCGCGACAGAGCCCATGTACCTGACAACGGATACCTGCACCCCGCACGTTTGCCACAATCACGCGTCGGCGCGCCTGCATCGGCTTTGCGGCGGTGCTGGCGCCTTCCTTGCAGAAGCGTTCCATTCGGTAGCGAAGCGGGTTCCGCAAGATCGATGTGCACGACGAGCATCAATGCGCGATATCATCCCGGCCGGATTGCCGTTGCCGGCCATTGTCGCGCGCAAGGGCAGGATGCACTCCGTGACGAGGCGGCAATCGCCGGACACGATTGCGCAACGACTGCGCTGGCGCAGTCGCGGGCGAATGTGACGCGCTGTCTCCCTGTCCCGTATGCACCTGACCGTGCGCATGCCCGTGCGGACACGTGCCGTCACGTACGCGTTCGCCGGTGCATGGAACGACGATGCGCGCGTACACGGTGGTGGCCATGCTCGCAGCCCGACGGCGCAGGGACTAGCAAATTCCGGCCATAGCGACGACACAATCGGCACAATGAACGGTTCGCAGTGGTCGCTGTCCCCAGGACGGACCAGTGCGGGAGCGGGGGAGATATGCAGACCAGCAAATCGATAGTGCGGCACACCACAAGCGATGGCGCGATCCTGCGCCCGGGCGTCAGCCATGAACGGTGAACTGGCCCGCTGGCGCGAAGCCTTCATGGCGCGAGTCGCCACTCCCTGGTACGTGGAAGCCTTGTTCGACCGCCTGCCGGACATCGTCTTCTCGATCAAGGACCGCCAGGGGCGCTACGTCGCGATGAGCGAAGCTGCGGTCATCCGATGTGGTCTCAAGCGCAAGCAGGATGCGATCGGCAAGACGGCCTTCGACCTCTTCCCGCGCCCGATGGCCGAGCGCTACACCCGGCAGGACGAGCGCCTGTTCCGCACCGCCAAGCCGATCATCGACAACCTTGATCTCACCGTGTATCGCGATGGCAGCGCCGGCTGGTGCCTTTCGACGAAAGAACCGCTGTACGACGGCTCCGGGCGCGTGATCGGCCTGGCCTGCATCTCCAAGGACCTGATCGAACCCAGTCGCGCGGGGCTGATCGACGCCGGTTTCGCCGACACCGTCGACTACATGCTCGAGAACTATGACCAGCCGCTGCGCATGGAGGAACTGGCGCAGCGCTCCGGCCTGTCGCAGGCGCAGTTCGAGCGCCGCATGAAAAAGATCTTCCACCTCTCGGCCGGCCAGTACCTGATCAAGACCCGTATCGATCACGCGGCGCGCCTGCTGGCGTCCACCGACATGGCCATCGCCGAGGTCGCGCAGCACGCCGGCTTCTCTGATCAGAGCGCCCTGTCGCGGCAGTTCCGCCAGGTCACCGGGTTCGCGCCACGCCAGTACCGCCAGCTGATGCGGCCCGAGCCGCTCGAGTAGGCGTCATCCACACGCCCTGCGACCGCATCCAGACGCGGCCAGGGCATCTCCGGGAGCGTCGTCGACCTGCTAAGGTACGGCGTTTACCACGGAGTCGACCTATGTCCGTAGTGCTGCGTGCCGCCGTCCTGGCGGGTGGTCTTGCCCTGGCGCTGGAGGCCACGGCCGACGAAGGAATGTGGATGGCTTCGCAGCTGCCGGACCTGGCGCCCGCCCTGCGCGCCGCCGGCTTCCAGGCCGATGCCGCTGCACTGGCTGACCTGACCCGCCCGCCCCTCAACGCGGTCGTCAAGGCCGGCGGCGCCACCGGCGCCTTCGTCTCCGCCAATGGCCTGCTGCTGACCAATCATCATGTGGCGTACGGCGCCATCCAGTACAACGCACGCGCCGACCGCAACCTCCTGGAAACGGGCTTCGTGGCAGCCGACCAGGCCGCCGAACTGCCCGCCGGACCCGATTTCCGCGTGCTGGTCACGGTCGGCTTCGACCGGGTGACCGACGAGGTGCTCAAGGCCGCGCAAGGCAAGAAGGGGCGTGCCTACTTCGACGCCGTCGAAGCGGCCAACAAAACCATCGTGGCCGCGTGTGAACGCGAGCCCGGCATGCGTTGCAGTGTCGCCACGATGGACTACGGCGCCGAATTCTTCCGGATCCGCCAGCTTGAGCTGCGCGACGTGCGACTGGTCTACGCGCCGCCCAGTGCGGCCGGAAAGTACGGCGACGAGATCGACAATTTCGTCTGGCCGCGCCATTCCGCCGACTTCACCCTGCTGCGCGCCTACGTCGCGCCCGACGGATCCGTCGCGGATTTCGCGCCCGAAAACCGTCCGTACCAGCCGCCGGCGCATCTCCAGATCACACACGACGGCCCCAAGGACGGCGACTTCGTGATGCTCGCCGGCTACCCCGGCATTACCTATCGCCATCGCCTGTCGTACGAGGTCACCGAGCGCGTCGACTGGGGCCTGCCGACGTCGGTGGAACTTCTCACGGGCCTGATCCGCGTCATCGAAACGCGCAGCGCCGGAAACGCGGAAGCGGCCGTGCGCTACGCCTCGCTGCTGGCCAGCCTGAAGAACGCGAGCAAACGTTTCAGCGGCGAGCGGGAGGGCCTGCTCCGCGGTGACGCCAAGCAACTGCGGGAAACTGCCGAGCAGACCTTTCTCGCCTGGCTGGCGACGTCCCGCCAGCCCGCGGCAATCAAACGCGATATCGACCAGGTTGGCCGTCTCCTGCGCGACGCCAGCGCCACACGCGAGCGGGACCTGATCCTGGGCCTGCTGACCCGGCACATCCAGTTGTTCAACGCAGCCATCACCCTGCAGCGGCGTGCGCTGGAGCACGACAAGCCCGACGCCCGCCGCGAGAGCGGCTACCAGCAGCGGGACGAAACCCTTCTGCTGGCGCAGATGAAGCAGGTGCAGCGCCGCTACGAGCCCGGCATGGAACAGGCACTGCTGCTGTCATTGCTGGCACGCTACCAGGCGCTACCAAAAGAACAGCGCGTGGCCGAGTTCGACGCGGCCTTCGGCAGTACCGGCCCCGAGGCCGAGAAAGCGCTGGCGGCGATCTACGGCACCACGCGACTGGGCGATGAGGAAACACGCCTGGCCTATTTCAATGGCCCGGCGGACGCGCTGCGGCAGTCCAACGATGCCCTGCTGGTTCTCGCCGCACAGCTGCAACCGGCCCTGCTGCGCCTGGAGCACGAGCGCAAGCAGCGCGAGGGCGAGCTGCTGCGTCTGCGTCCGTCCTACATGCGCGCGCTCAAGGCCTGGTACGCGCAGAGCCAGCGTGCGCTCTATCCGGATGCGAACGGCACCCTGCGCGTGAGCTATGGACGCGTCACCGGCTTCCGTCCGCGCGACGGCGTTGAATACACACCGGTCACCACCGTGGCCGGCATCGTGGAAAAGCACTCGGGCAAGGTGCCGTTCGATGCCCCGGCGGCACTGCTGGCAGCCATCGCCAAGGGCGACTTCGGTGCAACCGCCGATCCCACGCTCAAGACCCAGACCGTCAATTTCCTGAGCAACCTCGATAGCACCGGCGGGAATTCCGGATCGCCGGTCCTGAACGCGCGTGGCGAACTGGTGGGCCTGAATTTCGACAGCAACTGGGAATCGGTCAGCGCCAGCTGGCAATACGATCCGCGCTACAAGCGTGCGATCCACGTCGACATGCGGTATCTGCGCTGGCTGATGGAAAAGGTCTGGCCGGCGCCGCACCTGCTGCGCGAGATGCGCCTTCCCGCCGATGGATGAGGGCCGGCTCCGGGTAGCAGCGATCTGCCACCGGACGCCAGGGCGGTTCGTCGGGCCCGGCGTTGCAATGGCTGCGCGTGCGGCGGCCGATGTTGCCGCCGCAGCGATTTCTGCGGAGCCTCACCCCGGAATCGTACATGCCGCGTTACAACGACTTCACAGCCCGTGGAGAGCGTCATGGTGAAGGTTCCGAAGATCGACAGTCCCTGCCCCGTCCAGTGGAAATCCATGCCCACCGGCGAGAAAAACTTCTGCACACTGTGCGAACGCAAGGTGCACAACCTCAGCGGCATGAGCTATTCGGAACGCAAGGCCTTTCTCGCGGCGTGCACCGGCAGTGTCTGCGTCGCCTACTCCGTGCCGCAACGCCGCCCGTCGACGCTGACCACGGCAGGACTGGGGCTCATGGCGGCATTGGCGCTCAGCCCGGTCCATGCCGATACGCAGGCCGAAGGCATGTCAGCCGGACCGCAGCAACAGCGGCTCGTTCCGGGTAAAGAGCCGCAGGTCCGCTGCGACGAGACCGAAAAACAGGCGCCCGAAACGGAAATGGAACTTGTCGTCATGGGCGGTATCCAGGCGCCGCAGTCCGTCGAGTGGATCGATGAGGACAGCGCCGCGGCCCTGCCCGTGGTGTCGACCGATGCCTTCCTGGACGCCGAATTCACGACGGAACCGAAGACGCCAGACGCCGAGCGCTGATCTGGCACACCTGCTTCACTCAGGGGGGCCGGTCGGCCCCTCTGGCTTTTCGGCTACGGCACCTGCTGCGACAAAGCGCAATCCACGGATCGCCTCCAGCACGCCGCTGTACGCCTGCGGCGAGCCGTCACCTATCTGCACCGCGATGTGGGACGCATCAAAATTGCCCAGCGCCGCATCGAAACTGGCCCAGCGCGTACCGGTCCAGGCCTGGACCCACATGTGTGGCACGAAGCTGTCGCGTTTACCCGCCAGCGAGCGGCTGTAGACCAGGCCGCTGACCACCCGCGTCGCGATGCCGTTCGCCCTGGCCAGCGCCGCCAGCAGGATCGCAAATTCCGTGCAGTCGCCGCTGCGCGATTCAAACGCTTCCAGCGCCGTGGCATAGCCGAGCAGGTCCGACGGGCCGGTCATGTGCGCCTGCACCTGCCTGACCAGCATGCGCATCTGCGCCTCGACGGAAATGTTCCGCGGCGCCGCCTTGGCCAGAGACTTTATCCGTGCGTCATCACTCTGCAGCCATTGGCTGGGTTTGCGCAGCGCCACCAGTTCGCCGGCCTGCGGCACTGGTTCCGTCCCGCAGTCGGCGCACACCGTGACGACCGAACGCCGGCCGCGCGCAACGACGGTCTGTTCCCGCGTCGAGGGCAGCACCAGCTCATCGTCCTTGCTTTCAATCACGTAGCGTATCGTCCCCTTCATCGCATCGTCGGACAGCCGGTAGGGAAAGGCCACCGACAGGGAATCCATCATCGCAAACGGGACCACATCGCCTTCGCATTCCTTCGAACACGGCCGCATCCGGAAGACGGTGCCCAGCAGGTTCAGGGACGACACCAGCCGGCGCTGCGAAGGCGACCAGTACATGCGTACGGTCGATCCCGGTCCGGTACTGCGCGTGATCTCCATCATGCCGTCCAGCACGAAGCCGTCGCTGCGCAGGTTCACGCGGCGCAACTGGCCGTCGCGGGGATCGACTTCGTCGTAGTCAAACGTCCAGCGCTGCTCCCGCGGCTGCGCGGCAATCCGACGCTCCAATGCGGCGGGAAACAGCAGTTCCGGCGGCAGAGGCAGGTTGTCACGCTGGGTCCGGGAGCCGCGACGGTGCTCCCACAGCAGGCGATTGCCCTTGACGGTCACGGTCGCATTCACCCCGGCCGTGCCGGCGCGCGATGCGTAGCGCAGACTGACGGGCAAACCCTGCGCTGTCTCGACCGATTGCTCCTCCAGGACCACTGACTGCTGCACAAGTCCTTCGACACGGACGTGAATGTTGCGGCGCATCTGGATGACGCCGTCGCGCTCCGAGCGCTCCACCGTCTCGGTGCCGTGGCGCGTTCCGGCATGCTCGATCGCCGACGAGGCGATCTCCGATCCGAACGCCGGGCATGACAACGCGAGCAACACCGGCGCGGTGGCCAGCAGCCAGAACGTTCCACCCGACCGTGTACCGCGCAACGCCATATCCAGCACCACCAGGAGAGGTGCCTGCCATATTCGCACGCCGCGCCGGCCCCGCCGCACCGGTCAGGATTGGCGCTCGCGCCGGCCGCGCCCGGCGCCTAGACTGCCGGCATGAGCGCGGACACCTTGTTCCAGAACCGGTCGATCCGGGTGATCGACTACCGCTGTGAGGCGGGCCCGGCAGACGCTTCTTTCGAGGAGTGCCACGGCACCCATTCCGTCTCCTACGTTCGCCGGGGAAGCTTTGGCTATCGCTGCGGAATGCACCAGCACGAACTGGTCGCCGGCGCCGTACTGGTCGGCCGCAGCGGCGATACGTACCGCTGTACCCACGACCACCACGAAGCCGGCGACGAATGCCTTTCCTTCCAGTTCCTCGACCCGTCGCTGGTCGATACGCTCGACGGCGACGGCAACGCCTGGCGCATCGGGGCGCTGCCGCCCGCCGCCCCCCTGATGGTGCTGGGCGAGATGGCGCAGGCCGCGGCGCAAGGCGCCAGTGACATCGGACTGGATGAGCTGGGACTGGCGATTGCAGGACGCTTCCTGCGCTTGGCCGGAGACCGTTCCGGCAGTGGCCCGGCCGTTCCCGCGCGTGACCGCCGCCGTGCCGTGGAGGTGGCGCTATGGATCGATGAGCAGTCCCACCTGCCACTGGACCTTGATCAATGCGCCGCCCAGGCCGGGCTGAGCGCCTTTCACTTTCTGCGCCTGTTCAACCGGGTCGTCGGCGTGACGCCGCACCAGTACCTGATCCGTTCGCGCCTGCGTCGCGCTGCCCGGCAGCTGGCCGCGGGTGACCAGCCAGTCACCGACATTGCGCTGGATATCGGGTTTTCCGACCTGTCGAACTTCGTGCGTACGTTCCATCGTGTCGCCGGCGTATCGCCCCGCGGCTTTCGCCAGGCGTCCCTGGGCGACCGCAAGATTTTCCAAGAACGCATCCGTACCGTCGGCGCACCATGAGCGCTCCAACCAGGAGCCCATCATGTTTGACCACATCGGATTGCGCATCACCGACCTGGACGCCAGCGT
Source organism: Tahibacter amnicola (assembly GCF_025398735.1). Lineage (NCBI taxonomy): Bacteria > Pseudomonadati > Pseudomonadota > Gammaproteobacteria > Lysobacterales > Rhodanobacteraceae > Tahibacter > Tahibacter amnicola. The sequence goes on from NZ_CP104694.1 coordinate 5,424,415, forward strand.
CCGCTTCTACACCGCCGTGCTGGCACCGCTCGGCTACACCCTTTGCAGCCGCGACGACCACGGCGCGGGATTCGGGCCCGCTGGCCAGCCCGCGCTGTGGCTGCACGCCGGCAAGTATCCAGCCCCGCGCGGCGTGCACCTGGCGTTCCGGGCACCGGACCGGTCGTCGGTAGAGGCGTTTCACACGGCAGGACTGGCCTCAGGCGCGGCGGACAATGGACCGGCCGGATTGCGCGCGGACTACAGCCCGACCTATTTCGCGGCATTCCTGATCGACCCCGACGGCAACAACGTCGAAGCCGTCTGCCTGACGTAGACCACTATCACAGGCGTAGCGGCCCGCCGCGCCGGCGGCTCACCGCCCAATCAGCAGCGATGGCAACAGCAACAGGCCGACCAGCAGCACGATCGCCACCAATGTGACGAGCACGCGAAGCGGATGGCGCCGCAGGAAGGTGAAAAAGCCGACCGCGGTGCCATCGCGCAGCGCCTGCGCGTAGTCGGCGCGCGCTGCCTCGCGACGTCGTGCCTGGTAACCGGCAAGTGCTTCACGTGCCCGCGTCTCGTCGGCATCGTCAGCCAGCCAGATACCGCCAGCCGAAATGCCGAACCGGCTCGGACGCGTCTCGTAGTACGCCACCGGCAGCGCGTCGAGCAATGCACGGACGTCGTCCGCCTCGTCGTCGGGAACATCACGCAGGGAAAGGAGCAATCGGGCCATCGGCGGATGATACGCAGCCTCGACGAGGCGGACCACTGGCTTCCCATGCACTCGACCGGTGCGCGCCCGCGGCCTATGCTGTGGCTTTCACCGTGATGCTGCCATGCCCCGCGCCGCTGATGAGTCGCCCTCCGGTCCTACGTTGGCCCACTACAACCAGAATGCCGACAGCTTTCGCGCCGGCACCATGGATCACGACGTCAGCCAGAACATCGACACGCTGCTTCGGCATCTGCGCGGCACGCCGCCCTTCCGGGTGCTCGATTTCGGCTGCGGACCGGGCCGCGACCTGAAAGCCTTCGTCGAACGCGGCCATGCGCCGGTCGGCCTGGACGGTGCTGAATCCTTTGTCCAGATGGCGCGTGACTACAGCGGCTGCGAGGTGTGGCAGCAGGACTTTCTCGACCTGCACCTGCCGGACCACCATTTCGACGGCATCTTCGCCAATGCCTCGCTTTTCCACGTTCCCGGCCGTGACCTGCCGCGCGTTCTGCGCCAGCTGCACCAGACACTCAAGCCCGACGGCGTGCTGTTCAGTTCCAATCCGCGCGGCGACAACCGCGAAGGGTGGAATGGCGCGCGCTATGGTGCGTACCACGATCTTGCGCAGTGGCGCACCTACCTCACGGCAGCGGGATTTTGTGAACTTGAGTACTATTACAGGCCCGCCGGGCTGCCGCTGGACCAACAGCCATGGCTGGCCAGCGCCTGGCGTCGTATTGAAAGGAACTCTGCCGCATGACCTGTGTCGACCTCGTCGCAACCCACGCCTTTCGCTGCGGACCGGACCCGATCTTCGCCCTCTCCGTCGATGCCGGGCGTTTCCCGCAATGCTTTGCCGGCTTCGGCCCCATCCCGGCCATCCGCGCCATTCAACTGCACGGGAGTCTCGCCGCCGGCACCACGCGCACGATCGACAACAGCGACGGCAGCAGCCTGACCGAGACCATCACGCAGGTCACACCACCCCACGAACACCACTACACACTGCAAGGCTTCCGGCCACCCTTTTCCTGGCTGGTCAGGAAGGCCCAGGCACAGTGGTGTATCGACGGATCAGCCGACCACTCGGCCGTCACCTGGCGCTATCGGTTCGAGCTGACCTCGCCACTGGCCTTTCCGATCGCCGCACCGCTGCTGCGTGTCTTCATGGCGGGCGCGATGCGCCGGTGCCTGCAACGCATGGCGCAGCTGCTACAGGCGTAGCAGCTGCCCTGCCCCGCTACTGCCACCGGGCCGTCAACGACTCCACGCCGCGCAGCGTGTTGCGCTGGTGCCAGCGCAGGTGCTCAAGACCCGTCAGACGCAGGCCCGGCAGGCGGCGCGCCAGCGTATCGAGCGCCACCTCCAGCTCCGCGGTGGCCAGGCGCGCCCCCAGGCAATGGTGGATACCGCCGCCGAAACTCAGCAGCCGGGCGTCCTTCTCGGCGCGTCCGGGCATCAACCGGGCCGGCTCGGAGAACCGCTCTGGATCGCGGTTGGCCGACCCCAGGCACAGGAAGATCATCTCCTCCGGCTGCAGGTGTACGCCGGCGATATCGATCTCCTCCAGCGCCGCCCGGCCGGTCATCTGTACCGACGGATCGTAGCGAAGACACTCGGCGACGGCGTCCGGGACGTGTTCCGGCGCGGCGACAATCCGGTCCCATTCGGCACGGTCCTGGTGCAGGGCGATCAACGCGTTGCCGATCATGTTCGAGGTGGTTTCGTGACCCGCCACGAACATCAGCACGATATTGGCTGCAATCTCCTCATCGCTGAGACGGTCATCGCCATCGGCGGTAGTCAGCAGCATGGAGATCAGATCGTTCCCCGGACATCGGCGGCGCTCCCGCATGATGTCCTGGAAATAGGCCTCCAGTTCCAGTGCCGCCTGGTTGGCTTGGTCGATCTGGTCGTCGCTCATCGGCGCCACTTCCAGCGCGTGCACGATGGCCCCGACAGACCGCGTGAACATCGACTCGTCCGCCAGGCTCACGTCCAGCAACGTACAAATGACCTTGATCGGCAGGGGCGTGGCGAAGTCTGCCATCAGGTCGGCGCTGCCGGTGTGCACGAATCCGTCGATCAAGTGGTCGGCGATGACCTGCGCCATGTGGCGGAACGACTCGGTCTGGCGCGCATTGAACACCTGCATCAGCAGGCGGCGCAGCCGGGTGTGATCCGGCGGGTTCATCAGCAGCATCATCTGCTCGAAGCTGCGGAACACATGAGCCTTTGCGCGTTCCTCGCCGTAGCGCGCCCGCACATTGCGCATGTAGGCACGCCCCATGCGACGATCGCGCAGCAGACTGTCGACGACCGAATAGCGTCCTGTCACCCATATGCCCGAACCCAGCTCGACCAGAGGGCCCGCCGCACGCAGCGCCTCGTAGAAAGGATAGGGGTTCTCGTAGAAAGCCGGACTGGCCAGATCTTTCAGTTGCATGCCGCCTCCTGTCAGCCACACAGTGGATTCCTGCACTTTTGGAATGTCCGAGCACACTTTCAGACGTTCCTGGCGCCACTCGCCTGTTGAACGACGCTTCCCGTATGTATCACAGCCTCCGCGCGACGCGACGGGCGAATTCGGCCCTGGACGGTGTGAGTTCCGCCAGCCCGTCGGGAAGGCCGGGTGAATTTCGACCCGATCAATGGTGTGCTCGGGAAATCTTGTCGGCACGTGCCACGACAGGTGAATGCTGCAGTGCCGCACGTCGACGAAACAGGCGAAGTCCGCCAGACGGATCAGCTACCTGCGCCGCGGATCGAAACTAACGCTCGCGTGTTCGTGCAGGACGCGCCGCTTCGCCAGCCGACAACCGGCACGGAAGCGGGAACGAACGGCGTGGAAGAAAATATATAGTTCTCGCTGTTTAACCGCAGCAGTGAATTACACAAAGCAAACAGACGCGCTGTTCGCTTTTGTTCCAGGCCGACGTTTTCCAGGTCGGAGAAGGTCTGGAAAGGGATTGGTCCTCTACTTCGTCTGGCGCAGGCAGGGCCTGCGCACCTTCTCGCCCGGCGGGCCAGTCATCGGTGGCTCGCCGGGCATGCCGCCGGCACCGGCGGCGGTGCAGTGGCACGGCGGGGGCCGTGCAGGCAGTCGTTCGACGAACTCTACACGTCCATAACGGAGATTCTCCATGAAACCCCTGGTTTTCGGCAGACTCATGCCTTGGTCCAGCCTCGCTCTGGCAGCACCCTTCGCCGCGATGTTCGCACCAATCGCAGTCGCGCAGAATTACGAAACGCACTACGGTGAGGTTCCCACCTACGATAGCGGACAGGACGTCAAAGCCGTCAATTTCTGCCCCAACAGCGGCAACATTGTTGTCGGAACGCGCCGGGCCGCCAACGCGACGGAAGTGCTGGCCACCCGCACGAACAACACCGGCATTGCCATGTGGCAGCGCGCCTATCGGATCGGTGGCAGTGTCAATTCCAGCGCCAATGCAGTGGTCGAATTGCGCGACGGCAGCGGTTTCGTACTCACCGGTTCGGTCAGCATGAACGAAACCATGATGTATGCCATGCGTATCCGTTGCGACGGCAGCGTGATGTGGACGCGGTTGCTCGGCAATCAGGCCGTCGGGAACCGCGCCGTCGGCTATGACGTGATCGAAACGGCGAATCCGACGGCGCCCGCGGCACTGGGCGAACTGGTGGTCGTCGGCGATGAAGCGATCGCGGCATCCGCCGGCGTGACGCATGGCCGTATCGTGCGCCTGAACGCGGGCGGCGGCATGATATGGAATTTCGCCTACACGCTTCCCACGCAGAATCCAGGGCTGCGCTTCCGCGCGGTGACCGAAAACAAGTCTGCCGTGTCTGCCCTCCCGGACATCATCGTCGCCGGCTCGTCGGCCGGCTCTGCCAATTGGGCATCCGATCGTCGCGGCCTGATGTTCCGCGTGCGCTCCACCGGCGCCCCCCTGTGCAACAGCGTCATGGGTAATTTCGATACCAACAACGAGGACTACTTCGGTATCACCGCGCTGCGCGTCGGTAACTTCGCCAATGAAAGCGTACTGGTCGGCTCCAGCGCGCCGAACACCGGCGGCAACGCGACGAACATCTACCTGACCCGGTTCCAGTCCGGTGGTTGCGCGCCGATCGTGCAGTCGATCTGGCGCGATCCACAAGACGGCTCCTCCGCGGCCGACGTCGTCGAATCGCTCGTGACCACGGGCCTGCCGGGCTCGATTCTCGCCACCGGCACGATTCGCGGAACAGTGACCGCGGGCGACGGCTTCCTGCTATCGGCCGCACCGGCCAACCTGGGACCAAACGCGCAACCGTTCCGTTTCAGCACCCAAAGCGCCAAGGCGGAAAATCTCAGCGCCATCGACCTGAAGGGCAACCGCTACGTACTGGCCGGCACCACGTTCACCGACTGGCAGGCCGTGAGCGACCCGCAGGACTTCTACCTGGTGCAGACCGACCCCAATCGTCGCACCCAGTGCGCGGTACCGTGGCAGTTTGCCTGGTGGCCGATCAGCCTGCCGCGGGAACAGTTCACGCCGCCGGTCAAGGTCGTGCAGGCCGCCAGCTACGTCGGAACGCCGATCATCCAGACCACTGGCGAAGGGTACTGCTGCCAGCTCAACCCGCTTTGACCGCCGCGTGATGTGAGAACCTTCGCCCCGGCGTACCGGAGACTCCATCCGGCGCGCCGGGGCGAACTTGCGCCGGGTACCACAGTCGCACGCGCGCCGCTTCGGGATGGATGCGTCCGGATGGCAGCGGCGAATCACTCACTCAAGGGGGTTTTCATGTTCAAGCGCGCGTTCTTCACCCTGCTTACCGTCATACCGTCTGCGGCGAGCCTTGCCGCCACGGTCACGCTGACGGAAGCCGACCAGGCGGCAGTGCGCAAGGCTGCCACGGATTATGCGCAGGGCTGGTACACCGGCGACCGCGACCGCATGGCGTCATCACTGCACGACTCGCTGGCCAAGCGCGCCTACCTGCCGGACAAGACGGGCAAGCGCTCCTTGAACCAGATGGACAAAGCGACGCTGCTGGCGGGAAATCGTCCGGAAAACGCGGCGAAATACGCGAACGCGCCCAAGCGGACCGACATCGAGATTCTCGACGGCTTCGGTAACGCCGCCACCGTGAGACTGCAGATGGACGGCTGGGTCGACTACATGCACGTGGTTCGCTCGGAAACGGGCGAGTGGCGCATCATCAACGTCCTGTGGGAACTCACGCCGAAGTAGCCCGGCGTGCAACGGCAGGATTATCGATGCAGACGCTGCCCGAGACTGCGCACACGCGCCAGGAACGGCTCGGGCACCGTTTCCATGCCATGCATCTCTTCCACGCTGTACTGGCAGCTCAGGCGTGGCTGCGCGTCCAGTTCGCGCGCACGCGTCATTGCTGCCGCGATGGCGGGCTGCAACAGCACCGGGTCGACAGGCTTGCGCAGAACACGAAAAACCTGCGCTTCGTTGATCAGCTCGATGAGCTGACCTGAATCCTGGAACGAGGTCAGCACCACGGTCAGCAGAGTCGGCTCGTGACGCTTGAGCACCTTGAGCGCGCCGGAAATATCGGTGCCATTCAGACGCACATCCGACAGCACGACGCCGATGCGACCGTCCTGCATCACGTCGAGCACGCTGTCGAGGGTGTTGGACCAATGAACGGTACGGCTGTCACCCAGCACGGACACCACCAGGTGATACATCTCTTCGCTGTCGTCGATGACCAGGACATCCGTGCCGGCGGCAGATGATTCCGCCATCGGAATCTGCGCCAGGCCCGACTGCAGCTCGAACAGCTCGCGCGCAATCGTCACGGCGTCAGTGACCTTGCGCCGCAACTCCTCCGAATCCCACGGCTTGCGCACGAACCGGAAGATTTCCCCATCGTTGATGGAACCCATCACGGCGGCGAGGTCGGCGTAGCCGGTGAGCAGCATGCGGATCGTGGCCGGTGAAATGGCACGCACCTGGCGCAACAGGTCCACCCCTTCCATATCCGGCATGCGCTGGTCGCTGACGATGACATGCACGCGTTCGCGCCGGACCAGATCGAGCACGACCTGCGGATCGGTCGTGGCGACGACGTCGAAATCGCCACGGAACAGCCGCGCCAGCGACCGCACCATGCGTTCGTCGTCATCGATGAAAATGATCTTTGCCCGATCAGACATGCGGAAACTCCAGGGAAGGAAGGGCCGTGCCGCACCCCATGGCCGCTATCGTACGACCGTACCGGTTGCTAGTCATGGCCTTGCAGGTGGCGGCGCTGACGCTGCGGTGTCGCGCCGGCCGGGCGGGAGGGCAGTGGCCGGACCGGCGTCGTGACGGCGGTTTCAAATGGCAGGCGCGAACGACCACCGCAGGCGCGGTAGTCCGCTACCACGGCGGTTTCCGCAACGGAAGCGGAATGCATTCGCTGCGTGGTCAGGTAATCGAACAGCAATTGCACCAGCCGCTCGTGCGCCAGGGCGTGGCTCTGGCCGGTGCGATCATGCAACCAGTCTGACAAGGCCAGGAACTGCGCGAACGGTGCATCACCCAGCAGCAGCGCCAGCGTGCGTGGAAAACGCCCGGAATTGGCGATGATGTCCCAGTAGCGCGAAAAACGGACCAGGCGCTGCATGGTCGAGAAATCGATGACGTTGGTCGACAGGATGTTGTAGGGCGGCTGCGGATTGAAGCGCAGGTCGAACGCTTCGGTGTGTCGGGCAATCGGTGCGCCGCGCAGACGCTTGAGGATACCGAACTGGATTTCGTGCGGCGCCAGCGCCACAAGGCGGTCAAAACCGGCGCCAAACTGCTCGACCGATTCGCCGGGAAGTCCGGCGATCAGGTCCACATGCAGGTGCGCCGCGGAATGCTGGCGCAGCCAGGTCAGGTTGGTTGCCGCACGTTCGTTGTCCTGGCGACGCGAGATGCGCGTCTGCACCTGCGGATCAAAGGTCTGGATGCCGATCTCAAATTGCAACGTGCCCGGCGGAAACTTCGCGATCGTCGCTTTCAATCGTTCCGGCAAATGATCCGGTACCAGCTCGAAATGCACGAACGGTGGATCGTCCGGCGCCGCAGCGATGCGCTCGAGGAAGAAGTCGAGGATCGCCAGGGACGTATCCACCTTCAAGTTGAAGGTGCGATCCACAAACTTGAATTGCCGCGCGCCGCGCGCATAGAGCGCCGCCAGCTCTGCGAGGAAGGACTGGAGCGGAAACGGCCAGGCGGTCTTGTCCAGGGCGGAAAGGCAGAACTCGCATTTGAACGGACAACCGCGCGACGCCTCGACATACAGGTAGCGATGCCGCACGTCCTCGTCGGTGTATTCCGCGTAGGGCATCGTGAGCGCCGACAACGGCGGCTGCTCGCCGGTAATCACGCGTGCTTCGGGCGGCTCACCCTGCAACAGCTGCCGCACCAGCCGGGCGAAACTCACCTCGCCCCAGCCGGTGACAACATAATCAGCCAGCGCGCAGACGGGCTGGCGATCGACTTCGTAACTGACCTCCGGACCGCCGAGCACGATCCGGATAGACGGTGCCAGGGTCTTGAGCTGGGCCACCAGCCGCGTGGTTTCCTCCACGTTCCAGATATACACGCCGATGCCGATGACGTGGGGCGTCTCCGCCAGCAGGCGCTCGGCAATGTCTTCGGTTTTCTGACCGATGACGAATTCCCGGATGACGCTCGCATCGCGGAATTCGCCGAGGTTCGCGCGCAGGTAACGCAGCCCCAGGCAGGCATGCGAATAGCGGGCGTTGAGCGTGGTAAGGACGATGTCAACCATCGCGACATTATGCGGCAGGCATGCATCGCCGCGGCGCACCGCGCTGGATCAGGCGGATGCGAAAGACGCCCGGCCGCCGGCGCGGCCGGGCGACCGGGATGTCACACCGGCAGGCCGGCAATACGCGCCAGGCGAACCAGGCCGTAGCCCAGGAGCGCCGCGATTGGAATGGTGAGGATCCACGCCCATACCATGCGCTCGACCACCGTCCACTTGATCGCGTTGAGACGCTTGGCCGAACCCACGCCCATGATGGCCGCGGAGATGTTGTGCGTGGTCGAGACCGGGATACCCAGCGAGGATGCACTGAGAATCATCGTCGCCGACGCCGTTTCCGCGGCAAATCCATGGACCGGATGCAGCTTCACCATCTTGTGGCCCAGCGTCTTGATGATTCGCCAGCCGCCGGCCGCCGTGCCGGCTGCCATCACGATGGCGCAGGTCACCTTGATCCACAACGGAATTTCCAGCTTCTTCGGGTCGCCATCGATTTTCAGGAAGGACAGCCACGCGGGCAGGTTGTCCAGCTGTCCCGCCGCGCCGGCCGACACCAGGGCCAGGGCGATGATGCCCATGGTCTTCTGCGCATCATTGGAGCCGTGCGCCCAGCCCATCGCGCCGGCGGAAACGATCTGCAGCTTGGCGAAGAACGCGTTGGCAAATCGCGGCCGGCCGATCTTCTGCAGGAAGCCCTTGCGGTCGGCCAGGAAATTGAACAGGGCGAACAGCAGCCCCATGATCACGATACCCAGGATGAACCCCGCCAGCGGCGAAACGATCATGGGGATGATCACCTTGGGCACCAGGCCCTTGCCCTGCCACCAGTGGTCGCCACCGGGCACGTTCCAGATGATCGCGTTCCACTTGTCGCCCGCGGCCGCGAGCGCGGCGCCGCACAGGCCACCGACCAGCGCATGCGACGACGAAGACGGCAGGCCCCACCACCAGGTGATGAGGTTCCAGATCACGCCGCCTGACAGCGCACAGATCAGCACCAGCGCCGTGATGTTCACCACGCCCGTGTCGACCAGTCCGGAGGCGATGGTCTTGGCCACCGCAGTGCCCATGAGCGCACCAATGAGGTTCATGCCGGCCGCAAGGAACACGGCCTGGCCGGGGCTCAGCACCTTGGTCGCGACCACGGTTGCAATCGAGTTGGCCGTGTCGTGGAAGCCGTTGATGTACTCGAAGACGAGCGCCACCACGACGACGGTGATTACCAGGGTCAGATCCACGGTTCGACCCTCAGGAGTTCTTCAGCACGATCGCGTACACCACATTGCCGGCGTCGCGGCAGCGATCGATGGCCTTTTCCAGAATCTCGAAGAGGTCCTTGCGCAGCAGGAAGCGCACCGGATCGGTCTCGTTGCGGTACAGGTCGCGGTAGAGCTCCAGGATCAGGCGATCGGCCTCGCTTTCGATGTGCTGCAGGCGGTCATTGAGCTCCTTCATCGAATCAAGCTTCATCGCGCGCAGCTGGCTGACCATCTGTTCCAGCACCTCGCAGGCCTTTTCCAGCATGCCGGCGCGGGAGACGAAATCGACGTCACCCAGCCGGTCGCCGATCAGGCAGTAACGCTCGGCAAACTTCTCGATGACCTTGGGGATCTTGTACAGGGCGCTGGCCAGGGCTTCGATGTCCTCGCGTTCCAGCGCCGTCACGAAGGTGTTGACCAGCGACTGGCTGATTTCAGCGGAGATTTCCTTTTCGCGCTGGCGCGCCAGGCGGAATTCCTCCAGCGACTTTCCCGTTCCGCCGCCGTTGCCCAGGAACTCGCGCAGGGCGATCGCGCTCTTGCGCGCGGCATTGGCGCTGGATTCGAGCAGGCCGTAGAACTTGTCGCCCTTGCCGAAGATGGTCTGTAGAGAAAACATGGTCGTGGGTGTCCCGAATTGGAAAACGGTGGTTGGCGCACTGCCGCCCTGCAGGCGCCGGCGACGCATGTGTCTGCCGAAAATCCTGCAATTTCAACAACCTGGAGCGTGAGCCACGGACGTCGTGTATCGGCAGTGCCAGGCTGGCGGCGCCGAAAATATGTCCGTTGTATGACATTCATGTTACAGCAGCGGTCCGGGTGGCTGCATCCGCATGCGGACCCGTCCTTCGCGCCGGGTGGATACCCGCGGCTGGTACACTGCCCCTCCCTGGGCTACCTGCCACCCGATGCTCACCGAAATACTGGTCGTCTTTGTCCTGATCCTGTTCAACGGCTTCTTCGCCCTGTCGGAGATGTCCGTGGTGACGGCCCGCAAATCGCGCCTCAAGCAGATGGCGGAAACCAGCACGCGCGCCACCAATGCGCTGCGGCTGACCGAAAGTCCGGAGCGGTTTCTTTCCACGGTCCAGGTCGGCATCACGCTGATCAGCCTGCTGACCGGCGTCTACGGCGGCGCCACCATCGGCGCCCGGATCAGCGCCGGGTTCGCCGGGATGGGCGTGGAACCCGATGTGTCGGCCTTTCTCGGCACGGCCCTGAGCGTGGCGGCAATCACCTATGTGTCGATCATCGTCGGTGAGTTGATTCCCAAGCGCGCCGCCCTGGTCGCGCCGGAGAAAATCGCCGTCTGGATCGCCTTTCCGATGCGTCTGTTCGCCACGGTGGCGGCCCCCTTTGTCTGGCTGCTGTCGTACAGCACCCGCATCGTGCTGACACTGCTGCGGCTCAACCGCGGCAGCCGCGACCCGGTGACGGAAGAGGAAATCCGCCTGCTCGTGGCCGAGAGCGCCGAGCAAGGCGTGATCGACAGCGACGAGCACAACATGGTCAATCGCGTGCTGCGGCTGGGCGATCGCTCGGTCGCCAGCCTGATGACCCCGCGCACGCGCATCGCCTGGCTCGACGTCGCCGCGCCGCTCGCCGCAAACCTCGCCGTCATGCGTGACACACCCTACTCCCGCTACCCGGTCTACCGAGGCAATGAACAGGACGTGGTCGGCGTGCTGGAGATCAAGTCCCTGCTCGACACCCTGGGCACACCCAACGTCGATCTCTTCGGACATTTGCGCAAGGCCCTGTTCGTGCCCTCCACGGCACGTGCGCTGGACCTGCTGGAAGAGCTGCGCGAGTCCGAGGCCACCGTGGCGCTGGTGGTGGATGAATACGGCGATATCGAGGGCCTGGTCAGCCTCAACGACATCCTCGGCGCCGTGATGGGCAAGACCGCCCTGGTCACCGAAGCGGTGTCCGATGCGCCCATCGTCAAGCGCGAGGACGGCAGTTACCTCGTCGACGGCGCGCTCGGCACGGACGACCTGCGCGAGCTGCTGGACCTGCGCCAGCTGCCCAATGAAGAAGATCACGATTTCCGCACCGCCGCGGGGATGGTAATGGCGCAATTTGGCCGCATACCGCAGGTCGGCGAGTCGTTCCGCTGGCGCGGTTTCCGCTTCGAGGTGCTCGACCTGGACGGCCCGCGGATCGACAAGCTCCTGATCGCAAGAACCGATGCCCCTCAGTTGCCGGACGCCGACGCTGCGGCGTGACGAGAGAATGGACCACGGATGACCCAACCGCACGACCCGCGTACGACCGAACTGCTCCAGTACTCCCTGGACCAGAACACCGGCGACACCATCACCCTGGAGCAGTTCCTCGCGCCGCTGGAAACGCGCGCCTACGGATTCCTGCTGGTGCTGTTGTCACTGCCCAACTTCATTCCTATCCCGATCGGCATTGGCGGTGTCTCAGGCACCATCCTCGTGCTGGTCGGCGCGCAGATGCTCTACGGGATGGATCGCCCTTGGCTGCCGCGGTTCGCCCGCAACCATGGATTCGGGCGCACCTCGATCGAGCATTTCGTTGCCCGCATGAAGCCGATCTTCGGCTGGCTCGAACGTGTCTGCCGGCCCCGTTTCGAACAGATCACGCGCAAACCCTGCAGCCACGTGTCCGGCTTCCTGCTGATCGTGCTGGGCGTGCTGCTGGCGTTGCCCATTCCCTTCACGAACTATCCGTTCGGCTTCCTCATGCTGCTGTTCGGCGTGGCGCTGATCGAGCGCGACGGCATCCTGCTGGCGGTGGTGTGGACGGCAACAGCCGCATCGGTCGTGATGCTGGCCAGCCTGAGCAACGCGATGGTTTCCATCGCCAAGCATTTCTTCAGCTAGCGCTGCTACGCCATCCGTAGCAAACCTAGCCCTCGCCATCCGGCGTGGGCGTACCAGCCTTGGGGCCGTAACCTGCCAGGCGCGCCATGCGCTGGGCGTCCGACAGAATGCCGCGCAGCACGCGCAGCTCGCGCTCGTCGGGCTGGGCGCGCAGGAACAGCTTGCGCAGGCGCAACAGGATGGTCTCGGGCGAGCGCCCCTTGTGGAAATCGATATCGTCCAGCGTCGTCGCCAGGTGCTGGAAGAAGCCCTCCATCGCGCCGGCGTCGGCCGGCGGATCGGACTTCCGCGGCGGCGGCGCGGTGGGATTGCCCAGGGCCGCCACGCGCAGCTCGTAGGCCAGGACCTGCACGGCCTGGGCGAGATTGAGCGAGCTGTAATCGGGATCGGCCGGAATGTGCACCGCCGCATGGCACAGGGCCAGCTCGTCATTCTCAAGCCCCGTTCGCTCGTTGCCGAAGACCAGTGCCACCTCGCCACCGTCCTGCGCCTCGGCGACCGCCCGGGGGCCCGCTTCCCGCGGCGTGTGCTCGCGCAACGCCACATTGCGCTGCCGTGCCGTGGCGCCCATTACCAACCGGCAATCGCCGATCGCCGCGGCCAGGTCCGGCACGACGATCGCCCGCTCCAGCACGTCGACGGCGCCGGCGGCAAACGCATCGGCCTCCGGATCCGGAAACCGGTAGGGCGCTACCAGCACCAGGCGGCCAAACCCCATCGTCCGGATCGCCCGCGCCGCCGCGCCGATATTGCCGGGGTGCGAGGTTCGCACCAGGACGAAACGGGTACGGCCGGCAGGCGTGCTGGCGGGGTCAACGGTCATCGGCGGAAATCCGGTCACGGCAAGGGCGGCGAAGCGTAGCCGGTCGGGCGTCCGAGCCCAACTGGGGCACCGGCCCCCGGCCCGGATTTTGCCGCCCGCACCCGCTCTGTTATTCTTCGCGGTTCGGTGCCGGCCCCAGATGCCGTGCCCTGTTCTTTTTAAGCCATCATCGGAGCCACCATGCCCAGACCCGCCATCAACGTCGCGGTAAAAGCCGCGCGTGCCGCCGGCAGCCTGATTGTCCGCAACCTCAACCGCGTCGAGGGTCTGGCGGTGGTCGAGAAGGAACGCATGGATTTCGCCTCCGATGTCGACCGGATGGCCGAGCAGCTGATCCTGCGCGAACTCAAGCGCGCCTACCCCACCCACGCCTTCCTGGCAGAGGAATCGGGGCAGATCGGCAAGGCGCGGCAGACCTGGGTCATCGATCCGCTCGACGGCACGCACAATTTCCTGCGCGGATTTCCCCATTTCTGTGTCTCGATCGCCATGCTCGACGGCAACGAACCGGTCTACGGCGTCATCTACGATCCCCTGCGGGACGAAACCTTCACCGCAAGCAAGGGCGACGGCGCTTTTCTCAATGAACGCCGCATCCGGGTGAGTCCGCGCGACGGTCTTTCCGGCGCCCTGCTGTCCACGGGCTTTCCGTACCGCCAGCGCCGCCACTTGCAGGCGCAGATCGACATGACGCATGCGCTGCTGGCCAGCGCCGAAGACATCCGCCGCACCGGCTCGGCGGCGCTGGACCTTGCGTATGTTGCGTGTGGCCGCCTCGATGGTTACTACGAAGTGGGCCTGCGCCCGTGGGACATGGCGGCCGGTGCGCTCCTGGTGCGCGAGGCCGGTGGCCGCTACTGCGATTTCGCCGGCCGCGACGGCCTGCCCGAATCCGGCAATATCGTCGCCGGCAACCACAAGGTCGCCGCCGCGGTCGTCGCGGCGATCGAGCCGACCCTGCCGCCGGCCCTGCTGGCCGGCTGACGGCGCTGCAGCGCCGCGTGCCCAGGACGGCACGTGGCGCAACAGCGGCATTCTCCGGGCGCTGCGCCGCTTGCACCTGTCGACGCCCGACGAGCACACTAAATCCACCGCTTGCGTCGGCACTCCATGGCAGCGTCGGGATGAACCCCTATCTGAGGTTGTTCGCGCTCCTGCTCCTCTGCCTGGCCTGGCCGACCCCTTCCCCGGCGCAGACGCGCCCGCTTGACGAGCTGAACCTGCGGTCCTGGAACGTCGACCAGGGCCTGCCCCACAACAGTGTCCTGACCATCGGCCAGACCCGTGACGGCATGCTGTGGGTAGGCACCTGGGGCGGCCTTTCGCGCTTTGACGGCGCCGAATTCCGCACCTTCAACCGCTCCAACACCTCCGCCATCGGTGACGACGGCGTGCTGGCCATGGCCCCCACGCGCACCGGCGGCCTCTGGGTCGGCACCCACGGCGGCGGCCTCCTGCGCGTGGAAGACAACCGCATCGAAGGCATCGTCGCCGTTGGCACGACCATCAACGGCCACGTCGGCGCGCTGTGGGACGACGGCAGCACCCTGTGGATCGGCTCCGAGAGCGGCGGCGTGTATCGCCTGGACCAGGACAAGGTCACGCCGATCCGCGACGAGAACCTGACCCCCAATCTCTCCGTCTATGCCATCGTCAGCGACCTGCGCCGCGGCCTGTGGATCGGCACGCGCGACGGCGTCTTCCAGATGCCTGCCAGCGGCGGCCCCAGCCGCCGCTTCGACCTGCCCGAGAAGCACCGGGACGCCATCGTCTACGACCTCGTCGCCGCGTCCACCGAAGTGCTGTGGGTGGCCACGTCCCACGGCGTGTTCCGCCACGATCCCGAGCAGGGCTGGCGGCAATATGTGGACAATGTGAGCTATCGCCTGGCGATCGATCCTACCGGCCAGCTGTGGGTCGGCACCCAGGCCGACGGACTGATCCGTATCGCGGGCGAGTCGGTGCAACGCATGCCGCGATTTCCCGGCGTTCCGGACAGTTTCGTCGCCAGCCTGTTTCCCGATCACGCCAACGGCGTCTGGGCCGGCACCAATGGCGGCCTGATCAGCCTGCAGGCGCTGCGTTTCCGAAATCTGTCCAACTTGCAGGGACTGTCCAACAACTTCGTGCGCAGCCTGCTGGAAGCCCCCGACGGCACCATCTGGGCCGCCACCGCGCGCGGGCTGAACCGCATCAAAGCGGGCAAGATCGACCAGCCTTTCGCCGGCACGCCCCTGGGTGCCGCGTCGCTGCTCTCGCTGGCGATCGAGCCGGACGGCACGCTCTGGGCCGGCACCTACGTCGACGGGGTCTGGGTCGTCCGCAACGGCAAGCCGGAGCGACCGAACCTGGGCGACCACCGGCCCCAATCCGTCCGCAGCGTGCTGGTGGCACGCGACGGCACTGTCTGGGTGGGCACCAACGACGGGCCGGTGCATTTCGATCCAGTGCACCAACGCGTGCTGCCGGATCCGCCCGGCCGCTTCGGCAACGTGATGACCCTGCACGAAGACCGCAAGGGACGGATCTGGATCGGCACCAATGAAAGTCTCTCGCGCCTGGACGGCGACCAGGTCACCACGTTCGGCGCTGCCCAGGGATTCCAGGGCAAGGCCGTCTTCGGCATCGTCGAGAGTGAATCGGGTGACCTGTGGGTCGCTACCGACAACGGCCTCGGGCGTCACCGCGACAACCATTTCCATTTTGTCACACCACAGCAGGGGTTGCCGCTCTACACCGTGCTGGGCGTCGTCCGCGACACGACCGCCGCGCTCTGGCTGACCTCCAACGCCGGCATCTACCGCGTCGCCGAAAGCGAGCTGCACGCCGCACTGGCCAATCCCTCGCACCGTTTGCAAGGTCGTCTCTACAACCGCGACGACGGCATGCTGACCAACCAGTGCAACGGCGCATCCAATCCGACGGCACAGCAGGTCCGCTCGGGAGAACTGTGGTTCTCGACCGCTGCTGGCATCGCCATCGTCGATCCGCGCGTGGCCGATTCGGTCGCGCCGGAACCGCCTACCGTGGTGATCGACCGGGCCACCATCGATGGCCACGAAGTCAATCCGGCCCTGACGCCGCAACTGGAGCCGGGCAGTCACACCATCGCGGTGCAGTTCACCGCCGCCGCACTGACCCAGCGCGGCAACATCGACTACGCCTATCGCGTCATTGGCATGGACGAACGCTGGGAGCATATCGGCGCCGAGAAAAGCATCCGCCTGGCGAACCTCGCGCCGGGACAGTACGCGGTGGAAGTTGCCGCACGGATGGGCGATGGCCCGCTGACCCGGTCTCCGCCCCGTTTCTCCTTCACCATTGCACCGCACCTGTGGGAACGCCGCGGATTCCTGCCCGCCGTGATCGCCATCGCGGTGTTGATCAGCTTCGTGGCTTTCAGCCTGCGCAACGCGTCGCTGCGACGGCACAACCGTCTGCTGGAAGAACAGGTGTCCGAACGGACGCGCGAGTTGCGCGAGGCCAACGAACGCCAGACCAAGGCGAACGAACAACTGTTCCAGATGAACAGCCAGCTCAACAGCGAAATCAGCGACCGTCTGCTGGCCGAACGCACGCTGCACCAGCGCAACGAGGAACTGGCGTCGCTCAATGAGAAGCTGGCCGGTGCGCAGAGCCAGCTGCTGCAATCGGACAAGATGGCCTCGGTCGGCCAGTTGGCCGGCGGCGTGGCGCACGAGATCAACACCCCGATCGGATTTGTCGGCGCAA
This sequence comes from Tahibacter amnicola, assembly GCF_025398735.1. Lineage (NCBI taxonomy): Bacteria > Pseudomonadati > Pseudomonadota > Gammaproteobacteria > Lysobacterales > Rhodanobacteraceae > Tahibacter > Tahibacter amnicola. The sequence goes on from NZ_CP104694.1 coordinate 5,441,548, forward strand.
ACCTCACCAGCCTGCGCAACTACACGCAGGAACTCTTCGGCATCATCGACGCCTACCAGCGTGTCGAGGCACGCATCGCCGACGACAGCCCCGCCTGGACCGCGCTGCGCAACCTCAAGCGCTCGGTCGACCTGGAATTCCTGCGCCAGGACTGCGGCGACCTGCTGCGCGAATCACAGGAGGGTATCGGACGGGTCGCCAAGATCGTGCGTGACCTGAAGGACTTCTCGCACGTCGACGAAGCCGAATGGCAGTTGGTGGACCTGCACAGCGGACTGGACACGGCGCTCAACCTGCTGGCGCACGAGCTCAAGCACCGGGCCACCATCATCAAGGAATACGGGCGCCTGCCCTTGGTCGAATGCCTGCCGTTCCAGGTCAACCAGGTGTTCCTGGCGTTGCTACGCAATGCGATGCAGGCGATCGACAATCAGGGCACCATCACCATCCGCACCCGTGCCGAGCCGGACTTCGTCACGGTCGAGGTGGCCGATACCGGAAAGGGCATTCCGGAAGCGCATCTTCATCGTATATTCGAACCGTTCTTCACCACGCGCCCGGTGGGATTTGGTACCGGGCTGGGGTTGTCGGTGGCCTACAGCATCGTGCAGACCCACGGCGGAACGATCTCCGTGACCAGCGAAGAGGGCGTCGGCAGCACCTTCGTCGTGCGGCTGCCGCTGGTTGCCAACCGGTTGCTGGGCGGAGTGATCATTCCCGACACGCGGGAATCCACCTGAGGCGCGCGGGAACACGGGCCAGGTGCGGACGCCGATCACCGAGGCAGGCCTGAGCAAGCCGGCGGACTGGATTCCTGCCGCCGCCCACGCCCCCGTCGGCTCGCTGCGGGTCCGAAGGAATGACGCGCGGCATTGCGCAGCCCCCTCCACGCCGGCGCGCGCCAACGCGAAATCACACCCTTTCACCACAACATGACCTTGTGTCATTCACAATATGTACACAATACGGTGTACGATACCGGCCAGTCTCGTCACCGGAGCGCCGGGTATGTCACGCAAGCACAGCGACGACGCACGTATCGCCTACGCCAGGATCCATCCCGCCATCGGCGTGGCCCGCGTCGGCAATTCCACCCAGGACGACGGCTACTACATCGGACCGCAGGTTCCTGATCCACCACCCTCTCCTCCCGGTGCCTATCGCGATGCCAGCGGTGCGCTCAAACGGGAAGTCGCGCAGTTTCGAATTTACGGCTACGACGGCGAGGGCCGGGTCGTGCGCGAGCTCACCATGGCTGACGCGCAGATCACCTGGACCGTGGAGCTGGCCAACCGCAAGGCGGCCTGGTACGACTTCGAGCTGGCCCTGGACATTCCCGAGGCCGCGGCCGCGCCACCGTCGACACGGCGCAATGCGGACGTGATCGACCGCGCGTCGCTGGTCATCCTGCCCGGCCCGCGCCACATCGACGCACCGGCCCGGCAGGGCAGCGCGTACCGGTTCGATGGCGGCACCTTCCTGGGCATCGAGGTTCCGTTGGGCGAGTTGCGTACGGACGATGCCGGCCGGCTGCTGGTCTTCGGCGGCCATGGCAAGTCGGCGTCGATCAACCAGCAGCCCCCAACCACCTTCGCCAACAATGACGGCTGGTACGACGACACCAGCGACGGGCCGGTGACAGCCACGGTACGCCTGGGCGACCGCGAAATCGCCGTTTCCCCGGCCTGGGTCGTGGTGGCGCCGCCCAACTACGGGCCGCAACAGAAATCGGTGCGTACGCTGTACGCGCTGCTCACGGACGTCGCTGTCCAGGCAGGCATGCTCCCGGCCCCGACGACACCCTCGTTCCGGCACGACATCCTCCCGGTCCTGCGCGCGCTGTGCGACCTGCAATGGATGAACGCCGGGTTTTCCGCCGGCTTCGGCTATGGCATGCCGCAGCACTTTCTCGATCCACGCTACCTGTCGCAACTGGCGGATCCGTCCGATACCTACCGGGAACTGCGCCGCACCGTTGCGAACATGTTCCGCAATCCGGCCGACGGGGATATCTCGCTCAAGCCCTGGCCCTGGGTCTATGGCGACGCCATGAACGTGCCGATGCCCGAAGTGAAAAACGCCATGAATGCCCTGACGACCACGCAACTGGCCCTGCTCGATGCCTGGGCCGAAGGGCGGTTCGTGGCCGATCTCGATCCATCCGCGGCGCCACCGGCAACGATTGATGAAGTGCCACTGGAAGCACAGCCGCAGACCCTCGACCGCGCGGCACTGGAATTCTGCCTGGCAGACGCCTTCCATCCGGGCTGCGAGGTCACCTGGCCCGTGCGCCACGCCACGATGTACATGGCGCCGTACCGCTGGCGCCACCGGCAGCCCGGCAATCCCGAACCGGACTACGGCTCGACCCTCACCAGCGCCGAGGCGCTGTCCTACAACGGTCCGCTCTACGCCCAGTTTCCCGGTTCGCTCACGCGCTGGATGGCGATTCCCTGGCAGACCGACACGGCCAGCTGCCGGTCCGGCTACGACCCGCAGTACGACCCCTACCTGCCGACGTTCTGGCCGGCGCGCGTACCCAACCAGGTACTGTCGGCCGAGAACTACGCGAAGGTGATGGATACCTCGCTGCCCCGCGAAGAACGCCTGGCGGCCTACATGGAACGCGCCGACTGGGATCGCACGCTGGGCGCCGGCTACATGAACCAGCTGGCCAACATGATCACGCGCTTTCCGGAGATGGGCGTCGTCGAAGTACGGCCCGGCATCGCCGGGGATCCGGACTTCCCGCCGGTCATGCAGGTGGAAGATCGCGGCGGCGAACACCTGACGCCACAGGAGAAGCAACAGACCGTCTCGGAAATGCGCCATGCCGGAAAGGCGCAGCGCTTCCTGGTTGTGAAATAGGGATTTGTAGCCTCGTGAACACCGCCATCCCTCCCGGCCATTGGGACGTCGCCATCATCGGTGCCGGTCCGGCCGGTTGCGCACTCGCCTGCGCACTGGCGCCTGGGCATCGCGTGCTGGTGGTCGAGCGCCATGTTGAGGCGAGCCGTCTGCGTATCGGCGAATCGCTCCCCGGCGCGGCGCTGCCGATCCTCGCGCGGCTCGGGCTCGATGCGGCATTTCTGCAATCCGGGCACACCCCGCGCGGGGCTACCGTGTCGGCCTGGGATACCGCCGAACCGGTCTGGCGCGACAGTCTGCGCGACCCGGCCGGAACCGGCTGGCACCTGGATCGCGCCCGGTTCGACGCCCAGCTGCGCCAGGCCGCGGCCGCGCGCGGTGCCACGCTCCTGCATGGCGCCGTACAGCACGTCGCCCGGGGCTCGGACCGCACCTGGCAATTCGACGTGGAGTCGGCCGGCCTCGCACGGCGTCACAGCGCCCAGGTTGTGGTCGATGCCGGCGGCCGCAGCAGCCGCCTGGCGCGCCTGCTGGGTGCTACGCGCGAGGAAGCAGAGCCCGTGCTCTGCCTGCATGTTTTTCTGCAACCGCACGATGATGACCGGGACCAGCGCACCGTGATCGAGGCCGCGCCCTACGGCTGGTGGTACAGCGTCCGCACGCCCTCTGGCGGCCGCGTCGTCGCGCTGCATGTAGACGCCCAGGATCCACACCGGCGCCAATGGCGCGACCCCGGCAACTTCTTCGCCGCTGCGCGGCAATGCCCCCTGGTGGCGGGCGTCATCGGCGCGCGCACCGCGCCCACCGTCGAGGTGCGGCCTGCGGGCGCCAGCCGGTTGAGCGAGCCCGCCGGCACCGGCTGGCTCGCGGTGGGCGATGCGGCCGTGGCCTTTGATCCCATCGCCTCGCAGGGGCTCTTCCACGCACTGGCCAGCGGTCATCACGGCGCGCAGGTCATCGCGGATATTCTGGCCGGACGTCCCTCCGCACTGGTGCAGTACGCGCGGGAAACGCAGGCCGTCTGGGAGCGCTACCGCGTGCACGCGGCCCTGACCTACAGCGGTCCGGAACGCTTCCGGCGTCATCCGTTCTGGGCGGCTCGACGGGTCAGCCACGCGACCCTGCCCGCGCAAAGGGCGGCACTGGCGCAGGCCGGCCACTAGCTGAAGTTCGCCGGTCCTTGCCCGGCACGACGGCGCTTGGCAAGCTGCGCTTTTCCCGCGGTACTTCGTTCATGCACGTCGATCAACTGGATGCATTGGAAAGCGCGCTCGCCGCCTCGCCGGACAACCTGCCGCTGCTGACCCTCGCCCTGCAGGCCTGCGCGGACGCGGGCGATGATGCACGCGCGCAACGCCTGCTCGGACTGGCGCAACCGGCGACGCAGGCTGCTCTTCCGGGGTCATTGCAACTGAAGCTGGCGGTACTGGCGCTGGAGAACGAGGACTACGCCCGCGCGCTCGAACAATCGCCGACCGACCAGCCGGAAGGACGACTGTTGCGTGCGCGGGCACTGCTTGCGCTCGGTCGCCGTGAAGAGGCCGGCCAGGAATACCGCGCTGCGGTGAAGGCCAACCCGACGTTGGAAGATGCGCGTATCGCCGCCGAACTGGGTGGAAAGATCGTCTCACTGGACGCCGCCCGCCGGCTTGGCGCCGAGCGCACCGTCGCCAATGACGATACCGACCAGAGCGAAGTGGTGCGCCTGCTCAAACCCGACAACGAGCGGGCCACGTTCGCGGATGTCGGCGGCCTGGATGCCGTCAAACAACATATCCGCCGGCGCATCATCACGCCGTTCCAGAAACCGTCGCTGTTTGACCGGTTCCGCCGGCGTGCCGGCGGCGGCATTCTCATGTACGGCCCTCCCGGCTGCGGCAAGACGCTGCTCGCGCGCGCTACCGCCGGTGAGTGCGGCGCCAGGTTCTTCAACGTCGCGATCGAAGATGTCCTCGACATGTGGCTGGGCGAATCCGAGCGCAAACTGCACGCGGTGTTTGAAGAAGCACGCCGCGCGGCGCCAGCGGTGCTCTTCTTCGACGAGATTGAGGCCATCGGCGGCCGTCGCGAGTACACACGCGAGGCGACCTCGTCAAAGCTGGTCAGCCAGTTCCTGGCCGAGCTGGACGGCTTCTCGCAGAACAATCACGGCGTGCTGATCCTGGGCGCCACCAATGTGCCCTGGGCGATTGATGCGGCGTTCCGGCGCCCCGGCCGCTTTGATCGCGTCCTGTTCGTGCCGCCGCCAGACCAGGCCGCACGCGAAGACATCCTGCGCGGCCTGCTGCGTGACCGCCCGACCTCGGGGACCATCGATGTCGCCTCGCTCGCGCGTGGCACAACCGGCTTCTCGGGCGCCGACCTGCGCCATCTGGTGGAATCGGCGATCGACGAGGCGATCGAAGCGTCGCTGCAAGCGGGCCAGGAAGTGCCGATGACAATGGCGCACCTGAAGACGGCGCTGGCAGAGGTACGCCCGACGACCACCGAATGGCTCACCACGGCGCGCAACTACGCGCGTTATGCCAACGAAGGCGGCCAGTACGACGACGTGCTGGCGTTCATCAAACAACACGGACGCAGCTGAGATGACCACTGCCCGCTATGTGCTGCCGGACGAACCCAGCCCCGGCCCGATGGCGAAACTCGCCGTCAATCCCATCTGGCCACTGCTGGCCTGCATGCTCGTGGGTACCTGGCTGGGTGTCCTGTGGTTTGCCTTCAACAGTTTTGCGATGGGCAGCCCGACCTGGCGGCGCGAGCTGGCCATGCTCGCGCTGGCCTTCCTGGGCGGAACGGTCCTGGTGTTCGGACTGGTCTATGCCTTCTCTGTCGGTTGGCTCGACAAACAGAGCCTGCGTTATGCCTGGCTGAGTGTCACGGCGCTGCGCCTGTGCTGCTTCTACGTCGTCCACCTGGCGCAATCGCGCACATTTGAACTGTTCACCTATTTCGGCGGCAAGCCGGCACAGGGCGCCGTGGTGCTGATCCTCGGCGTGCTGAGCAGATCGGCGGTGTCCGAATTCCTGGGCATGGGCATCCTGGCGGTGATCCTGCTATGAACCCGACGTCGAACGACCGCCTGTTCAACCTGGCCATGCGCCAGATGCAGCACGGCCAGCTCCAGGAAGCGATGGACACGCTGTGCAATGTCCTCGCCCACCAGCCGGACAGCGCCCTCGCCCACGCCCTGCTCGCCCTCTGCCTGCGTGACCGCAAGCGCCTGTCCAGTGCCGAGCAGGAGGCGGGCGCCGCACTCGCCCTGGCGCCGCAGCTGTGGTTCGCCCACATGGCGATGGGCCTGGTGCAGCAAGGTCTGCGCAAGCCCGAGCTGGCCAGGACGCACCTGATGACCGCGATCGAGCTGGCCCCCACGGAAGACTGGCCGCGGCGCGAACTTGGCCGCCACTATCTGATGCTGGACCAGCGCACCAAAGCGCTCGAATGGATCGAAAGCGCCTGCGCCGCCGACCCTACCGACACGGCCAATCTCGCCCTCCTGGCGCAATGGCATCTGGAAGGCCGCGCATTCGACCGCGCCGAGGCCGTCGCCCGAGAGGCGCTGGCCATCGACCCGCAATCGCAGGACGCGCTGGTCGTCCTGGGCTGGGTCGCCTTGCGCCAGAACCGCCTGGAGGAAGCGCAGGAACACGCGGTCTGGGCGGTCCAGCAGAACCCGGAGGACGAAAGCGCCCTGCGCCTTCTGGTGGCGATCAAGACCCGGCGCAGTCCCCTGCTCGGCCTGTGGTTCCGCTTCAACTCCTTCCTGGTGGGTGGCGGCGGCACGCGCATGGTATTGCTCCTGGTCGGCATGTACCTGGCGTATCGGGTGCTCACGCTGCTGCTGCACGATCTGGAGCAGCCCACCGCCGCCACGATGCTCAATTACGTCTGGCTGGCGTTTGTCATCTATACATGGGTGGCACCTGCGCAGTTCCAGCGCATGCTGCGCAAGGAGCTGGAGCAGGTGAAGCTGAAACCGGACTTCTGACATCACCCCGGCCGTGAGCGCCAAAGACGATATCCGAGTCAGCAAATTCCTGAGCTACGTGCTGCGGCACGCGCCCGAGTCGATCGGGCTTGCGCTCGACAGGGAAGGCTGGTCGGCCATCGATGTGCTCGTCGTCCAGGCCTGTGTCCATGGCATGCCGGTCACGCGTGACCAAGTGCTCCGCGTGGTCGCCACGAGCGACAAACAGCGCTTCAGCATCTCGCCGGACGGCCTGCGTATCCGCGCGGCCCAGGGTCATTCGGTGCCTGTGGACCTGGGCCTGCCGCCACTGCCGCCGCCGGTGGTGCTCTATCACGGCACCGCGGTGCATTTCGCGGAGGCGATCCGTCGTGAAGGTCTCACACCCCGGTCGCGCCGGCAGGTGCACCTTTCCTGCGACAAGGAAACCGCCCGTCGCGTCGGTGAGCGCCACGGAACACCCCTGGTCCTGGTGGTGGACTGCCAGCGCATGCACGCCGAAGGGTACGTCTTTTTTCGCGCCGACAACGGCGTCTGGCTGACGGACCGGGTTCCACCCCGGTTCCTGGACGGGGTCGAAGCGGACAGCGACGAATAGCACTGGTCCTGCGCGAGCAGTAAGGGAACGCATCCAACAGCGACAACAACAACAAAAAACCCGGCCAGTTGGCCGGGTTTTTTTGTGCTACCCGATCGACAGCCTTCTGTCAGGGACGACGCGCCAGCTCAGGATCTTCGCGCGTGACCGGCATCAGGTCCTGCTTCGACACGCCCAGCCACAACAGCACCGGGTTGGCGAAGAAGATCGACGACAGCGTACCGACGAAGATACCGATCAGCATGATCAGGCCGAAGTTCTGCAGCGCCGGGCCGCCGACGAAGTACAGCGTTCCAACCGCAAGACTGGTGGTCAGGCCGGTCATGATCGTACGGGACATGGTCGAGTTGATCGACCGGTTGAGAATCTCGTACGGCTCGCCCTTGCGCGAGGAACGGAAGATTTCACGTACGCGGTCGAACACGACGACCTTGTCGTTGATCGAGTAACCCACGACCGACAACACGGCCGCCAGCGCCGGCAGGTCGAATTCGCGACCCGTGAGGGCGAAGATGCCCACCGTCAGCAGCGTGTCGTGGATTTCGCTGGCCACCGCCGCGATAGCGAAGCGCAGTTCGAAGCGGAACCACAGGTAAGCCATGATGCCGAGGATGACGAACAGCACCGCGACCAGACCGTCGCTGCGCAGCTCTTCACCGACCTGCGGTCCCACGAACGAGCTGGAGTGGATGGTGACGTCCTGGCGCGCCGTCTTGAGCGCCTTCAGCACTTCGCCGGCCAGCTTGTCAGCTTCCTTCGAGGCCGCGTCGGCTGGTTTGGCGGCTTCGCCCTCAGCTGGCTTGGCCGCGTCGGTGGTGGCCTTGGCCGCGTCGGCATCGCCTTCGTGCGGCTTGATGCGGATGGCGTATTCCTTGGTGTTGCCGAGCGACTGCACGACGGCGCCCGCAAAGCCGTGATCCTCGACGGCCTTGCGCACCTCGGCGATATCCGCGTCCTTCTCGTAGGTGACCTGGACCAGCGTACCGCCGGTGAAATCCAGGCCGTAGTCGAGACCACGGACAAAGATGATCGCCGCGGCGATCACGCAGAGGATGGCCGACAAGGTCAGGCTGACCTTGCGCAACGCCATGAAGTCGAAATTGGTGTCGGACTTGAACAGTTCCATGATGCGCGTACTCCCCAGCTCAGACCGACAGGGACTTCAGGCGGCGGCCGCCGAAGATCAGGCCAACCAGCACGTGCGTGACGGTGACCGAGGTAAACATCGACGTGATGATGCCGATGAACAGGGTGATGGCGAAGCCGCGGATCGGGCCGGAACCGAAGGCCATCAGGCCCAGCGCCGCGAGCAGGTGGGTCACGTTGGCGTCGAGAATCGTCGCCCAGGCCTTGTTGTAACCCCCACTGATGGCAGCCATCGGGCTCGACCCGTTACGCAGTTCCTCGCGGATGCGCTCGCAGATCAGCACGTTGGCGTCGATCGCCATGCCGAGTGTCAGTACGATACCGGCGATACCCGGAAGGGTCAGGGTGGCCTGGCAGATCGACAGGATAGCCACCAGCAGCACCAGGTTCAGCAGCAGGCCGACGTCGGCGATGAGGCCGAACATCTTGTAATAGAGACCGACAAAGACGACCACGAGGCCGACCGCGATCAGCACGGCGACCAGGCCCTTGCGGATGTTGTCTTCACCGAGGCTGGCACCGATCACGCGTTCTTCGACGATATCGACGGGCGCCGCAAGCGAACCGGCGTTGAGCAGGCGGGCCAGATCGTTGGCTTCCTGCATGCTGTCAAGGCCCGTGGTCTGGAACTGCGAGCTGAAGACGCCGCGAATGTTCGCCACCGAGATCACTTCTTCCTTGACGCGCGAGGACTTCACTTCCTTGCCGTCGACGATCGACACCTCGGGGATACGCTCGGTATAGACCACGGCCATCGGCTTGCCGACGTTCTGCATGGTGAATTCGAGCATGCGGTCGCCGCCGCGGCTGCTCAGGCGCACGCTCACACCCGGCGTGCCGGACTGCGAGTCGAGAATGGCGGTGGCGCCGACGAGGTCGTCGCCCGAGGCGATCACCTTCTTCTTGAGCAGGATCGGCGCGCCACTCTCGCGCAGCTTGTAGAGCTTGGCGTCCGCCGGCGGCGTCGCGCCATTGGCCACGTCCAGGGCATTGCCGGCCTCGTCGACCGCGCGATATTCCAGGCTGGCCGTAGCGCCGAGCAGGCGCTTGGCGGCGGCGGTGTCCTGCACGCCGGGCAGCTCCACCACGATGCGCGAATTGCCTTGCTGCTGGATCACCGGTTCGCCCAGGTCGCCGATACGATTGCGCAGCGTGCTCATGTTCTGGGAGATGGTGTTCTTGGCCACTTCGTCGAGCTTGGCCGGCGAAATACGCAGATTCAGCCCGAACGCATCGCCCGTGGTGGCACCGTTGGTGAGGACCACCTCGCTGCCGAACGAGCGGCTGATTTCCGCGGAGATCTTCTCGCGATCGGCCTCGGAACGGGCGGTGATCACCACGCCCTGCGCACCGCGATTGGCGCTGATGCCGCGGATGCCCTTCTCACGCGCGATGTTCTTCACTTCGTCGACGTAGTGGGCTTCCTGCTTCTCGATCACGCTGGCATGGTCAACTTCCATCAGGAAGTGCACGCCACCCTGCAAGTCCAGGCCGAACGGCATACCGTTGGCGTGGATCGCCGCCAGCCAGCTGGGAACGGTGGAGGCGAGGTTGAGCGCAACCGTGTAGTTGTTGCCCAGCTCCGAACGCAGGTTGTCACCGGCGGCGATCTGCTGGTTCGGGTCAGCAAGGCGGACCAGCAGGCGGTCGTTTGTCAGGTCGATCGAGGTGAACGCGACCTTCTTCGACTCCAGGATGCCCTGCACCTTCTCTTTCAGCGCCACGTCGACCGTGGCGCCGCGATTGGCGGACACCTGCACGGCGCGCTGCTTCGGATAGAGGTTCGGCAGGGCGTAGATGAAGCCGACCAGCAACGCCAGTACGACCAGCGCGTATTTCCAGCGGGGAAACTCGTTCATGCCTTGAATCCCAGGGGTGTGCCGCGGATGGCCGCGGTATCGATGTGCGCGTAACGCCTCAGGCCGACTTCAGCGTGCCCTTGGGCAGGACTGCCGTGATCGCATGCTTCTGCAGCTTCACCGTCACGTTCGGGGCGATCTCGATGCTGACGTACGACTCGCTGATCTCCTCGACCTTGCCCAGGAGGCCCGCGGCCGTGGCCACTTCGTCGCCCTTGGCCAGGGCCGACAGCATGGCCCGCTGTTCCTTGGCGCGCTTCATCTGTGGACGCAGCATCAGGAAATAGATGAAGCCGAACATCACCACCATCATGATGATCGAGCCGAAGCCGCCGCCGGCCGCTCCGGCCGGAGCGCCTGCCGCCTGCGCGGACGCGCTGGAAATAAAGAATTCCATGATTCTCTCGCTGGTTATTGCCCGGACAAGGAAACGCCGAGCATACAAAAGGTCGCGGATTATGCCACGCGTCACCGCCAGGCGCACCGCGGTGCAGGGCATGGGGGCCCGCCGGGGCTGGTTCAAGCGTATGGCCGCCCCGGCCGGCGCAGCCTGCAGGCCGTCCGATACAATCACCAGCATGCCCCTGTACCCGTTTCCCGGTGGCCTTCGCCTCCCTGCCGGCAAGGACACCCTGCCGCCGTTTGCCGTCTGCCCGCTGCCCGAACGCCTGATCGTCCCGCTGGGACCGCCTGGCGGCCCGGCGGCCTTCTGCCGTGTCGCGCCGGGCCAGCCGGTGCGCCGCGGCACGCGGCTGGCCGACCCGCTCGACGCCGCCGGCGCCGCGGTGCACGCGCCGGCCGCGGGGGTCGTGGCCGCCATCGGTCCGCGCGTCCTGGCGGACCCGAAGGCTCCGGTCCGCTGCGTCGAGATCCTCGTCGACGGAACCGACGCCCGCGAAACGCTTCCGCCCGTCGAATCCCCCTTCGACGCCGATCCGGCCGAGCTGCTGCAGCGCATCCGTGACGCCGGCATCGTGGGGCTGGGCGGCGCCGGGTTTCCCACGGCCATCAAGGCCGGTACGCCGTGCCGCCACCTGATCGTCAACGGCGCGGAATGCGAGCCGCTGGTGCAGTCGGACGACACCCTGATGCGCCGGCAGGCAGCGGACGTGATCGCCGGCGCACGCGTACTGGCACGGATCACCGGGGCCAGCGAAGTCACGATTGCACTGGAAGACCGGCTGACGGCCGCCCGCGCCGCCCTCGCCGAGGCCCTGGGCGCGAATACCGACCTGCGCATTGTCACCGTCCCGTCGATCTACCCCTCGGGCGGCGAACGGCAGCTCATCTATTCGTTGACCGGCCAGGAAGTCCCCGGCGGCCAGCCCGCCACCGCGATCGGCATCCTGTGCCAGAACGTGGCGACGGTTGCCGCAGTATGGCGGGCCGTCCGCCATGGCGAACCGCTGACCGCCCGTCTGGTCACGGTGGCCGGTCGCGGCGTGATGCGGCCAACGGTATTCGAAGTACGCCTGGGGACGCCGTTCGAGTGGGTGATCACCCAGGCCGGCGGTTATGCGCCGGACGCTGCGCGGCTGCTGGAAGGCGGGCCCATGATGGGCATCGCGCAGCCGCATGACGCGATACCCGTGACGAAAACGACCACGGCGATCGTGGTGCAGACGACGAGCGAGACAGCCCCCGCGATGGAACAGCCCTGCATCCGCTGCGGCGAATGCGCCCGCGTGTGTCCGGTCCGCCTGATGCCACAGCAGCTGCTGACGGCAGTCCGGCGTGAAGACTGGGCACAGACGCAGGCACTGGCCTTGCGAGACTGCATCGAATGCGGCTGCTGCAGCCATGTGTGTCCGTCGCATATTCCACTGGTGGACTGGTACCGCTTCGGAAAAGCGGAGCTGGACCGCCGCATCGACACCCGGCAGCGCGCCGACCGCTCGCGCGCGCTTTTCCTCGGACGGACGCAACGCCTGGAGCGCGAGCAGGCCGAACGCGTGGCACGGGTCGCCGCGCGCAAGGAGTCACTTGCCCAGGCGGCCGTGGTCGTCACCGTAGAGACGCCATCCGCGCCCGCCGCCGGCGAGCCGTCCCCGGCACCGTCGACTGCACCCAGGACGATGGACAAGGCGGCCGTCCTGGCGGCCATTGCCCGCGGCAAGGCCCGCAAAGCGGCCAACCCGCCGCGCCCCGCCCCGCCCGCGCCCGACGAAGACGCATGAGAACCTTCCCCGTCCACGGCGGCCCGCATCTGTCGCCACCACGCCATGTGCGTCACGTCATGGTCGACGTGCTGCTGGCCCTGGTGCCCGGCATCGCCGCGCACGTCTGGTTCTTCGGCGTGGGCGTGCTGGTCCAGCTGATCCTGGCCGCCGGTTTCGCCATCGCTATTGAGGCGGTAGCACTTCGATGGCGCGGCCTGCCGGTGCGTCGTATCGGCGGCGATCCGTCGGTGCTGGTCACGGCGGCGCTGTTCGCGCTGTGCCTGCCGCCGCTCGCGCCCTGGTGGATCAGTCTGGCTGGCATGCTCGCGGCGGTGGTGCTGGCCCGCCACGCCTACGGCGGCATGGGCTACAACCTGTTCAATCCGGCGATGGTGGGCTACGCCGTCGTGCTCATCAGCTTTCCGCGCGAGGTGTCTGGCTGGATCGCCGCGGGAACCCAGGCGCTGGATCCCCTCGATGTGATCCGGACGATCCTCGCCGGTGACCTGCCCGCCCCCCTGCGCTGGGACACCATCAGCTCGGCCACGCCGCTGGACACCGTCAAGTCGCTGGCCGCCCGCGGCCACATGATCGGCGAGATCCGGCACGACCCGCAGTTCGGCGATTTCGGCGGCAGGGGCTGGGAATGGATTGCCAATGCCTATGCACTGGGCGGGCTGTATCTGCTGTGGCGCGGCGTGATCCGCTGGCAGGTGCCGGTCGCGGTGATCGGCAGCGTGATCGCCGTTTCCGCGCCGCTGTGGCTGTTGGATGCGGATGTCCATCCGATGCCGCTCCAGCACGTTTTCAGCGGCGGGCTGATGCTGGCTGCCTGGTTCATCGCCACCGATCCGGTGACCGGTTGCGCCTCACCGCGCGGGCGGCTGCTGTTCGGCATCGGTGTGGGCGTGCTGACGCTGGTGATCCGTCGCTGGGGCAGCTACCCCGACGGCGTGGCGTTCGCGGTATTGCTGATGAACGGTGCCGCGCCCCTGATCGACCGATACACCCGCCCTCGCGTCTTCGGCACCGGCAGCCATGCCTGAGCCGTCGCCGCTGCTGCGCCGGTTGTTCGCCGTCATGGCGGGCAGTGCGCTGCTGGGACTGTCCGGCTGGCTCGCATCGGGCCGCATCCGCAACCAGGCACACCGCGAGGCACTGTCGGCCCTCGCCGCGGTGCTGCCGCCGGACCGCTACGACAATGACCCGCTGGCCGATCGCATCCGGGTCATCGACGAGGCGGCCCTCGGCAGCGCACAGCCCATGCCCGTGCTGCGCGCACGCAAGGACGGCCAACCGGCCGCGCTGGTGATCGAGGCGATCGTCCCCAAGGCCTACGCCGGCCCCGTCCGCCTGCAGATCGGCGTCGACAGGCGGGGGGCGGTAACCGGCGTACGCGTCCTGGAGCACCACGAAACACCGGGTCTTGGCGACCGCTTCGAAACCGATAGCGGCGAATGGCTGGCGGCCATCCGCGGCAGATCGCTCGACACCACGCCCACGGCCCGCTGGACCGTCCGGAAAGACGGCGGCGATTTCGACCAGTTCAGCGGCGCAACGACGACGCCGCGCGCGATCCTCGAACGCATTGCGCGCGTGCTTGAGTTCGTGAAGGCACATCGCGAAGCACTTTTCGCCGACGAAGCAGACATCCCATGACCCTGCGCGATGACGTGCGTCGTGGCGGCCGCGCGAACGACCGCCGTAAAATCCGCTCATGACCCCGCCACCAACTCCGATCGCCCTGCTGCCTGGCCTGTGCCCGGTACTGTGGGCCGCCACCGATACACGCAGCGCCCTGCTGCTGGCGGCGGCTGCCGTTGCGATACACGTCGCGACGCGTGTTTTCCTGGGGATTTTCGCGCCACCGGGCAACGGTTCCGACCGATGGCTGCTTGCCGCGGCAGTCGTGACCAGTACGGGCATCACGGCCTTCGCGCTGTCGGCGATCGCCCCGGCGTTTTCGGGCGATACCGCCGTCGGCGCGACATTGATCGTCGCGAATGCCGCCTGGCTCCAGTCGCTCAGCCATCAGGCTGTCAACCACGATTGGCATTCTCCCTTTTTCCTGGCAACCATCGTGATCGCCACAGGGCTCTTGCGCGAGTTGCTCGCTGACGGCACCGTGCTGGCCAATGCCAGCGACCTGTTCACGGCCGCGCCGGCCATTCATGGCAGCAATGGCATTGCACTCTTTCATCATCCCGCCGGCGTACTGGCCGGCCTCGCCGTGGCGATCGCGGTAGGTCGCACGGCTCGTGCGCGGCTGCGCCGGGACTCCACGCCGGATACTTCCCGAAACGCATGAACGCCACCAAACGTGCTGAGATCTTCCGCCGGCTGCGCGAGATCAATCCGAACCCGACGACCGAGCTGGAGTACACCACGCCCTTCGAACTGCTGGTGGCGGTGACGCTGTCGGCGCAGGCCACGGATATCGGCGTGAACAAAGCCACACGTAAACTCTTCCCGGTTGCCAATACGCCGCAGGCGATCCTGGCGCTGGGTGAGGACGGGCTCAAGCGCTATATCTCCACGATCGGGCTGTACAACGCCAAGGCGAAGAACGTCATGGCGGCCTGCCGGATCCTCGTCGATCGCTACGACGGTGAAGTACCGACTACGCGTGAGGCGCTGGAGGCGCTGCCCGGCGTGGGCCGGAAGACAGCCAACGTCGTACTCAACACCGCCTTCGGCCAACCCACCATCGCGGTGGATACGCATATCTTCCGCGTCTCCAATCGCACGGGCCTGGCGCCGGGCAAAACGGTGCGCGCCGTGGAGGACAAACTGGAAAAAACCATTCCGGCAGAATTCAAGCAGGATGCACATCACTGGCTGATCCTGCACGGGCGGTACGTCTGCAAGGCGCGCAAGCCGGACTGTCCCTCCTGCGTGATCCGCGACCTGTGCCAATACCGCCAGAAAACCCCCGCTGCGGATTGAAAACGCCCGGTGCCCCGGCCGGAATGGTCATATGATCAGGCGCCGCCGCCATGTCCGCCCGTGCCATCCCGGTGTTTTAATGCCTTCGACGCCAGCGCCCCACCGGCCTGGCCTTCCCGATTTTCTTTAGTCTTGAGAGTGAGTCACCGCATGAAGAAGGCGCTTTCCCTGGCCATCGCGCTCATCGTCGCCGCACCGGCCCAGGCCTATGATTTCCTCAACGAATGGCCGACCAAGGTAAAAACCGGATCCGGCGTGGAATACGGCGTCAAAGGCCTCTACCAACTCGATATCAACCGGTTTTCCGACGACACGCTGCCCAACGGCTCGGCGCGCTTCCAGGACCACGATCGCTGGCGTCGCAAAGAGTTCTACCTGTACGCCAAGCTCAATGGAAAATGGGAGGTTGCCGCGGGCTACGATTTCGCCAATCACGTCTGGGTCGACGCCTACGCCCGTCTGTTCACCCCGAACGCCGGTGATTTCCGCCTGGGCCAGTTCAAGCACGCTGTCGGCTTCGAGGAAGGTGCGATCGGATCGGGCGCCACGACCTTTATCGAACGTTCGCTGCCCATCCAGGCCCTCAACCCGGGGCGTCGCATCGGCCTTGACTGGACCTACGAGAAAATACCGGGCTGGCTGCTCAACGCCGGCGTGCTTTCGGGCGGCGATCTCAACGGTGACAACGATGGTACAGGCTGGGTCGGCCGCGCCGTATTCAACCCGGTCAAGAGCGAGAACCGCGTGGTGCACCTGGGCATCTCGGGCTCGATCGAAGAACGCGACGACGAAATCGCCCGCGTCCGCGCCCGGCCCGAAGCCAACCTGACACCGGTCCGGCTGGTGGACACGGGCAGTCTCGCCGGTGCCGACCAGATCAAGCGCGTCGGGCTGGAAGCCGCCTGGGCCCAGGGACCGGTTTCACTCCAGGCCGAATACCTTACCTATGACGCCTCGCGCCGTACCGCGCGCGACTTCACCGCCGACGGTGCCTACGTTTACGCCAGCTGGGTGGTCACCGGTGAGAGCCGTCCGTACAAAAGTGGCGCTTTCAACAACGTCAAGCCCAAGCGCGACTGGGGCGCGGTGGAACTGGGCCTGCGCTACTCCACGCTCGACCTCAACGACGGCCTCGTCGAAGGCGGCAAGCAGCACGACTGGACCCTGGGCGTGAACTACTACCTGGGACAACACATCAAGTTGCAGGCCAATTACATCCGCGCCTTCAGCGACCGGCGCGGCCTGGCCCTGGATCCGACCATCACCGAACTGCGCGCCCAGGTCAGCTTCTGAGGATGCCCGCGGCGCGATCCAGCGGTCGCGCCGCTACTGCCCGGGTTTTCACCCTGCTCGATCACTTCTCACTACACCTGCCGCAGCGAAGCTCCCACCGCTGCACAACCGGTTGTCGCACTCGCCGCACTCATCGCCGGGCTCCTGCCACCGGTGAGCGGCCTTCGCTTTTCTTTAACAAATTCCCCCGCTGAAAGATTCTTCCGCATCGTCCGGTCTGGTGACGCGTCGAACGCATTGCATTGCAACATCGCATCCGCTTGTTACTGCCATGCGTAAGGCTTACCGTTCACGCGCCGAAGCGTGCGGAGGGGGAAGTATCCGGCGAAACACGGCCGTCTCTCCTTGCGTAACGGAGCGTTCCTGCTGCTGTCGCAGCTGTAACCCTTGCGGGCCCGGGCCCGCCAACTCCATGGAGAAACTTGCAATGTCCACCAAGATCGTGAAACCCCTGACGCTCGCCCTTGGTACTGCTTTCATCGGCACGATGTCGCTGACCCAGCTGGCTCAGGCCGACACGGCGTTCCAGCTGCACCAGCTTTCGGCGGGCTACATGGCTACCGCCGCCGAGGGCAAGTGCGGCGAAGGCAAGTGCGGCATGGCCAAGATGGATGACGACAAGAACGGAAGCGTTTCGAAGGCGGAATTCGAGAAGCACGGCCAGAAGAAGTTCGAAGACATCGACACCGACAAGAACGGTTCGATCAGCCAGGCTGAAATGGACGCTCACAAGAAGGCGCACGAAGGCAAGTGCGGCGAAGGCAAGTGCGGCGGCGACAAGAAGGGCGCCGAGGCCAAGTGCGGCGCCGACAAGAAGGGTGCGGAAGCCAAGTGCGGCGCGGACAAGAAGGGTGCCGAAGCCAAGTGTGGCGGCGACAAGAAGGGCGCAGAAGCCAAGTGCGGCGCCGAGAAGAAGGACCACTGAGGTAATCCATGAGCCCGCGCAATGTTCCCCATGGCGCGGGTCTCGGCTTTCGGCGGGCCCTTCTGGGCCCGCTTGCCGACGCCCCCGACGCGCCCATCGATTTCTTCGAGATCGCCCCGGAAAACTGGATCAATGTCGGCGGGCACCTGGGCCGCCAGCTGCGCCAGTACACCGAGCGGTATCCGTTCGTCTGCCACGGGCTTTCGCTCTCGCTCGGCGGGCCGGAACCGCTGGATGAAACCCTGCTACACAAGATCCGTCGCCTGCTCGACGACCATGGTGTCGCCATCTACAGCGAACATCTGTCCTACTGCTCCGACGACGGCCACCTGTATGACCTGATGCCGATCCCCTTCACGCGCGAAGCGGTGGACTGGGTCGCCGCACGCGTGCGTCGTGCACAGGACATCCTCGGCCGTCGCATCGCGATCGAGAACGTCTCGTACTACGCCGCGCCAGGCCGCGAAATGGACGAGGTGGATTTCGTCCGCGAAGTGCTGGAAGCGGCCGACTGCCTGCTGCTTCTGGACGTGAACAACATCCATGTCAACAGCGTCAATCATGGCTACGACGCCAACGCCTTTCTTGATGCCATGCCCGGCGATCGCATCGCCTATTACCACATCGCCGGTCACTACGACGAGGAACCCGGCCTGAAGGTCGATACCCACGGCAGCGACGTGATCGCGCCGGTGTGGCAGCTGCTGGAGCGTGCCTATCAGCGCTTCGGAGTTCGGCCGACCTTGCTCGAGCGCGACTTCAACATTCCACCGCTGGCAGACCTGGTCACCGAACTGGACCAGATTCGTCGGCTCCAATCCCCCTACGCGTCGCCGCGCGAAGTGATCCGCCATGCCGCCAGTCGCTGAAGCCGGCTACCTGCGCGCACTGCAGTTCCAGTTCGCCCGCGCAATCCGCGAACCGGAGTCCGCGCCGCTCCCGCCAGACGTACCGGCGCGCCGGATGGCGGTCTACCAGGAACTGTTTTTCAACAATGTGGACAGTTTGCTTTCGGCGAATTTCCCCGTCATCCGGACCTTGCATGACGATGCCGCGTGGAAATCGCTGGTGCGCTCGTTCCTGGCGACGCATCGCTGCCAGATTCCGCTTTTTCCCGAGTTCGGGCGCGAGTTCCTGAAGTACCTGGAAGATCGCCAGGCTGCGGGGAGCAATGACCCGCCCTTCCTGCTGGAACTGGCGCACTACGAATGGGCGGAGCTGGCCCTCTCCATCGACGAACACGCGATCGACGCGGTACCGCACGATGCCGGCGGTGACGTCACTCGCGGCATTCCCGTTGTCTCGCCGCTGGCATGGCTGCTGGCCTACCGTTTTCCGGTCCATCGGATCCGCCCGGAATTCCAGCCCGACGCCGCCCCCGCAGAGCCCACGCTGCTGCTCCTGATCCGTGGCCGTGACGACCGGGTCAGCTTCCTGGAAATCAACGCGATCACGGCTGCCCTGTTCGAGCGCCTGCAAGAAAACGCCCGCTGCACCGGTCTTGAAGTGCTCGACACGCTGCTGCACGAAGTGGCGCCCGGCGCGGCTGACGCATTGCGCCAGGGCGGAATCCAGATCCTGCACGATCTGGCCGCACGCCACGCCCTGCTCGGCACGCACTGCTGAGCCGGTGCGTGCGGTGCCGCCGCAGCACCCGCTCACAAAACCACAGATAAACAAGGGGAATGCCATGGCACTCTTTCCGGCGGCCATGATGGATGCCTGGGAATCGGTCAACAGCCGTCTGCGCGCGGCCGGCGAAGTCATACCGCGCCTGGTCATGCGGATCGTGATGGGCTGGGAATTCTTCGAGTCCGGCCTCGAGAAGTACAACGGCGAGAACTGGTTTGCCGACATCCAGGGGAAATTCCCGTTTCCCTTCAACGTGGTTCCGGCAGATCTGTCCTGGACCATGGCAACGTGGTTCGAACTGATCGGCGGTATCATGCTGTGGATCGGCCTGGGTACGCGTTTCTTCGCCTTCTCCCTGCTGTTCCTGACCTTCGTCGCGACGGCCGCCGTCCACTGGCCCGACATGTGGACGATGTGGAGCGACCTGTTGAACGGCTACGCCATCACGAACAAGGGCCAGGGCAACTTCAAGCTGCCGCTCCTGTTCGTTGTCATGCTGCTGCCCTTGATCTTCAACGGCCCGGGCAAGCTCAGCCTGGATCACCTCATCGCGCGCCTTGCCGGCGCGTCGACCCAGCCCGCACCGGTCAGCGACGCGTGGACCTGGTCCCTGACCGCGGCCATCCTCGGCCTTCCGTTCCTGATGCTGATTCCGTCCGTCGGATTTGTCCTGCTGGGCATCGCACTGACGCTGGCCGCAGCGCGGTTCCTGCGCCTGTGACGCGGCGACCGGCCGCCAGCACCGGCGAGCGGCGCCGGGCCGGAGGCCGATCGCGCTTTTTGCAATGCTTTGGCCGTCGCGGCGCATCCGGTATGCTGCCGCCATGTCCGATCCCGCACACCCCAGCCCCAACTACGCGCAACGATTCCGTGGCTTCCTGCCCGTCGTCGTCGATGTCGAAACCGGCGGTTTCGACTGTGAACGCGATGCCTTGCTCGAGATCGCCGCCGTGGTCATCCGGATGGATGCCGACGGCTGGCTGCATCCGGAACCCGTCGTATCCACGCATGTCGTGCCTTTCCCCGGTGCCAACATCGATCCGCGTGCGCTGGAAATCACCGGCATCGATCCCACGCACCCGTTCCGCGCCGCCCTCGATGAGAAGGAAGCGCTTGACCACATCTTCCGTCCGATACGCAGGGCGATGCGCGACGCCGATTGCCAGCGCGCCATCCTGGTGGGACACAATGCCTCGTTCGACCTCAACTTTCTGAACGCGGCGATCCGGCGTACCGGACACAAGCGCAGCCCATTCCATCTGTTCAGCTGCTTTGACACGGCCACCCTCGCGGGCCTGGCGTTCGGCCAGACAGTGCTGAGCAAGGCCGTCGTCGCCGCCGGTTTCGAATGGAATGCCAACGAAGCCCATTCGGCCGTGTATGACACCGAACAGACGGCGCGCCTCTTCTGCACGATCGTCAATCGCTGGAAGTCCATGGAAGACGCCTGGCGGGCCAGTACCAGCGCGGCGGCTTGAATTTTTCCCCGCCGCCCGCAGTCCTTCACCGCCACCGTCTTTGTCCGCCCATGCCGATCTACGAATACATCGCCGTCGCCGAAAGTTGCAGTCATTGCTGCGACGGATTTGACCAGCTGCAGAAGCTGTCCGATCCGCAACTGTCCCAATGCCCCCGCTGTGGCAAGGCGGTGCAGCGCAAGATCTCGGCACCCAGCGTCGCCATCGGCGGAACCCATCTCACCCGCGAAAGCCACATCGAAAAACACGGCTTCACGCAGTACCGGAAGGCCGGCGGCGGCGTCTACGAGAAAACCGCCGGCAAGGGGCCGGACTACATCAGCGGCGATTGACCGCGCCATCTTTGCAAGCCGACGACCGATCGGCATACGCCGCCAGACGGTCAACTTTGGTGCCGTATGGCCGAACTGCGGCGTGAAACGCAGTTAGCAGCGAGCCCGATCCGCTAGCCTCCGCAGCCGTGCGTCGGGCCACGCACGAGTCAGCTGTCTTTGCGCCCCGGCGCAGGCAACTCCTCTCAAGCCATCGGAAATTTTTTCAATGCGTCTGCGCCCGAGCCGACGCGTCTTCGACGCGTCTTTGATGTTTGCCGCCACGCTCCTCGTGGCACTCCCTGCCCTTGCGTCCGAACCCCTGGTTCCCGATTCGCCCCTCCTCCTGGACCGCGAGGAAGGCGAAGAGTGGGCCATCGAACGCCGTCGCGAATGGTTCCGCGAACGCCGCGGCCTGGACCGGATGTCCAACGCCGGCGCCCTGCGCGCCCAGGCCGTCGACGAGCAGCGCCTGATCATGGCCGAGCAGGAATCGGCTGCCGTTCCGCCGTTGCTGCGCGCCAACGTGACCGAAATCTGGACAGCGCTGGGCCCCGGCCCGTCGACCATGCTCGACTGGACCATGGGCAAAGTCTCCGGCCGCGTCACGACACTCGCGGTGCATCCGACCGACGAGAACCGCCTGTTCCTCGGCACGGCCGCGGGCGGACTGTGGAGAACCACCGACGGCGGCCAGAACTGGCAGTCGGTGTCGGACAACTTCGGCACCCAGAGCATTGGCAGCGTAATGATCGACCGGGCCAACCCCAACCGCGTGTGGGTCGGCACGGGCGATCCTGACGCCGGCGGCTGCTCCGATTACTTCGGCCTGGGCCTGTTTCTCAGTGAAAACGCCGGCAGCAGTTTCGCGCCACGCAACGGCAGCGGCGCGAGCACCCTGCAGCTGTCGTTCATCGCCTCGCTCGCGCGCCATCCGACCGACGGCAACCTGCTGCTGGCCGGTGGCCGCGGCCTGTGCAACGCCGACGGCAGCCAGGGCGCAGGCGGCGTCTTCCGCAGTACCGACGGCGGCCAGACCTGGAACCGCGTCCTGACCGGCAATGACGTGCAGGACATCGCCTTCGATACCACCGGCAACGGCAACACCGTATACGCAGCGGTGAACGACGACGGTATCTACAAATCCACCGATGGCGGCGCGACCTGGACACGCCGCAGCAGCGGACTGCCGGGCGGCGACGAAGCGGGCGTGGTGCGCCTGTCGCTGATGGATAGTTCTCCCTGGATCATGTACGCACTGGCTGGTGTGGCTGGCGGCAACGGCGCGGTCGGCCTGTATCGCTCGTCGAACGCGGCCGACAGCTGGACCCTGCTCAACGACGATGTCTGCGAAGGCCAGTGCTGGTACAACCTCGACGTCGATGCCCATCCGGCAGACTGGACGCGCGCGCTGATCGGCAGCATCCGCGCCGCCGAGACGAAAAACAGCGGCAGCACGGTGACGATGCTGACCAACTCCTGGGGCGGTTCGCAGCAGGTCCACCAGGACACCCACGTCGTCCTCTACTCGCGCCAGCAGCCCGACCGCTTCTGGATCGGTAGCGACGGCGGGCTGTGGCGCACGGACAACGGCGGCGCCAGTTTCGTGAACCTGAACAACGGGCTGCAGGCCACCCAGTTCTACGATATCGCCATCGAACCGCGCAATCCGAACCGGGTCTACGGCGGCGCCCAGGACAACTCTTCCCAGGTGCGCAAGAACAGCAACGAATGGAATGTCACTTCGGTGACCGGCGACGGTTTCACCAACGTGGTGGATCCGGGCAATCCGAACATCGTGTTCCAGACCAGCTATCCGAGCAACGGCGGACCGACGGTGCTACGCTCCTCGCAGCGCGGTGAGCCCGGCACGAATGCCTGGCTGCCCAAGACGGGGTTCGGCTCGGGCGAGAACAATCCCTGGGTGACGCCGATGGCGATCACGCGCGGAACGGTCTTCCTCGGCAGCAACTACCTGTATCGCGCCGACACCGCGCAGTCGAGCGGTTCGTTCACCTGGACCAAGATCTCCGGCGATCTCACAGGCGACGGCTGGTCGGCCATCAGCAGCATCGCCCTGTCCGCCGCCAACCGCAGCGGCGTGGTCGCTGGCATGGTCGGTACGGCCAATGGCCGCCTGTTCCGCAGCAGCGACGTCCTGCGCGCAAGCCCCAGCTGGTCGGAAGTGAGCGCGAACTATCCCGGGCAGGCCGTAAATGACCTGGAGATCGATCCGACCAATGACCAGCGCGCCTACGTGGTCAGCAGCAACTTCACTGGCACGAAGCTCTACCGCACCGAAAATGCCGGCGGCAGCTGGCAGGCCATCGGTACGGGGCTGCCCGGCGTACCGGCCAATTCCGTGGCGATCGATCCGATCAAGCCGTCGCGTATTTTCGTGGGTACGGATATCGGCGTTTACCAGAGCAATGACAGCGGCGCGAATTTCACGCCGTTCAACAGCGGGCTGCCGACCGGCATGGTGATTCTCGACCTGGAGATCTCACGGCAGCCGCACGTGCTGGTCGCCGGCACCTACTCCCGCGGTGCCTGGCGCACGCCCCTGTCTGACGACGTGATCTTCGCCAACGACCTGGAAATCGTGCTGCCCTGATGGGCGAAGCCCCCTCGCATCGAGGGGGCCTTCATCTGCGGCGGCGTATCGCGGAATTACTTCGCGAACGCCTCGCTGAAGTGCTGACGCATCAGCGCGTAGCTGCGATTGGCGGCGCGCTCGTTGTACAGGCAACCGGGCACCTCGCCCTTCGCATCGGCCTCGGCGAAACAGTGCACCGCGCCGCCGAAATTGACGAACTGCCAGTCGGCACCACCGTCCCTCATTTCCTTCTCGAACGCTGCGATCTGTTCGGCCGGGACGTACGTATCGTCGGCACCGTTCATCGCCAGTACCTTGGCCTTGATGTTCTTGGCCATGGTCGCGTCGTCCGTGGCCAGGTTCCCGTGGAAAGACACCACCGCGGCGACGTCGGCGCCGCTGCGTGCGAGGTCCAGCACGGTCGCACCGCCGAAACAGAACCCGATCGCGCCGAAGTGAGTGCCATCCAGCGGCGCTTTCTCCGCGTTGTTCTTGAGCGTGGCGAGCGCGGCGTTGATCCGCTTGCGCAGCACGCTGCGGTCGCTGTACATGGACTTGGACGCCTTGCCCGCTTCTTCCGGATTCTTCGGCCGCAGGTCGGCGCCGTATACGTCGGCGATAAGGATCACGTAGTCCTTGCCGGCGATACGCTTGGCTTTTTCCACTTGTCCATCATTGACACCCATCCAGTTGGGCGCCATCACGATGCCAGGACGCTTCGCGCCCGCATCATCGTAGACCAGCACGCTGGCCATTTTCTTGCCGTCGACAGCGTATTCGACTGTTTTGGTCACCATCGCTGCCCAAGTGCCGCCGGATGCCATCATGCTGACCAGCGCCATGCCCAGGATTGCCTGTCTCATCGCGATTCTCCGTGGTGGAAGAAGCCGGAACTGCCGGAGCGGGATGATAGGACATGCAGCGTGCAGCCGGCATCACGCTTCCGCCGGCAGCCGGCGGGACGTTCGCTCAGGCGACGCCAATCCCTTCGATGCTGGCGATAGCCTGCGGGTCGAAGCCGGCCAGCTGGGCGAAGGCACGGCCGCGATCGGCGTAATCCTGGAACTGGTCGAAACTCGGCGCCCCCGGGGACAGCAGGATCACCCCGCCCGCTGGCGTCAGCTGGCGGGCCAGCGCAACAGCGTCAGCAAGACCCGTACGGCGCTCCAGCTGGTACTGCGGCGACGCTTCTGCCAGGAGGGCAGCGATGCGCTGCCCGTTGGCACCCAGGGCAACCACCGCGTGCGGCGGATGCTCACTGACATGTCGCCGGAATTCGCTCCAGTCGACCCCTCGGTCATGTCCGCCCACAAGCACCGTGACGGCCCTGCCGCCCAGGCTGCGCAGCGCCTCGATCGTCGCGTGCGGCGTCGTGGAGATGCTGTCGTTGATCCAGGTGACGCCATCGAGTTCGCCCAGCTGCTGCAATCGATGGGGTAGCGGCTGGAAACTCGCGGCATGGGGCAGCGCCATGTAAGGATTCAGGCCGAAGGCCTCGATGGCAGTCAGCGCGGCGCAGAGGTTGAGCGCATTGTGCTCGCCCGGCAAACGCAGCTGGCGGATATCCAGGGCCTGCTGGCTGCCACGCCAGATCCAGCCGTCGGCGACGTGCCAGCCATCCACCGTACCGAAAAGGCGGCGCGCGGGATGGGTGGTTGTCCGGTCGAGCAGCTCCGGCTGCATACCGTTGGCCACCAGTGTGCGGGCGACGCCCGCGAGCACGAGCTTGTCCGCGACATAGCGTTCGCGGGTGCCGTGCCAGTCCAGGTGTTCTTCGAAGATGTTGTTGATCAGCCCCACATCGACCGGCGCGGCCTCGCCAGTCTGGAAGCTGGACAATTCGATCACCCAGCCGTCGATCGCCAGGTCCGTGTCCAGCAATTCCAGCAACGGCAGGCCGATGTTGCCGGCCAATGCCACGCGCATTCCGCTGTGGCGCAGCAGATGGGCCACGAGCGCGCTGGTGGTGCTCTTGCCCTTGGTGCCCGTCACCGCGATGACGCGCGCGTCCGGGTTCTCGGCGAACCACAGGGCCGTGCCCGAGGTGAAGCGGACCCCCGCCGCGCGGGCATCGACCACGGC
Source organism: Tahibacter amnicola (assembly GCF_025398735.1). Taxonomy (NCBI): domain Bacteria; kingdom Pseudomonadati; phylum Pseudomonadota; class Gammaproteobacteria; order Lysobacterales; family Rhodanobacteraceae; genus Tahibacter; species Tahibacter amnicola. The sequence goes on from NZ_CP104694.1 coordinate 5,467,411, forward strand.
CGGCAGATACGCGCTGATGCCGGGCGACTTGACCACGACGTCAAAGGTCCACAGCAGGCCACCGTAGGGTTCGGTGGTTTCGTAGTCGACACCGTCGCCCAGGAACGGGCGTGCCTGCTCAGCCTCGTGCGGACTGCACAGCAAGGTGACGCGCTGCTCGGGCAGGCGACGGCGGATCGCCGCCAGTGCGGCCCGGCCCTCGCGGCCATAGCCCCACACGGCGACCCGCTTGCCGGCCAGGTCAGCCAAACGCATCGATGATTCCCGCAAGGCGCGGCGGAAGGCCATGCTCGGCGGACGGCGCCAGCAAGCTGGCCAGATCCGCATCCAACGGACCGATCTGCGGCAGCACCACGTCCACGAACCGTGCAACCAGGGCGTCCTCGCGCCATTCCGGCCGCTGGCTGAGCGCCAGCATCGCCGCACGGGACTCGCGCCCCTCGCCAACGCATTCGAATGGCTTGTGCGCGGCAAATTCCATCAGCGCGTCAAAACCGGGCGCCTGGCTTTCATCATCGAGCAGGTTGCGGCCGAAGATCGACAGCAACCGTGGCTTGGGTACAAACGGCGCCAGCGCCAGGAACACAAAATGGCATTTTGGGCATTGGCCACACCACCGGTCCGCCGGCCGCGGCCCGAGTATGCGGAAATTGCGGTTGCAGCTGGAGAACACATCGTCATAGCGCGAATGCTGCGCGAACAGGCGCGTCACCGCCAGTTCCGACACGGGGCGCAGCAGCGAGGTGTAGTTCAGGTCCGCGGCGACATGGGTGCGCAGCCAGGCCGCCAGGCGCTGCTCGAACTCCCAGCCCTTGCTCCACTGGTGATTGACCGGCTGCCCGTCGTACTCGAGCGTGGCGCTGGAGGCCGAGCGTTCGTTGGAAAACACGATCGAGTCGAAGTCATACAGCACCGCCGCGACGGCCAGGATGGCGGAATTGATCGCCGTCACCGGGATATGTCCGTTGTAGGCGCCGAGTTTGTTGTATTCGAAGAGCTCCGGCGCCAGCTGTCGCTCGATATTGCGCGTAGGAAGCCCGGTACGCGCCGCGCAGGCGGCGATCAGTGGCGAATTGCCGACCCACACGGCCGTGGCGTCCTCGCCATGGCGCTTGAGCAGTTCCACGCTGACCAGGGAATCCTTGCCGCCGCCGATCGGCACGAGGCTGCGGCGTCCCAGGCCGAGGGTCTCGGGGGCGCGGCCGGTGCAGCCGCGTGCGGAAAGCGGATGCGCGCGGATAGATCCAACCGGTTCTGGTACGCAAATTCGCCCAGGCCGTGGCGATAGAGCGCATCGAGAAATTCCGCCGTCACCGCATCCAGCGGACCGTTCTCCACCGCGATCTGCGCCGGCACGCCTGCCTTGTAGTAGCTCACGCCCGCGACCCAGTGCAGCAGGCGCAGGGCCGCATCCAGCGCCGGCCGGCGCGCGTTCGCCACGGTCGGCGCGCCGGGAAAGCGGATGCGCTCGATGAGTTCGACGTCCTGGTCGTAGGCGTAGACAAGCTCAGCCGTATCGCCGGCGAGCGTGCAGCGTACGAAACGGAAGGCGGTAGCCTGTCGAGGGTCCTTCAACACGCTCAAATCACGATCTCCTGCGCCGGGGCGCGCAGATTGTAGTGCGAAGCCATGGTGGCGCCGTAGGCACCGCCCTGGGCGATCAGGATCACATCACCTTCCTCGCAGGCGGGCAGCTTGCGATTGGCGCCCAGGACGTCGCCCGATTCGCAGATCGGCCCGACCACCTGGTAGAGCGTATCGGCGGGCTGCTCCAGGCGGGTCAGGTTCACGATCTCGTGCCAGGCGTCGTACAGCGCGGGGCGGATCAGGGAATTCATGCCGGCGGTCAGGCCGACGTAGCGGTAGTCGCCCTTGCGCTTGGTCTGCGACACCTGCGTCAGCAGCACGCCGGCTTCCGCGACCAGGTAGCGCCCCGGCTCCATCCACAACTGGAACTGTGGATAGGCGGCCTTGATTTCCGCCAGCGCCGCATCCAGGGCCGCCAGGTCCATCGGCGCCTCGTCCGGCCGCGCGGGCACGCCAAGCCCGCCGCCGATATTGATCGCCTCGATGCGCGTGAATCGCTGCGCCAGGGCAGCCAGCTGGCCGTACACCTCATGCCAGTGCCCCGCATCGAGGATGCCCGATCCCAGGTGCGCATGAAGCCCGACCACGTGGACGTCGTGCTGGCGCGCGAGCGTGCGGAAGGTCTCGATCTCGTCCATGGCCAGGCCGAACTTCGAACCGGCGCCGCCGGTACGCACCTTGTCGTGGTGGCCGCGCCCCACGCCCAGGTCGACACGCAGGATGATGTCGCGGCCGCGGAATGCCTCGCCCCAATGGGCCAGCGGGTGCAGGTTGTCCAGCGTGACCCGCGCGCCCATCTGCAGCGCCGCCTCGTACTCGGCGCGCGGCGCAAAATTCGGCGTGAACAGGAGACGACCGCCCTTGACCAGACGCGAGGCGGCGCCCAGTTCCTCCAGCGACACGCACTCAAGGCCGAAGCCTTCTTCACTGATCGCCTGCAGCACATCCGGATGGCTGTTCGCCTTCAGGGCGTAGAACCAACGGTCGGGTGCCGACAGCGCGCGCAGACGCCGGGCACGCTCACGCACGGTCGACAGGTCGTACACATAGCTCGGCGCAGCCTGTTGCCGCGCCAGTTCGAGAAGGTCGGTGCGGCGCAACTGCCACCAGGGTGTTTCGCGAACATGGTGGCCGACGTAGATGTCGGTCCAGGCCGGCCCGAACACGCTCGGATCTTCAGCGCGCAGGGCATCGGCCTTGATCAGCGCGGCGTGCAGTGTCGGCACCAGGCCGTCGGCTGCCGCCTCGTCGATCACGATGGTCAGGTTCAGATTGTTCGACGACTGCGAGATCAGGTGTACCCGCACCATGTCGAACTCGGCCAGCACCCCTGCCAGGCGCGGCAACAAGGCCCGCATGCCGCGACCGACCATGGTGATCGCCGCACACGGCGCAATCACCTTGACCCGGCACACCTCCGCCAGATCAGCCGCCAAGGCCGACAGAACGTCCGAATTGACCAGGTTCTCCGACGGATCCAGCGACACCGTCACGTTGGTCTCGGCGGAGCTGATCAGGTCGATTGACAGGCCGTGGCGCTTGAAGCGCTCGAACACGTCGGCCAGGAAGCCGACCTGCTGCCACATGCCGATCGACTCCATCGATATCAGGGTGATGCCGCGACGTTCACTGATCGCCTTGACGCTGGGGGCCGCCGAGGAAGCGAGTGCGCCGATTTCGGTGCCCGGCAATTCCGGCCGGTTCGTGTCACGCACGGCGAGCGGCACATGCGCCTCGCGTACCGGATTGATGCAGCGCGGATGCAGGACCTTCGCGCCGGTCGTGGCGATTTCCTGGGCTTCCTCATAGTCCAGGTGCGACAGCAGGCGTGCCGCCGGAACGATGCGCGGATTGGCCGAGAACATGCCGGCCACGTCGGTCCATATCTCCACCTTTTCCGCTTTCAACAAAGCACCAAAATACGAAGCCGACGTATCCGAGCCACCACGCCCAAGGATGACCGTCTCGCCAGCCTCATTGCGGGCCATGAACCCCTGGCTGATGAGGACGTCGCCGTGGGCGGCGAGCGTGGCGGGCAACTGGGCACAGGGCGCCGTCGGGACAGATGCGGACAGATAGCGACCCCAGTCCGTCTGGTTCGGCAAGGCCTTGGCCAGGAGGTGTTCGCGCGCATCGAGCCAACGCGTGGCAAGTCCCTGGCTGGAAAGATAGGCCACGCCCAGCGTACTCGACAGCTGCTCGCCCAACGCCAGCACTTCCGCCTGCCAGGGCAGGTCACCCGTCTCGGCACGCGAATCGCGGCTGAGCGCGGTGAGCCGGTCGAGCCAGTACTGCATCGTCGAACGATCGGTGAGGCCCAGCTCAAGGAACATGGCTTCGTGGCGCGCGTGGATTTCGGCGCACACCGCCACGCGTTTGCTGACGTCGCCGCGCGATTCGGCGATCGATTTGAGTTTGTCTGTGATTCCCGAGAGCGCCGAGACGATGATCAGCACGCGTTTTCCGCGCGCATGCCAGTCGGCGGCGATGCGGCGGATGGTGTCCCAACGGGGACGCGTGGATACGCTGGTGCCGCCAAACTTGACGACAACCCAGCCGGCTTGCGCCAAAGGCGCCGGGGCAACGGGATTCACGGGACTCCTTGCTTGATCGATGGAATGGGCGCCGCTCCACCACGGAACATGGCACGGAACAGCGCCGACGCATTCTTTCTTGCGGTGCAGCAGAACGCAACGCCGGGGCTATGGCATGGCGGAATAAGGCCGCGGAGCGGGCTGGCCGCGCCGATCTCGCTCGTTCGGCATCGCCGCGCGTGGCCGGCTCGGGCATGATCACGCCTTTTGGACGCCAGGCCATGCGCGAGTTTCAGCAGATCGACGTTTTCACCCGTCACGCCGGCGACGGCAATCCGCTCGCGGTCGTACTGGATGCCCACGGGCTCGACGATGCCGCGATGCAACGCTTCGCTGCATGGACGAACCTTTCAGAGACCACGTTTCTGCTACCGCCGACGCAGCCGGGCGCTGATTACCGTGTCCGCATTTTCTCTCCGCGCACGGAAATGCCGTTTGCGGGACATCCCAGCGTCGGCACGGCCTGGGCCGCCTTGCACAGCGGCCGGATCACGCCGCGTGACGGCAGGCTGGTACAGGAATGCGGCGCGGGCTTGTTGCCACTGATAGTCGAAGGCGAAGCCGGCGCCTGGCGGATTCACGTGCGCGCGCCCCGCGCCGTGATCGCGGATCCGACCGCATCGGAATGGCACTGGCTGGCGGACGCGCTGGACCGTTCCCTTCTGGCCTCACCGGATGCGATCCGACGCATCGACAACGGCCCGGTCTGGTGGGTCGCGCACCTGCGCGCGGCCGACGAGGTCCGCCGCCTTTCGCCGCGCCTCCGGGAAATTGCACACATGTGCACAAAAACCGACGCCGCCGGACTGGCGGTGTTCGCACGGACAGACGCCGACGACACCGCCGTCGTCACGCGCGCATTCTGTCCGGCCGATGGCATCGATGAGGATCCGGTCACCGGCAGCGCCAATGCGGCGATCGGCGCCTGGCTGTACGCGCAGGGTCAGCTGGCAGGTACGCAGGGCTACCGTGCCAGCCAGGGCCGCGAAGTCGGGCGCGACGGCGTCGTTCACGTGCGGCCCGACGCAGCCGGCGATATCTGGATCGGCGGCGACTGCGTCGGTGTGATCAGCGGCCAGCTGCGCTGGTAGGCTCACTTTCTGGGTTTTCCGCGCGGCCCCAGGGTTCCCTCGGGCGTTCGCATCGACAGCGCGCCGAACTGCGGCTGGCCGTCCAGATAGGTGGCCACCACGCGGATATCTGCGATCTCCGACGGCGGCACGCGCAGAGGGTCCTTCGCCAGTACGGTAAAATCGGCACGCTTGCCCTTGGCGAAGAAGCCCTGGTCCGCTTCGGCAAATTGCGCATAGGCCGCCGATTGCGTGAAGGCCTCCAGCGCCTGGGCCGGCGTGAGCTTCTGGTCCGGCAGCCAGCCGCCGCCCGGCTTTCCATCCAGGTCCTGGCGTGTCACGGCCGCGTACAGGCCCAGCAGGGGACTGATTTTCTCCACCGGGAAATCCGAGCCGAAGGCGAGCTTCACCTTGGCCTCGCGGAAGCGCTGCCAGGCATAGGCACCTGCCAGGCGCCCCTTGCCCACGCGCGCTTCCGCCCAGGGCATGTCGCTGGTGGCGTGCGTGGGCTGCATCGAGGCGATCACGTTCAATGCCGCAAATTTCGGAATATCCGCGGTGTCGACAACCTGGGCGTGTTCGATGCGCCAGCGGTGATCCCCCTTGGCGTCCTCGCCGAGCACGTCGGCGTAGGTGTCCAGGACCAGTTGATTGCCGCGATCGCCAATGGCGTGGGTGGCGACCTGCACGCCACAGCGCTTTGCTTTCTCGACGGCCACCTTGAAAGCAGCAGGCTCGGTGACGAGCAATCCGCGATTGCCGGCGTCGTCGCTGTAGTCCGCCTTGAGGGCCGCGCCGCGGCTGCCGAGCGCGCCATCGATGTAAAGCTTCACGGCACGCATCGAAAGACGCCCTGCCCGATGGCTGTACAGCCCCTCCGTGCACAGCTGGTCCAGGGCAGGGCCGTTGCCTTCGGCCATGGCGTAGATGCGCAGCGTGATCTGGCCGGAGTCGGCCAGTTCCTTGAGCACTTCCATGTCTTCGCGACTCACGCCCGCATCGTGCACGCCGGTGATGCCCGCCGCGCTGAGCGCACCGAATGCGAGCAGATAGGCACGGCGCTTGAGCGCGGCATCCTGCGGCGGCAGGTGCGACTCGATCAGCCCCATCGCCGTATCCACGAACACACCGGTGGCCTTGCCGTCGCTGCGGATGATGCGGCCGCCGTCCGGTTGCCAGTCACCATCGAGGGACTTCCCGACGCGTTTCATCGCCGCCGAATTCGCCCAGGCCGCATGGCCGTCGACGCGATAGAGCAGCACGGGACGATCCGGGAACGCGGTGTCGAGATCGGCGGCCGTCGGAAATGCCTTGGTTTCCCAGTCGTTCTGGTCCCACCCGCGGCCAACCAGCCACGCTTCCGGCGGCAGCTTCGCCGCGTGGGCATTCAGCCGCTCCAGCACCTGCGCTTTCGACACCGTACCGCTCAGATCCGCATTGAGTAGCGACAACCCCAGGCCAAGCACGTGACCATGGGCATCGACCAGTCCGGGAACGACGGTAGCACCCTCGGCGTCGATGACCAGCGCATCCGGATGGGCCTTCGCCAGTTCGGAACGGCGACCAATGGCGATGATGCGGCCATCCCCGCTCCAGACCATCGCCTCCGCCGGCTTCTTCGCGCCCTCCACGCCGTGGATGGTTGCATTCACCAGCAAGGAATCGGCCAGGGAGGTTCCGACCGGAAGCAGACCCATACCAAGGAACAGGACACAGTGTCCTACCGCACAGCGCCAGCCAGCCAACCGGGACATCGGCTACTCCCTTGCGAAAAATGCGGCAACTGTGGCGGCATCACCGCGATCGCGCAAGCCTGTCGATAGAACCCCGCGTGCATTGCCAAATACGCCGCGGCCGGCCATTCTCGCCCGATCACGGAGGGGCACGATGAGCCAGGCACAGAACGTAGGCTATGCACGGCGTCTGGGGGTGCTCGACGCGACGATGGTCGTCGTCGGCGGCATCATTGGCAGCGGGATTTTTCTCAATCCCTCCATTGTGGCGCAGCGCACGCCCGGCAGCGGCACGACCCTGCTGGTCTGGGCCCTGGGCGGACTGTTCGCCCTGGCCGGCGCCTTCATCTACGCCGAACTGGGCGCGCGGCGTCCCCAGGCGGGTGGTGGCTATGTGTACCTGCGCGAAGCCTACAGCCCGCTGGTCGCCTTCCTGTTCGGCTGGATCATGCTGCTGGTGAACTACTCCGGATCCATCGCCGCGGTGGCGACCACATTTGCCGCATACGCCTGTCGCATGGCGGGCCTGGGCGCCGCATGGACCAAGCCCGTTGCCGTCAGCGCGATCGTGCTGCTGGCCGGCATCAACTATTTCGGCATCCGCGCCGGCGCGATCGTTCAGAACATCCTGACTCTGCTCAAGCTGCTGGCCGTGGCGGCGGTCGTGGCAGCCGGCCTGTTCTTTGCCGGCGGCGCGCCGCCGGAAGCCGTCATCGCACCGGCCGCGCCGATGAGCCTGGGCAGCGCCCTGCTACCGGTGCTTTTTGCCTACAGCGGCTGGTTCTACATCAACAACATCGCCGGCGAGATCCGCGAGCCGCAGCGCAACATCCCGCGGGCGCTGGTGTTCGGCATGATTGTGTGCACCGGTTGCTACCTGCTGGCGAACTACGCCTACCTGCATGTGCTCGGGCATGCGGGCCTGGCCGCGAGCACCGCGCCGGCTGCAGAACTGATGCGGCGCGCCTTCGGCCCAGGTGGCGAAACGGTCATCTCCGCGGGCATTGCCATTTCCACCTTTGGCTTCTGCAACATTGCCATTCTCGGCGGCGCGCGCGTGTTCCAGGTGATGGGGGCGGACGGCGTCTTCTTCCGCGCGGTCGCCCGGATCGAACCGCGTTACCGGTCGCCCGACGTGGCGCTGTTCATCCTGGCCGGCTGGGCGGCCGTGCTCGCCTACGTCGGCGGCTATGGCCAGTTGCTCGACTTTTCCACCGTCGGCGACTGGATCGGCAGCGCCATGGTGGCAGCCGCCCTGTTCTACTACCGCCGGCACGAAGGGTCCGAACCGGTGTTCCGGTCCCCTCTCTATCCGTTCCTGCCGCTGTTCTTCATCGGTGCGGTGGCTTTCGTGGTGATCTCCAGCGCCATCGCCAAGCCCTGGGAAACCTTGGTCGGCCTGGGCCTGATCGCGGCCGGCGTACCGGTCTATTTTGCCTGGCAACGCTTCGGCAACCGCGACGGGGCCACCCCGGGCAGCACCGGCTAGCCCATCTGGCGCCCCTGCTGCGACAATCCGCATCTGCAATGCGGAGAATTTCATGCCCGACACCCCCTCCAAAGGCGCCAAGCCGCCCGCGCCAGGCACCCCGACAGCCCCGTCGGGAACGCTCGAGCTGACCATCAACGGCGAGACCTACCGCCACAAGGGTGCGCCGGACATGCCGCTCCTGTGGTACCTGCGCGACGTCTTGCACCTGACCGGCACGAAGTACGGCTGTGGCGTCGGCCAGTGCGGCGCCTGCACCGTGCACGTGGATGGCAAGGCGCAGCGCGCCTGCCTGTTGCCGGTCAGTGCGGCGGCGGGACAGTCCATTACGACGATCGAAGGCCTGGCCAGCGCCGACGATCTGCACATCGTCCAGCAGGCCTGGATCGATGAAGACGTCGCCCAGTGCGGCTACTGCCAGGCCGGTCAGATCATGGCCGCGGTCGACCTGCTCAAGCGCAAACCCCAGCCGACCGATGCGGATATCGCGCAGCTGACCAACCTGTGCCGCTGCGGCACCTATCCGCGCATCCGCAAGGCGATCAAGCGCGCCGCGCAACGCCTGGGCGAGGTGAAGCCGTGACGGCCGGCCTGTCGCGCCGCCAGTTTCTGACGGTGATGCTGTCGGCCACCGGCGCGCTGGTCGTCGGCGTGGGCCCGGCCCGGGCCGCCGCAACGGCCGCCGTGCCCCCGGAATTGCTGGGCGATGCACTCACCTCGCTGGGCGCCTTCGTGCGGATCGAGCGCAACAACCGCATCGTCATCGGTGCACGCGGCTGCGAGATCGGTCAGGGCGTCATCACCTCGCTCCCCATGCTGATCGCCGAGGAACTCGACGCCGACTGGACCCGCATCCGCGTGGAACAGCTGCCCTACGGCTACGAACTTGGCCCGGACGGCCCGCGCAACCGCTATGGGCCGCAGGGCGCCGGCGGCAGCACCAGCATTCCGACCGGCTGGAAAGACCTCCGCCAGGCCGGCGCCGTGGCGCGCTGGCTGCTGATGGAAGCCGCCGCCCAGCAGTGGCAGCTGCCCCGCGAGCGCCTGACCACCGAGGCCGGCCACGTGGTGCATCCGGACGGCAGCCGCATTCCCTACGCCGAACTGGTGGAAAAGGCGGCCGCGATCCTGCCGCCCTCGGAAGCGGTGCCGACCAAGTCGCCGGACCAGTTCCGGGTGATCGGCAAACCCGTACGGACGGTCGACGCCCACGCGATCGTCACCGGCCAGACCCGCTTCGGAATCGATAGCTATGCCGGCGGCGCACTCACGGCCGTGATCGCCCGGTGCCCGTACCTGGACGGGACGGTCGGCAAGGTCGATGACAGCGCGGCACGCGCCATCGAGGGTGTGGAAGATGTCTTCACCATCGATGGCCCGGTTCCCGGCTCGGCGCTGACGACCAATCTAGCGGCAGGCGTCGTCGTACTGGCACGCAACACCTGGGCCGCGCTCAAGGGACGTAACGCGCTCAAGATCGAATGGAAACAAGGCCCCTGGGCCGAGGAGTCCAGCGCCCGTCTGGAAGCTGCCGCCGAGGAGGCGATGAAGGGCGAAGGCAATGCCATCCGCGCCGATGGCGACATCCCCAAAGCAGCAAAAGGCGCAAAAAGGAACCTTTCCGCAACCTACCAAGTGCCCTTCCTGGCCCATGCCACGATGGAGCCGCCGCACGCACTGGTCAAGCTGGAAGGCGAACGCGCGCTCTTCATCGGTTCGCTGCAGGACCCCAGCGGCGCCTCGGTCGTCATCAGCGACCTGACCGGCATCAACCGCGAGAACATCGAGATCCGCATGACCCGCGCCGGCGGCGGTTTCGGCCGTCGTCTCAAGAACGACTACGTGGCAGAAGCTGTCATGGTGGCGCGTAAGGCCGGCAAGCCGGTCAAGCTGATGTGGTCGCGCGACGACGATCTACGGCACGATTTCTATCGCCCCTACGGCCTGCACAAGCTGGCTGCCACCTTCGACCGGAAGGGACAGCTCACCACCTTCAAGCACCACTGCGCCGCCACGCCCGTCAACTATCGCGCAAAAGACCTGGCCGACGAGCCCGCGCATATCGGGTGCCTGGAAGCCGACGATTTCCCTGCCGGCCTGATGCCTCATTTTGAACGCCGGTTCTTCGCACTGGAATCGGGCCTGCCGCGCGGCTGGTGGCGCGCGCCGGTGCATGCCTTCGGCGCATTCGCGGTGCAATGTTTCCTCGACGAACTGGCCGTGGACACACGCCAGGATGCGGTGGACCTTCGCCTGAAGCTCCTGGGCGAAGCGCGTGACCTGCCCTACTCCGGTCACGGTGGTCCGCAGTTCAACACCGGTCGCCTGGCCGACGTGCTGCGCCGTTGTGCCGATGCCATCGACTGGAAGCGCAAACGCACCGATGGACGCGGTGTAGGCATTGCCTGCCACTTCACCTTTGGCGGCTACGTGGCGCATGCGTTCGAAGTGTCGGTCGAAGGCGGCGAACTGCGCATCCATCGTGCCATCTGCGTGGCAGACGTCGGCCGCGTAGTGAACCCGCTCGGTGTCGACGCCATGATGATGGGCGGCACCATCGACGGCATTTCCACGGCACTGAACCTGGCCATCACGGTGAAGGACGGACAGGTGCAGCAGTCGAGTTTTGCCGACTATCCCATCGGCCGCATGGCGCAGATGCCGGCCGAGGTCGAAGTCATCGTGGTGCCTTCAGAGCATGACCCGAGCGGCGCCGGGGAAATGGGTATTCCCACCGTGGCGCCGGCATTGGCCAATGCGATCTATGCCGCCACCACGGTGCGCATCCGCAAGCTGCCGTTGCTGGCCGAGCTCAAGCGGCTGCTGTGAAAGCTTCCGGCGCGTCCTCGCCGGCGCGCCGATCAATCCTGCCAGTCGCAGCTGGCACTGGCCTCCGACGCCCGCACCGCCGCCTCCTGTGCCGTGTGCGGGTTGTAGAGCCCGACATGCGACAGATATTTCCGAGCGATACCTTCGCCGACACTCTCGTCGGGGGTGTAGGCCTTGGCGAAACGGGTGGATTTGCACCGCACCACGTTATGGCCGCGCTGGCGCAGCTCCTTCGCGGCGGCCAGGCCCTGGCTCAAGGGGTCCATCGGCTTGGCCGATTCCTCGGCCGGCGGCGCGACGCGCAGGCTTCCGTCGGCGTTGTACAGGCGCGTTGTCAGCACCGGCGTCTCGACGATGGCTTCCACCCCGGGTGCCACGGCGCCGGCGGCAGCGGCCTGGCGCGCGCTGCGTTCCTGCCGCGGCGGTGCGGGTGCATTGGCCGCCTGCCCTTGCTGCGGCGCCGTCACCGACAGCGGCGGCATCTCGTGGACCAGTGGCGGCGCAATGCTCGGCGGCGGCTCGCTCCATTCGATCAGCGAAACACTCACCACGCCGGCGCGTGACTCCGGTTCGAAGCGGGGTCGCATGAACTGCTGCATCAGGTAGGCCAGCAGCAGGTGCACCACCACGACAATGACAATGGCGATGCCGATGATGCGCCGGTCATAGGCTGGCCGACGCCACCGCACCTCGTGCAGCAGGGCACGCCGCAACGGCAGCACCTGTGCCGCCGCACGCGCCGGATCGATCCGCGGCGGAACGGGACGCGGGGGCGTCGCCGAAGGCGCAGGCGACGCGGGGTCGCGGTGGACGGGCGGAGCAGTGTTCATGGAAACGGGCACATAGGCGCGCCCAGTTTAACGGCGCGCTCCGCGTCGGGTATTAGAAACGCGTTACTCACTCGGGCTTGTGCTCCCAGGGCGCCGGCTCCCAGGGGGTTTCCTCATCAGCCGGCGGCGTCCGCCGGGGCTTGAAGGGCGGGTTGACCCGCATCTTCTTGAGCCCCTCCGGGTTGGGCGGGGCGAAACCCCATCCGCAACCGCCAATGACCAGGCTCCAGGCGCAACTGATGCGGGATCCCCAGGGGGTGCGAAACGACTTCTTCACCGTCGCGCGCCGGACGAAACGCTCGACGGCCGATTCGTCGCTTGGCGCCCAGGCATCCGCAAACGCAGTCTCACGCGGCTTGTAGGCGTTGCCGTGCTTCATGAACGGGGCGGTTTCCCCGATCACATTGGCCTTGTCGCCCAGGGACTTCCTCGGGGCATCCAGGGAAACCTGCAGGTCACCCTGGGGCGAATACAGGGTCAGGGGCGCGGCGGGCGGGGGTGGCGCGTCCGTCGGGGCTTCCAGCCTCTGCGCCGGACGTGCGGACGGTGCCGCTGCCAACGGCGCCTTGCGGCGCGACGTCGCCGCCGACGGGGGCGCGGTGATCACCGGTTCCGATTCCGGAACCACAGCAGGCGGCGTCACGGGCAGCGCGTCGGGCACTTCAGCCCGCTCGATCAGACGCACCTGCAACACCGGCTCGTCCGGCAACGGCTCGGGCCGCGGCCAGGAGAACAGGGCATACAAGTGCAGCAACAGTGCGACGAGCGCGGCAACTGCCATGCGGCGTCGCTCGGCACGGTCGGTATCCGGCAGGAAGGCGCTGGCACGGCGCCGATCGATCAACACCTGCGCAGCGGCAATGGCCGGATCTTCCGGCGGCGCCACGACCTCTTCGCGAAAAATGGCAGCGGCGTTCGAGGACATAGGCGCTCGCAAAAAAGTCGGGCGAGCTTAGCCGGCGTCCGCTAAATGTCGGCTTAGCCGGGCGGGGCTTGCGCGGTGACGCCCTGTCCGCGCCCAGAAAAAAAGACGGGCACCGAAGTGCCCGTCTGTCCCGATCCCGGCCTCGTCCTGAGGCCGGGCTGGCAGCTGTTGGAGAAGCTGCCTGCCGTTTCCGAAGGAAGCGGCGTGTCACCCTTTACTCGGCAGGAACCACGCTGCCGTTGACGCGAACCCGCAGTCGGTTGCCCGGATGATGATCCATCGTGGTGTGATAGATATCACCGTGGTAGCGGTAGGTCACGCGGTAACCCACTACCTCACGATTGGCCCGATAGTTCGTCTGGCGACGACAACGGGTTTCATAGTCCTGCGTGTAGTAGCCGCGGGTCTCATGGTAGTCACCGCGACGACGGGCGCTCTCATGGCCGATCGAACCACCGATCACGGCGCCGGCGATGGTGGCCGCCTTGCGGCCGTCGCCCTTGCCGACCTGGTTACCCAGTGCGCCGCCGACCACGGCACCCAGGATAGTCGGGCCTGTGGTATCCCGACGCGACACATGACCGGAGTGGTAACGCGTCACGGGTTCGTCATAACAAACTTCCCGACTTACCGGATAGCGCGAACGCTCGATGATCGGATCCACATCCACAACGGTCGCCCAGTCGTAACGCGGACCATAGTAATCGGCGCGCTGGTAGGCGAATGCCGGGCTGGCGAGCGCCAGGCCCGCCGCCAAAACCAAGGTGCTACGAATACTCTTCATACCGCCTCCTAACCGGGCGTCAATTGCCCGTACGTGGCACCACGGTAGGTCTGCGGGACTGAATTCCCTGTTAATTCCGATAGTTAGATTGCGTTCATTCAGGGGGCGTTGGCGCGGGTGAATTGTGCGCATAGATCACCGGCCACGCTGTGCCCACTCCAGCGCCAGGCGTGCCGCCTGGGCCGCATCGTGTCCGAGCAGTGGCGAGACATGGCCGCCTTTTACCATTGTGTATAAATCACACTCCCACGCCGCTGCCAGTGAAACACTCGTGGCGTGGGGGACATCCTTGTCATCACCTGTGGCAATGAGCAGGCAACGGCAATCGGGTCGCGCGACTTCGACGCCCGCATGGGCCTCGCGCAATACGGCTGCCGATTCATCCCGCCAGCGCCGGTAGGCGTACAGGCGCGCGGCCGCATCGGCGTCCGGCATCGCCCGCACCGTCGAGGCGAATTTCCGCCGGCTGGCCCAGGGCACCACGTCCGCAGGTCCTTCGTAGGGTGGCAGGTGCGGTTCGATACCCCAGGGCGGCACGGAATTGACGAGGACCAGCCCGCTCGCCCCGGCCCCGCGCGCAATCTGCGCAGCGACCAATCCGCCGAGACTGGCCCCTGCCAGCAGCAAGCCGGGCCATTGCGCGGCGATCTGCCGCATCTGCCCGACGTAGTCGTCAAGGACGGTATGCCCGAGCCCGCCCGCGGCGGGCTGCCAGTCCGGCGTCAGCACGTGCCACCCGTGTGCCGCAAATACGCGTCGCCAGATGCCCCATTCCCAGCCGCCGCCACCGGCGCCATGGATCATGAGGACGACTGGCCTGTCTCTACCTTCCGACATCGACATCATTTCCGTTGACCTCACCGCGGCCTGTCCACCGCCAGCCTTTCCACGCAGCGACCACCATCCCGCGACGCAGCTTGACGGTTTGGTGACAAGCAGCAACCCTATGCCAGACGCGCCGACCCTGCGGCGCGTCCCCGCCATGACCGCCCGCCCGAGCTGCCGCTCGAAGGGCACGCTCACCTGAGCGGACGACCATGACGGCCCTTCAACCACGCAGTCGCTGGGAGGGTCTGGTCATGTCCTATAGTACCGATGGCATCCGAAACATCGCGCTCGTGGGTCACGCGAGCGCGGGCAAGACGACGTTGTTCGAAGCGCTGCTGCAAGCCGGCGGCGTGATACAGACGCAAGGCAGCGTCGATCGAGGCACCACGGTGTCAGACTTCGACCCGATGGAGAAGGAACGGCAACACTCCATTGCCGCCGCCATCGCCTCCATCGATTCCGGCGACTGCCATATCAACCTCATCGACACGCCGGGCGGGCCCGAATTCCGCGGCCCTACGCTCAGCGCACTCGCTGCCGTGGAAACCTGCGCCATTGTCGTAAATGC
Organism: Tahibacter amnicola; assembly: GCF_025398735.1. Lineage (NCBI taxonomy): Bacteria > Pseudomonadati > Pseudomonadota > Gammaproteobacteria > Lysobacterales > Rhodanobacteraceae > Tahibacter > Tahibacter amnicola. Next base: position 5,482,648 of record NZ_CP104694.1, read on the forward strand.
CCACAACGGGATCGAATTCAGCACGCACCGCCTGATGGACTATGCCGCCGCCCGCGGCCTGTGCCGGATGCTGATCGTCAACAAGATCGACGGCGGCAACTGCCGCGCGCTGGTCGAACAGCTGCGCGAGACGTTCGGCCCCGAATGCCTGCCGGTAAACCTGCCTGCACAGGATGGCAAGAGCGTCATCGACTGCTTCTTCAAGCCCGAAGGCGTGAGCGACCTTGGACCCGTCGCCGCCGCGCACCAGCGCATCATCGACCAGGTGGTCGAAATCAACGAAACCGTCATGGGTCACTACCTGGATGAAGGCGAAGAAGGCCTCTCCGGGCAGGAACTGCACGATGCCTTTGAACAATGCCTGCGCGAAGGGCATCTGGTACCGATCTGCTTCGTCTCGGCGCGTACCGGCGCCGGAGTCAAGGAACTGCTCACACTGATCGAGAAACTCGCGCCCAATCCGCGCGAAGGCAATCCTCCGCCCTTCGTCAAGGGCATCGGCGCCGATGCCACGCCGATCAGCTGCGCACCCGATCCCGCCGCGCACGTCGTGGCCGACGTGTTCAAGATCGTCAACGATCCCTTCGTCGGCAAGCTCAGTATCTTTCGCGTGTACCAGGGGACCATCCGGAAAGACACGCAGCTGTTCATCGACGACGGCAAGAAGCCGTTCAAGGTAGGGCACCTGTTCAAGCTCAAAGGCAAGGATCACGTCGAGATCGACCAGGCCATCCCCGGTGACATCGCCGCCGTGGCCAAGGTGGAGGAAATCCACTTCGACGCCGTCCTGCACGATTCGCACGACGAAGACCACATTCACCTCAAACCCCTGGATTTCCCCGTCCCGATGTTTGGGCTGGCCGTGGAGCCCGCCCACAAGGGCCAGGAACAGAAGCTCGCCACCGCGCTGCACAAGTTGTGCGAGGAAGACCCCTGCTTCCGTGTCGAGCACAACAAGGAGCTCAACGAGACCGTCATTCGCGGCCTATCGGATCTCCACCTCAAGCTCACGCTCGAGCGCATGCGCGACCGCTACGGCGTCGAGGTGAAATCACGCCCGCCACGCATCGCCTACCGCGAAACCGTCGGCGTGAACGCCGAAGGTCATCATCGTCACAAGAAGCAGACGGGCGGCGCCGGCCAGTTCGGCGAAGTATTCCTGCGCATCGAACCGCTGGAACGCGGAGCCGGCTTCGAGTTCGTCGACGCGGTCAAGGGTGGCACGATTCCCGGCCAGTTCCTCCCCGCCGTGGAGAAAGGCGTGCGCCAGGTGCTCGAGCATGGCGCCATTGCCGGCTACCAGATGCAGGACGTGCGCGTCATCGTCTACGACGGCAAGTCGCATCCGGTCGATTCCAAGGAAGTGGCGTTCGTCTCCGCCGGCAAGAAAGCGTTCCTGGACGCGATCTCCAAGGCACGTCCCACGCTGCTCGAGCCGGTCGTGAACATGGAAGTGTTCGTTCCCGACAACCACATGGGTGATGTGACCGGCGCACTGGCCAGCAAGCGGGCGCGCATCAATGGCACTGATTCCGCCCACGGTGGCGAGATCATCATCAAGGCGCAGGTGCCGCTGGCGGAAGTGTCCGACTACCAGACCGAGCTCAAGTCCATGACCGGCGGCCGTGGCCGCTACGCCATTGAATTCAGCCACTACGAAGCAGTGCCGCCGAACGTCCAGAAGCAACTGATGGACGCCTACAAGCCGCGCGTGGAAGAAGACTGACCTGCCCCAGCGCCTTGCCCGCCGATCCTTCGGCGGGCAAGGCTGTCTCCGCTGTGTCGCGCCGTACTGACGGTGCTCCATTGATACAGACGCAGCGAAACCCGCATCCCCCTACCCTGTCCCCGCCCCCTTCTTTCCGAATTGGGACGGGTCTCGCACTTCCCGCAATTACCACTTTCCACAGATTGCATTCTCCAAATGCGATTCGTATACATCCGCCGCCCCTCCCCCTGATGGAACGCGTATGGATACTCGAATGAACGCATTGCTGGCCGCGCTGTTGCTGGCCAGCTCTACCTCGCATGCCGCCTGGACCGCAAACGGACCTGACGGCGGCTATATCTTCGACTTGGTCACCCACGGCAACGCCGCGCTGGCCGCTACCGGCGACGGCATTTATCGTTCGATTGACGGCGGCCTGCAGTGGGCACGCTTGGGCGACCTGCCACGCGGACTGGAAATGTCCAGCATCACGGCCAGTCACAGCGGAGAACGTCTCTGGGCCACCTCGCAATGGAGCTCTGACGTCTTCCGCAGCACAGACTTCGGACGGACCTGGACCCGCCACGAGGCCAACTTCGCGACGGACGTCGTGATCCACCCGCTGCGTAGTGAGAGCCTGATCGCCTACAACCGCTACAACGATATACCGATGGTTTCCCAGAACGGCGGCGAATCCTGGCGCCGCGTCGTCAGCCCTGCGGACTTCCGGCCGGAAGCCATCGCCGCAGATCACGCCGTCGCGTATGCGTTCTACGCTGCGGTGGACGGCGGACTGATGCGCTCCGTGGACGGCGGCCTGAATTGGACACCACTCCCCAATGCCAGCTACTCCGAAACCACGGACCTCGTAGTCGATCCCTTCGACCCAAACATTCTCCTGACCTCGCACGGGCGGATGGTTGCCGGATCAGTCGGCCGCTACGTCGTCAATAGCCAGTCTTACACGCGCCCCCAATCCGGCAGCAGCAGTGCACTGGGCCTGGTGGCTGATCCGACCACGCCCGGACGCTTCTGGTGGTCGGCGATCTCGCTCAATGGCATCTACAACAGTGATGTCTATGAGTCGACCGATCACGGTAACAGCTGGCACCTCGTCAGTAACTCCTTCGTCCGGCCGCTCGCGGCCAACGCTCAGCTGGCTGGCCATGTGTTTGCCGCGCGCGCCGGCGGCGGACTCGCCCTCTCCGTCGATGCCGGTCGTACCTGGTTGTCGGCCCATCGGGGAATTCCCCTGGCGGCAACCACGCACGTGCTGGTGGATCCCACCAACCCCTATCGGATCACTGTCCTCGCCGACGGGCGCCTGCAACGCAGCAACGACGGCGCCGGGTCCTGGCATGCGCACGGCAACCTGCCAGACGTCCCGGTCACGGCACTGGCTCGCGCACCGTCCAATCCCGCGTACCTGCTGGCAACGGTCTGGGATTCGAGCCTGTATGCCAGCCAGGACAACGGCGCACACTGGCAACGCATCGCGGCGACACCCAATGTGCCGCACAACCTCACTGTCGACGCCACCGACAGCCGCAAATTGGCGCTGACAGACGGCTTCCAGGCAAGCTGGAGCGATAACGGCGGCACCGACTGGCGGCCAGTGATCGTCAGCGGTGGCGACGTCTCCCTGCGCTACCTCGTCACGCGCCCCAATGGCGCCATCCGCTACTACGGCCTCGTCGACTCAAGCGTCGCCAAGTACCACGTAGTGCGCGCCGAACAACACGGCGCCCTCTTCCAGGCGACGAGCGATCGCGAGGTCTCGGCGCTGGCGGTGCATCCCACCAACGATCTGCAGCTGCTGGCACTCGAGATCGACGACGACGGCCAGCACTTTGCGACCTGGCATTCACGCGATGGGGGCGACCATTGGACGCAGCGGGGTTCGATCGTCACGCCATCGCCCGGATTTTCCGCGCAACTGACCTTCGACACCTGCGACACGCAGACCGTTTATGCTCTGGCGGGTGATCGTGCGTGGCGGAGCACTGACCAGGGCCGCACATGGCAAGAGGAGCCCCTAGGCATACCGAGCAGTTCGCACTACGCGCTGGTTTCCGCCTGCCATGAGGGCCGATCGCTGGTCGTCGCGGCCACACGAAATGCGGGCGCACAGGTTCGTACAGCAGAAGCGATCGATCGGGTGTTTACGAACGGCTTCGAGGCCGATTGATACAGCTGGCGGCCGGCCCCCATCCTCGGGTCCGGCCGCCGGCACCGACAAGGAGGATCTATGACCATCCATTTCGCCATCCAGCCGCTCCTGGCCCTCGCTGCCGGCATCCTTATCCTGGTCCGGCCGAAGATGCTGAATCTGATTGTGGCGGTCTACCTGATCGTCATCGGAATTCTCGGCCTGTTCCCGGGCCTTCGCATCTAAACAACGGCCACACGGCGATCGAGCATTCCGGCGGCCTGCCAGCCGCCGCGCCCGTCATGCGCTTTCGCCGGCCCTTTTCCCGCACTAGACTGCGCGCCCCGTGGCGTGGCCGTCCGACGGTTACGCCTGCCTGCCGTGTGACTGCCGTCGTGCCTGTTTACCGCCACCTCCTGATCCTGCTTCTGGGAATCGCTCCGGCCGCCGCCGAAGTCGAGCCCGTGCTCGACAGCGCGGCGATCGTGCAGCCGGCATTGCTCTCGGGCCCCGGCTTCACCGTCAGCCCCACCGCCACGGTGCGCGGCTTCATGGCGCAGTTCGAGATCACCACCGCTTTCGGCCCCCTCGTGGCCGAAAGCGTGGAACTGCTTGCCATCCGCCAGGCGGAAATCCCCGCGATTGAAGCGCTCGAACGCACCAGCCGCACCGAAGCCTTCTCGCAGGCGCTGAAAAATCGCGCCGAGAAAACCGGCAAGGCCGTCTGGCAGGTAGCCACCCATCCGATCGACACGGTGACGGGCTTGCCCGCCGGCGTCGCGCGCTATTTCGTCAAGCAGGTAAATCGCTGGACCAACCGCGCCCAGTCCGTGAGTGATCGCGCCGCGCGCGAGTTCGGCAGCAGCGGTGATCCCTTTTCCGAGCCGCAGGCCCCCATGGGCACCGCACGCGCATCCGGCGGCGACGCATCAGAAAAGAAGGGCAAAGCCTGGTACGAACGCGCCGGCAAGGAAGTCAGCCGCGAAGTCAAACGCCAGCTCGACTTCGGCAAGATGCGACGCGAGCTCGCCAAGCACCTGGGCGTGGATCCCTACTCCAGCAACCCGCTGCTGCGCGAACGCCTCGATCGCCTCGCCTGGGCCGCCGTAGGCGGCAACCTCTCCGCCGGCGCCGCGCTCGACAGCATCGGCGGCGCCGCCGCGCAGGTGCTCAGCGTCACCGGCCAGCTCAACACCCTGGTGTGGGAACTCGACCCGGAAAACCTGCGTGAAGCCAACCGCGTGCGCTTCGCCCGCTGGTGCAGCGACGATTTCGCCGTTCGCCAGTTCCTCCGCCGCGGCGGATTCACCGACACCTTGCGCACATCGCTCGCCGATTCCGTCGAAGCCCTCAAACCTGCCGCCGGCTGCAACGACCTCGTCGAAATCGCCGCGGGCACCCGCACCGAACTCGAAGCCCGCTACCTCGTCAACGCACTGACCCTATTGCGCCACCACGGCGGAAAACCCGGCGGCAAACTCTTCGTCGTCGGCGCCGCCATCGTCTGGCGCAGTACTGATGGCAACCTCATCCTCCCGCTGCCGCTGGATTGGATGAGCTGGACCGACGACATGGCCGCGTTCTTCGACAGCCCCCAATTCGCCAAAGAATCGAACAAAACGCTGCTGCTCACCGGCGAAGCCTCGATGCAGACCCAGCGCGAACTCACGCGTCGCGGGTGGCACCTGATGGCGCGAACACCCTATCCGGGAGCACCGGCGTATGCGGCGGATATTTCACAGGGGCTTCCACAAACGCTCGATATGGAACCGGCGCAGCTTCTGTGTGTGGGGGATGTGGAGGAGACGGCGGCGTGTTTGTGAGGTTCGGCCGGTCGCATCACTCAGAACGTCGAATCAACGCCTCTCATTCTGCGAATCGCGTAACCGCCGAACCTCCTCCACTCCGGCAATCGCGGGATAGCGGCGACGCTTCCGGGGAAGCGTGAAGGTGCCGGCGAAACGCAACGATACTGTCCGCCGCCACGCGAGCCGTTAGCACGAGCTGAAACTCCACCGAATAGAATGGGCGCAAATGCGCCCATTCTTGACCAAAAAACTTTGTGGCGGAATCTACTTCTCGTCGAACGCCTTGGGGTTTTCCCCACAGGTGCTCTTGCAATCGTTGTACGTATCAGCAGCCCAGTCCCAACAATTCTGTACGCCGACTGCTGTCGCGCTGTATTTAGGCCTTGGCCTGGTAATCATCTCCCGCAGGCACTTCTCCTCGCAATCGCCGGGTCCCTGCGGTTGCGCAGTACATTGCTCTTCACTAAATTTTTCATTGGAGTCCGCACCTTCACCATAAGCCGTGTCCCAAAACGTCTTTGGCCCGTGGCCTCCGCAGTCCGGCTGCAAACCCGGCACTGCGGAAGATGCACAGAGGAAATCGTGTGGGACTTGGCGTAGTCCGCGCATGGGACGCGTGCACTTGTATACGGTCAAGCCGAATCTGTCGAACAGCGACTGGGGTCGCTGAAATGCATATCCATAGGTACTCAGCCCACCGCGCAGTCCAATCGGGTCACTTTCAACATAGCGTCCGGTGGAAGCTTCATAGTCGCGGAAGTAGTTGTAGTTCAATCCCGTCGAAGCATCCAAGTACTGGCCCGGGAACCGGAGCGAAACGTCGATGCCCCCTGGAGGAACGACAGCCGCATTTTCGCCGAATGCGCTCGCAAAATAGTCCCACTTCCATTGCTGGGCGTTGTTGCCTGGATTGATTGCAACCCGGGGCGTGCCCAATGGATCAGTTTCCAAATAGCTCGCCAGACCATTCATCGCGACCGCTACCGGCACGTCGTCAACGTACAAATATTCCACCGCACCAGACCCCGGATACTCCGCTAGCAATACGCCGCTTTCGCCGAAGACAAACGTCCGTCGTGTGTCGACGATGTTGGTGCCGGACTCGCTGCGCATTGTCTTTCTGACCCGCTGACCGAGCGCGTTGTACAAGTACAGTGCCGTCATCGTGGAACCAGGTTGGTGGTTGCATGTCTCCGGATCGGTACAGACTAGGCCGCCGGCCGTTTCCTGAATCTTCGCGCTATTCAGCCGATTCCTGGCGCCATAGGTAAACGTCGGAAGCTGATTGTCGGCCCGCGCCAGTGTGTTGCCACTCCCGTCATAGGTGCGTGTTGATGAACCGACCGTGCCCAACCGATGCGTTCCAGGCGCATACCCATAGTTCTCGACCGGCTGACCGGCAATCAGCTTGGACAGACGGTCGCCCGTCTTGTTGTACGAATAATCTTCTCGCGTAACTCCGAGCCTGTCTTTCACCAGCGTCAAACGGTGCAGCGAATCGTATTCGTACTGCCGTTCCGCCGGCGTGGCCACTCCGAGCTCAGCCGCGGCGGTAATCTCGCCCATTACGTTTGTCGTGAACTCGAGATTGAAGCCTTCCGCCCCAGCGGAACTGGTGATACTGTCGATGAGGTAGTCGTTGTCGTAGGTCTTGGTCGAAGTACGTCCATTACCATATGTCACCACGTTTACCGGGCCAAACGGGTAATACGTGATGTTCGAAACAACGGCAGTCGAACTGGCGGACGGGCTCGGCCTCCAACTCAACCCAGTGACACGTCCCAATCCATCACGCGAATAGGTCGCTTCCGCTCCGCTGGGATAGACAATCTGGATGAGGCGGTCCGCCTTGTCGTAGACGTAGGACACAACAGACGTCAACGGCGCGGAAACTCCACCGGCCGTGGCAACATACTGCGTCTTGCGCGTGATGTTGCCACGGCGGTCGTAGCAGTAGGTCGTGGCACCAGACTCGTCACTGACCTGAGTCAGGCGCCCCATTGGATAGGACTCCGTACACCCTGTCACCGCATTCGACTGGTCATAGCGAAACGCCACATTCTGCGTCGAATCCGGGTAGGTCAATGAGACCCGACGATTCAGGCTGTCAAACGTCACAGCGGCGGTAATGCCCCGATTATCCGTCAGGCGTGTGCGATTTCCTGCCCTGTCGTAGACATAGTCAGCGTGCCCCGTATCTGGACTATCCAGTGCGGTCTGGTTCCCAAGGCTGTCAAACGTGTACGTCGTGGAAAGACTATCTGGATCAGTCACCGACTTGACTCTACCTGCCGTGTTGTACACGTAGGTCGTTCTTGACTGTCGTGTTTCCGGATCCGTACCAGTAGCGTCACGCAGCATACTGGTGAGGCGGTTTAGCCCATCATATTCCTGTATGGTTTCCACGCCGAAGGCGTCTTTGGTGCGCGTCAGGTTGCCGTTTCCATCGTAGCCAGGGCTCTCAAAGACCGGCACGGAAAACGCGTTGAGCTGGGCAGTCAAACGATCCAGCGAATCGTATGTACGTGCCATTGCAAACTTGAGCCCGGTGGAGGGCGAATTCGGGTTGTAGCTGGAATCGTAGATGCCTTCGCCCACACGCTTGCCGGACTTGTCCAGAGTGTAGTGCACGCGATTGCCCCCGCTATCGATCACGTCGGTCAAGCGTCCAGCCGAATCGTAAACGTATGTGTTGAAAACGCCATCCGGCAACGTCACCTTGGTCACATTTCCGTGCGTATCGTATTCAAGCCTGGTCGTTGCGTCGGCAAGCCCAATATTGCCTGTACCCAATGCGCGCACATAGCGCCGAATCATTCGCCCTCGCTGGTCGTAAGCGAAGTCGGTGAAGCTGCCATTGGCATCTTTCATGCGCGCGACCTGTCCGTCACGCGTGTAGGCAATCCGTTCTGTAACGTGCCCTAATGCGTTGACGTGTTTACGCAGGTCGCCAACGCGATGACAGGGACCGGCGAAATTTCCGCAACCCGACTCGTCGGACACCGTGAAGTAGCGGAACGTCTCTATGTCATCGATCCCGTTCATACCCTCTTCGGTCGGCAGGCGCGGCCCGTTTACCGACTTCAGATTCCCGAGCACCGGACATTCGACGGAAGCGTTCGCGACATCCGCCGATTCACAGTAGGTGTAAGTCCACCGGCGAACTCCGAGCGGTGCGGCGGAGGCGGAATCGCACGCAAACGCCATAGCTGCCGAACTGGTCGCATCTACATGGCATCGTGCAGTGACTTGTTCGCGCGCATTGTAGGTCCAGCGGGTGACCTGTTCGATGACGCCCTGGCTGTTCTCAACAGTGCGCTGTACGGGCTTTGCAAATGTCGGATGCCACTCCGTTCGCGTCGTGCGGGCTGGCGCGACCGCCGGACGATTTGCCGGAGATGGGCAGCTGAAATATTTCGCGGAAATTCCGAGATGGTCCGCATGCCTGGCGCCGGGGAATGGCTGGTCACTGGTGCAGGTCTTCTTCTCGCAATCCGCCATAGCCGGGCCAACGGTGGTGCCGACCGGGCACCCGCTGGACGCCGTAGCAGCTTGTACGGCTTCTTTCCTGACGATTTCGAGTCCACGGCTGTTGTAGTCACGGTCGGTCGTGTAGCCCCGACCGTCAGTGGTCAGGTCAGCCAGACCGTTTTGGTCGTAGACGGTGGATTTCGTCGTAGTTCCACTGCAGCCGGTGCATCCCAACGTAGCCTCGGAAAGCACGACCTTTCCGTTCCTCACAACGCCTTGGATGGTCTCAGTAGTGAGCTTCGGATGAGTAACAACGGTCGCCGTCCGAGTTTCATTCAGCGTATACGCGAATGTGTATGCGATATCGTCCGCCGGGTCGTTCTTGTTGCCGACCAGATAGGACTTCGTCGCCAGGCTACGCAGGGTTACACCACCGAAGTTCTGCATCTGGTTGTATTCGTAGGCGGTATAGTCGACGCCATTCCGCAGCACCCGCTCCAGAAGGATCTCGCCGGTATCCGTTCTGTAGCGGTACTCGCGTGTCGCCGCGTCCGGATACGACACCAGTCGCAGCACCCCTCGACCGTAGCTGTCCGGCGTGTCGATCGTGTACTGAATGGCTTCCCCATTAGGAAGCGTGACTGAGGCGATAGTCGGCGATGCCGAGGACGCATAGTTGAATACAAGCTTGCGGCCGCTGGTGTCCTGTACTGCCGACAGACGTCCATTGGCATCGTATGTCAGCGTAGTGCCGCGCTGACTACGATCCTTGACACTAACCAGCCGGCCGACGTCGTTGTAAGTTTCGACGCGACCGCTTTGATCAACGATTTCATAGCCGCTCGCTGGCGTTCCGCCGAGAACGGTGAGTGTCAATTGCTCATCAATGAGTGTGCTCTTTCCACCGGAGAAGTCTCCGAATATCGAAAGATAGCCATCGGGTCGGTAGGCGAGCACCGTTCGATAGGCGCCGTCGCCAGAGTCGATGACGTAACTTTCGAAGTTGTGACGCCATGCGTGGCCGACAGGCCAGTCACCGGCACCGTAATTCGGACCGAAGCTGTTGTAGGTACGCTGCAAGGTGAGCGCGCCGGATGACGAGCTATCCTGCCAATCGATCTCGACCAGCCGCTTGTTGCCAACAAGCGCATCGACGGGTTGGCCGCGCCGCGTCGTGCAGTTCGTCCGCCCCTTCTCGTTGAACCATCGCTTGACGCACAGACCTCGCTCCTCGAACGAACCAGGCGGACAGAAAATGAACCGGGTATGCTGCCACTTGTTCAGTCCCCACGGCTCCGGAGGGTTGCATTTGCCCTCGTTGCGCGCGCTTCCGGTGAACGCGTAGTAGGTCGTTCCTTCGACAGGAATCCGGCGCTCGGCAATAGGTTTTCCGTAGATGCAGTCGCTGTCGCTATCGGTTTTCCACGGCTTGTCCATGTTGAAGTCGGTCGAGCAGAACTTGACCGCCAGATCTGTACCATTTTGCGCAGCCATCGCTGCGTCATTGAACCAGAACTTGTTGATGTGGCACGCGTGCCGAAGATCGTGAGGATTTGGCTGCGGAAAGTTCGACGGGTAGACGCACTCGCTCTTCCACGGTGAGAACAGAAGGGCGCTACAGCGCTGGTCCGGCGGGCACGGCGGTGTTTGATAGGCGGGGCATTGATGCGCCGCGTTCACTACGCCCCCGACAAGGAGGAACAGTGACAGCAGCCACCGCCCGCCAGCGGCATGCCTGCCACGAAATATGTGTGGTGCCATTTCCAGATACCTCTCTGCAGAATCGATACGACAATCACGCCGGTTCGGCCCACCATGGTGTCCCGCGCCTCACAGGCGTCAGGCGCATGCGCCGGCCCTTGTTCGCTCCCCCTCAACTGCGGTGGCGCGCCCTTCCAGACCGGGAATGCGGATTTGCCCACCCAAAGTGATCACGCAGCGCACCGAAATCGGTCGTAGCTCGCAGTTCTAGCGTGCAGTTAGTGTCGCGTGGTCGTTCTGAGCGAGATCGTGATCAGGCTCAGCACCGTTTTACGGGGGAGGGGCATCGATCCGATGTTCGGGTGGCTACCCGACACGCGGCCACGGCAGAACGCGACCAGTTCTTTCCAGTACGTCGCAACAGTCGCCCGGGTACCACACATGGCCGACCAGCTATCGCTCAGCAACTGGTTCGCATCAGGCGACATTCACCGAGTATCACCCGAGCAGTCGTCATCTCCAGTCGTCCGCCCCTTCAAAGTCCACCCGACCGCCGGTGCAAGTCACCCACGCGTGATACGCAATCACCCGTCGCCGCCTGATAGTTACCCGGTGGTGTCACTGATTTTTGCTCAGCGCCGCATGATTTCCGTCCAACGCCGCCCGCGCGGCAGGCAAAGGCGGGTGAATTTCAGTGGGCGGTGACCAGTATTCGTCCGCACCCTTGGCTGAAATTTGGTCACACGTGAGTGACGCCCGGTCACGCGCCAGTGACTTTCAGCGGGCGTCCACTGCCCGGCAGGCGCCGAAGCGTGATTGCCAGTGAACGATGCCAATTTTCCGCTCAGACGTGGTCGGCGCCATCCGAGAGGTGCGCGATGCGCATCCAGAGCCTGCTGACCCTATGACGCCCATACCGCGCCGCCTGGAATTTCTGCCACCCTACGGATTGACGCCGTCGCGCTGGGTTCGTAAGAATCACCTCGCTGCCGCCAAATCGGCAGCCCAGGATTGGCCTCCTGGTATCGTTGGCGCTCAAAAGCGCCCATCCGTCGATGCCGGCGCTTTTTTCACGCCCAGTCGTCGGCTGGGCGCCCTATTGCCCCCAGTTTTATGGCGGGCGGCGCTTGGCAGCAGCAATGCTGGCCGGTTCCAACGATCCGGTAGGCCAACCAGGCGTCGTCCGTCACCGTTTCGGGTCCGGTGACGGGTCATCCCCACTCGTCGAGGACACGCAATGTCTCTCCGCATGGAACGCCCGTTCGCCGATCGCGAACGTTTGCCGTCGAGTCGTACCCGCCGCCTGCATCCGGTTTCGCGCCGGTGCAGGCGGTTGCATCGCAAATCCCGGGCCCCGCTGTCGTGCCCTGTCCGCCCCGCTGCATCAAGGAGCGGCGCATGAGCCATTCCCACGATGACGATGATCAGGTCGACACCTCGCCCGAGTACGGCATCCACGATGTGCTCGTACCCGCGCTGGCCGAAGATCACCACGACTTTCCGCGCATCCTCCGCGCCGCACGCCACGTACGCGACACCACGCTTGCCAGCCTGCGCACCGTCGCACAGCTGCTACGCGCGGCCGCCAACGGCGACAACCCACGTCGGTCGGACCTGATGCACGACGCCGGCCACGTCGTCGCCCAGCTCACCGAATTCATCGACGCGATGACAACCCTGGAAAGCCATGCCGACTTTCAACGGCAGCGACTGGCGCGCTGATCTGCCATTCCCTGTAGGTTGGCGGTGAACGCAGCGAACCCCGACATCGGGCCTCTATGGCACCTCGGCCTGTGTATTTTGCGCCCTTGCTGGAGTTCGCTGCACTCACCCCAGCCCACCGTTGTGCACTTTCAGTTTTTGTCGCGTAATTCACCCCGGGTGCGCTGCGCTTACCCAGGCTACAGGGAGCACTGCTTTTATAGCCCGGGTTAACCCGCAGGGTTCACCCGGGGTGGGGCTGCGACCACGATACGAGAACTGCCACGCCTCACGATGTTGCACTGCGAACGTCACAGGAAACACCGTCAACCGCACCGGAGCGGTTGACCCATCCAAACAGCGCGGTGCGTCTTTCCGGAAGACTCACCCGCTGCGCACGATGGAACGGTGTTTCCGGTGACGCTTGCCATGAAAACCACCGGTGACTGCTATCCCTCCGACAGCGCCAATCGCGCGAGCGCTGTCGGGCACGGGGCTGTGCTGACGAGTGCAGCCGTGACAGCCAGGGTAGCGGGCGCCGGTTCCTATTCTTCGTTGCGGCTGCGGCGAAGTCCTGCGCCCCTCGATCCACTCAGCTACCTACCGGTGCTGCGCAGACGCCGCCTTGAACGGTGCCACACGGTCTCTCCGATGGGCGAGGATCCTCCTCATGTTCAATCCTGTCCGAAAGCACGACCGCGCAGGACTGCAATTCATAAGACGAGCGTCCCGTAGATAACTCAAGACGGAACCGACACCAAATCTCAGCATCTGAGACTACCATTTGTATACTGATTACTCAGGGGACGTTTTTCACACCATGGACAAGGAACGAAGACGATGCAAGACGCAGGTCACCCCACCACTGAGAATATGGACTCTGTTGGGCGCGAGATTTCCAATAGCCGCTCACGCGCTGTGCGGACGGCGATTCGCGCTGTTTTCACGCTGATTACGCTCGTCGGCGCCAGCGGCGCTACCGCACAGTCATGCCTTACGGGTTGTGACGATGGTGACGGCCAAGGTCAACCCATGCCAGCCGTACCCGTCATCGGGTTCATTTCGAACTGGGACCCATGTGCAGCAGGGTGGTGCAATTTCGACGGCGGCAACAATGATGAGCCAGATGACGTAGGTAGTGGCGGAGGCAGTGGCTCAAGTGGCAGCAACGACGGAGGCGATTACACCAAAGTTAAGGCCCGCGCGGCCGACAATGACAACGATTGCACATCGCAGGAAGAATGGCGCCTTGCGGCTGCAAATGCTCGCGCCAACCTGGTGGCACCACAGGTGGAAGAAGGTGACTTTATTGAGGTACGGCTCTCCGACGGGATGGTTGAGCGCTGGGAATACGTCTGCGGAGGCAGGTTCTGCGCCGGCACCGTCCTGGCGCCCTATCCCGTAAAATCCATGTGTCGCCAGGAATTCGACTGGTGGGCGCCGTAATCTAGGGCCACGCGCGGTCCGCCCGGCGGTAGTGCGGGCGGATCGCAACGAACAGAACCATTCAGGAATCGTGAAATGTCGGTCAGAAACTTCGCACTTGGTGGTGTCGCGGTAGTCGCGGTGGTTGGTGGAATCGCCGTGTTCCACAATGGCAGAATAGCAGTCGCTCCTGATGTAGCAACACCGGCAGCGTCCGCGGTCACTGGATCGACATCGACCGTGCCTTCCACCGAGTCCAAGCCGCTGAAATTTGCTGACAGACGTGCGGAGGCAATCTCGGCACTTTCAGGCAGCGATTCGGATCGGTGGATCTCGACGTGGCGGAGCACCCTCTCACAGATGACCGCCAGCGAGCTTTGGGATCTGATGACCGATCCCGGTGTATCGGGCCAACGTGAGGCGAAAACACTGCGCGACCAAATGATCAAGGGTTGCACTGTCGCCGTAGGAATAGCCGAAAAGGGCGAAGATCAGAGTAATGCGGTAAGCGAATGGTGCTCCATGTTCGCTCGTCGAGGTGGCATGGACTACCTGCGCGAACAGTCTACCGCGCTGATGCAGGACGCGGACCTTCAATCCGCCCCGCATCAGGTTCTTGGCCCGCAGAAACTTCGTGGAACGCAAGCCGAACGGGCCGAAGAGATTTCAATGCTTGAGTCCGCGCTACGCCAAGCAAAGGATCCCTGGACGGCAAAGGCGAGCCTCCGCTCTCTGTGGGCTTATCGTAGCCAATTTCTGCTGGACGATTGGTCAGCTGTTGAGCAACTTTCGAAATTCCAGCAGGAACGAATCCGTCACGTTGTATCTCTTGACTACGCCTGCCGCATGACTAGCGATTGCGACGCAAACAGCGTGTGGGTGGTAGAGCTCTGCGCACTCAGTCCGGGGTTGATTTGTCCACGGGGCGCCGGAATGGATCAAGTGCTGGCTCAGAATCTCTCTCCGGCAGAGATTGCCTTGATCCAGAAGATCCTGTCGAAGATCACGGCGGTAAAGAGCTGAAGAGCCTTCTATGCATACCGCAGACGGCGTTCGTCGTGGTGATGGCGGCCACGCACCCTATACAGTCTCTGGCTTTGGTCGTGGGTCGCGCTTGTCCGTACCGACGCCGATCTCGGGAAATATCTCGACCTACTTCGTACCATGCCGGGTCTCAGGTATGACAATCGCATCATCCACGCCAAACGCGCCTGCTATCACTGCAAGCAGGTGCAACTTGCTGGGAACGGGGATGTTGGCCGTTGCGCGCGACGGTGATGGTTGCGCTCCCTCCGTACGCATGAACGCAATGCGAGCGTTGGACCTTCTCCGCGCACACGGCTGGACGACGGACTCGCTTTGCCGCGCACATGCCATTTTGCTGGGCAATGACCGATGCGTGCCCTCCCGCTTTCGAGATAGCATCGCGTGGGTGGACGGAGCATCCCCGTCGCTGGCGAAATTGATTCCGCCACCGACGTCAGCCCTCCATGAACTCATGCACGACTTGCTTACCTTCACCGGATCGTCGAGCCCCACCTGGTTTCGGCAAGCGATCGCGTACTACCAGTTCCTCCACATTCATCCGTTCAGTGATGGAAACGGGCGCATGTCGCGGCTTCTGGTCGCCTCGATTGCCGGACACGGCGCGCATGACCAGTCCGAGGCACTTGCAGTTGCCATTGCGTTGACACTGAATCGCGTCGCCATGACGCGCCATTTCGATGCAGTGCGCGACGGTGACATTCAAATCTACCTTGATCTGTGGCACAGGCTCGCAGCATGGGCTGCGGGATTCGTCGGTATCGCCGTCCAGCACGAGCAACGACTGCAAAGTGAACTGATGACGGTGGTCGGCCCCGGCGCCGGGCAACTGCTGACTCATCTGTGCAGCGCTGCCGCAATCCATCTGCATTCAATCGGGAAGCGCCTCAACTGGTCGAGTAAGATTTTGGCGTGTCGCGAGCAGCAGCTTCGGTCAGCGGGGTGGATTACCGGGGCGTCGAATGAGCTTACCTGTCCTCCCATAAATCGGACCAGGGTCGATCTCATGAACTCGCTCCGTACGGATACCGCTCGGATTCTCGCTTCGCAAAGCTAGTGTGGTGTTCCATTAATACGCTTAACTAATTGCGCGCCCCAGCCGACCGACACTCGCGATGATCTGGTCGGCAGTGCGTCGCCAAGTGAACGGCTTTGGATCTTGGTTGTGTTGGTGCAGGTATTCGCGAATGGATCGTTCGAGGTCGGCGACGCTCACGTGTGCGCCACGCTTGAGCCAGCGCGTGGTCAACGTGGAGAAGAAGCGCTCCACGAGGTTGAGCCATGAAGCCGATGTCGGGGTGAAGTGCAGGTGGTAGCGCGGACGCTGAGCGAACCAGCTACGCACCGCCTCGGTCTTGTGCGTGCCGTAGTTGTCGAGGATGAGATGGATGTCGAGACCTTTCGGCGCATCGCGGTCGATGGCATTGAGGAACTCGAGAAACTCGGCACTGCGATGGCGGCGCTTGAGGCGGCCAATCACCTTGCCGGTAGCCACATCCAGGGCAGCGAAGAGCGAAGTGGTGCCGTGGCGCTGGTAGTCATGCGTATGCGTTGCCGGCTTGCCGAAAGTCATCGGCAGGCCAGGCTGCGTGCGGTTGAGCGCCTGAATCTGGCTCTTCTCATCCACACACAGCACCAAAGCCCGGTCAGGTGGCGCCAGATACAAACCCACAATGTCACGCACCTTGGCCACGAAGTGCGGATCGGTCGACAGCTTGAAGGTCTTGGTCAGATGTGGCTTCAAGCCGAACGCACGCCAGATCCGATGCACGGAAGTCGCCGATACGCCGCTGGCCTGGCTCATCGAACGCACGCTCCAATGCGTGGCTTTCGTGGGTTTGGCTTTGCGGGTGCGTTCGATCACTGCCTGCACGCACTCATCGTCGACCGAACGCGGACGACCAGGACGCGGGGCATCGGTAAGCCCGGCAAAACGATACGCCGCGTAGCGACGGCGCCACTTCGATACCGTCTGCTCCGAGACAGCGTACTTCTTCGCAATCGCTTCCCCACCAAGCCCATCTGCGCACGCCAGCACGATTCGAATCCGAAGCTTTTCGTCTTCGGGCGCTTTGCGTACTGCCAGCTGCGCCAGCAATTCGCGCCGCTCATCGGCAGAGATCTCGAGCTTGCTGATCGGTCGACCCATGCGCGCCATCTTCGCAGTCTCCGTCGGGGACTACGAGAGATTACTCCTTTGGCCAATTAATTCAATCTATTAACGGAACACCACACTAGGGAAGGTCTGAACAAGTCCGACCCGATTGTGTTGAGATAGTACCCTCCCACACAAAGGCACGCGCATGGACCAGATGAGCTTCGGCGACTCCGAGTATGCGAGCAAGCGCAAACGGACCCGCCGCGAGGTGTTTCTGGCAGAGATGGAGCAGGTTATTCCCTGGACGATCCTGCTGAACTTGATCGAGCCGGTGTATCCGAAGGCTGGCAATGGGCGGCGACCGTATCCGCTGAAGGTGATGCTGAAGATTCATCTGATGCAGAACTGGTTCGGGCTGAGCGACCCGGCGATGGAAGAAGCGCTGTACGAGATCGCGTCGATGCGCCAGTTCGCGAGCCTATCGTTGACGAAGCCGATCCCGGACGAGACGACGATTCTCAATTTCCGGAGGTTGCTGGAAACCTACGAGCTGGGTGCCGAGATTCTGGCTCGAGTGAACGGCTATCTGTCGCGCAAAGGGCTGATGCTCAAGCGCGGAACGATGGTGGACGCCACGATCATCGCAGCACCGAGCTCGACGAAGAACGCCGGAGGTGAACGAGATCCGGAGATGCATCAGACGAAGAAGGGGAATGAGTGGTTCTTCGGCATGAAGGCGCACATTGGCGTGGATGTCGACTCCGGACTGGTGCACACGGTGACGACAACCGCAGCGAACGAAGCGGATGTGAATGAAGCGGAGTATCTGCTGCACGGCAAGGAAAGCGTGGTCTATGCCGATGCCGGTTACACGGGCGCGGACAAGCATTCGTCGCGCCGAGGATTGGACTGGCAGATTGCTCGTCGACGCAGCAGCGTGAAGGCAATGCCGGAAGGACGCCAGAAGCGTGCGATCGAGAAAGCGGAGAAGCGCAAGGCGAGTATTCGCGCGCGCGTGGAGCACCCGTTCCGTGTCGTGAAGCGTCAGTTCGGCTACGTGAAGGTGCGCTTCAAGGGACTGGCGAAGAACACGGCGCAGATCCTGACGCTGTTCGCGCTATCGAATCTGTGGATGGCGCGAAAGCGATTGCTGGCGATGACGGGCGAGTTGCGTCCGAAGGTGGCATAGCGCGTTAAAAAGGCTGCTATTTGCAGCCTTTGCAAAGCAATCTCGTTCGCTCTGAACCGATTTTCATCACCACCGGCATGCGACCGAGTCTTCAGACAAGCAGTTTTCGAGGCTTGTTCAGACTTTCCCTAGAGGAGAAGAGACGTTGGCAGTTAGCCGACCTATCCATAGTTACAATTTGTGCACACGACGCATAATTCACCTCCGGCACGGCACCCAAGCCGCAGGCGGAAAGGACCTCTCGGCACACATCCGCCTCGAACCTACGAATGCTCTTCACTGTCCTCTCGTCAAATTGCCGGAAGGCTAGCTTTGAAAGCCGATCGAGGGCCCTGCAAGAGCCTCAACTGGGTCTATTAGACCGATCCGCCGGTGGCTCCGTTAGGACGATCCTGGAGCGGCTCCATTGAGACGGTCGGTGCCACCATGTCCGGGTTAGAATCCACGCGCCCGATCAGGGCGCGACGCTTCTCTCCCTGCGCAGGACTCTGCAGTATCATGTTTCAATCCACGCAAACCCCGTGCCCGCAGGGCTCGACCTTTCACCGCCGTCGTGCCAACCGTGATCTTCGAGTTTCAATCCACGCGCCCGCGCAGGGCGCGACTGGCGCGAGCTCATGATTTTCGTTGCCCCCCTGGCGGTTTTAATCCACGCCCCGCGCAGGGCGCGACCGGCGTCCAGGCCGACGCCGGCGACGACGCCGCTATTTCACAATCCACGCGTCCGCGCAGGGCGCGACCACCGCGTCTGCTGCTGCCTGATAGCGTTCGGTGTTTCAATCCACGCGCCCGCGCAGGGCGCGACCTTGATAGTTTCATCAAGCCCCTCAAGTTTGATGTTTCAATCCACGCGCCCGCGCAGGGCGCGACTTGACAGGATTGACCAGCGCCTCAGCGCCGCACGTGTTTCAATCCACGCGCCCG
This sequence comes from Tahibacter amnicola, assembly GCF_025398735.1. Lineage (NCBI taxonomy): Bacteria > Pseudomonadati > Pseudomonadota > Gammaproteobacteria > Lysobacterales > Rhodanobacteraceae > Tahibacter > Tahibacter amnicola. The sequence continues at coordinate 5,501,866 of NZ_CP104694.1, forward strand.
CGCAGGGCGCGACGTCCTACAAGATGATCACCGAGGTGATGGCCTGTTTCAATCCACGCGCCCGCGCAGGGCGCGACGTTTCCTGCAGCGCGGCCTTGAACGTCGTGATCGACCGTTTCAATCCACGCGCCCGCGCAGGGCGCGACTATCGGTCCCGAACCGGTAGCGATTGCATCGCAGTTTCAATCCACGCGCCCGCGCAGGGCGCGACCTTGGATGCGCGGGAATCGCTCGAGGCGATCGCAGTTTCAATCCACGCGCCCGCGCAGGGCGCGACCGTCAGCGCGATCTCATCTTGCTGCAGATGGCGGCGTTTCAATCCACGCGCCCGCGCAGGGCGCGACGTTACGTACCCGCGCTACAACCTCGACGATGGGCAGTTTCAATCCACGCGCCCGCGCAGGGCGCGACGAATTCGCTTTCGACCTCCGCTGCAGGGATCAACGTTTCAATCCACGCGCCCGCGCAGGGCGCGACCTACTGCGCCCTGAGGACTATGCCTACCTGTATATGTTTCAATCCACGCGCCCGCGCAGGGCGCGACCCCGCTGCACCCTGGAAAGTCTTGATAGTATAGTTGTTTCAATCCACGCGCCCGCGCAGGGCGCGACCTTATAAAACCATGGATCAGTTTTAGTTTGATTGTTTCAATCCACGCGCCCGCGCAGGGCGCGACACGTCATCCACGGCCGGTCCACCAGCACCCAGACGTTTCAATCCACGCGCCCGCGCAGGGCGCGACCGGCGTCATGGGGTTCGTGTTGCGCGCCGGCTCCGGTTTCAATCCACGCGCCCGCGCAGGGCGCGACCTTCTTACACCACGCATACACCTGGTCGGCACGGTTTCAATCCACGCGCCCGCGCAGGGCGCGACGCCTCATCCGCCGCCATGTCGGCCGGCGATGCAAACGTTTCAATCCACGCGCCCGCGCAGGGCGCGACCTCGCCAAAGTTGACCGGGGTCACGACCTTGCCGTTTCAATCCACGCGCCCGCGCAGGGCGCGACGCCCGTACGCCGCCGGGCCGCATCGTGCGGTACTGGTTTCAATCCACGCGCCCGCGCAGGGCGCGACGGCTCGCGCGCAGCTGGCGCGCGCCACTGGCAATGTTTCAATCCACGCGCCCGCGCAGGGCGCGACGCGCTTACCGGCTTGCACGTCGACCGAGGCCACCAAGTTTCAATCCACGCGCCCGCGCAGGGCGCGACACACGGCCGCCCAACGCATGCACCTGGCGCAGAACGTTTCAATCCACGCGCCCGCGCAGGGCGCGACCACCTCACGGAGAAGCACCAATGGCTGGCCGTACCGGTTTCAATCCACGCGCCCGCGCAGGGCGCGACTCGGCAACCTGATCCCCGGTACCGGCCTGCTGAAGTTTCAATCCACGCGCCCGCGCAGGGCGCGACCGCCGACGGAGCTGCTGACGCTGACGAGCCTGGGGTTTCAATCCACGCGCCCGCGCAGGGCGCGACCGAGGGCGGCCGGTTTCAGTGGCGTGTCAACGGCGGTTTCAATCCACGCGCCCGCGCAGGGCGCGACACGCCTGCCACGCGGTCGCCGCCTGGGCGCGGACGTTTCAATCCACGCGCCCGCGCAGGGCGCGACACGCCTGCCACGCGGTCGCCGCCTGGGCGCGGACGTTTCAATCCACGCGCCCGCGCAGGGCGCGACACCCATCCACCCAGCGCGGCACGCTGCATGGCACGTTTCAATCCACGCGCCCGCGCAGGGCGCGACATATGGCACCCGCTGCCCGGCGTGCGGGCATTTCGTTTCAATCCACGCGCCCGCGCAGGGCGCGACCGGCAGGGTCGTACCGTCCGGGGCCACGACGCTGTTTCAATCCACGCGCCCGCGCAGGGCGCGACGTGCTGACGGTGTATTTCGTGTCGCATTTCGAGCAGTTTCAATCCACGCGCCCGCGCAGGGCGCGACCCGTCACGCGCGATCGAGGACACGAACGCGGAGGTGTTTCAATCCACGCGCCCGCGCAGGGCGCGACCAGCTGACGCGGTGCTCGCCGCAGCAGGCCTTGTTTCAATCCACGCGCCCGCGCAGGGCGCGACAGCCGATACCGCGGGTGTACTTGCGATCAAGCTTGTTTCAATCCACGCGCCCGCGCAGGGCGCGACGGCCCCAGTCTAACTGACAGATTTTCAAGGAACCAATCGGTCACCAGCGCGAACCTCTTCGTGCACTGGGAAAATCACGCCCTCGAATCAGGGTGGGCGCACAAGTGCGCCAATGAATCAACGTGTTACGCCCGCGCGAACCCTCCGAGGGACGGCAAGTCGCTAGCGGTTCGCACTCAGAAAATCAGCGGCCCCTTCAGATTCACGGGGCGCTTGGCGCCGATATGTTCTACCCGTCGCTCGCCATGGGCGCCGAGTTGATAGAAACGGAGGCTATCGTGGTCACTATCAATGATGTCGACCAATTTCTGCCGGAGCGCCACCCAGGTTGCCGGCTCCACCTCCACTTCGAAAACCGAGTACTGCACACGTTGACCGTAGTTCCTGCAGGCCTTGGCAATTCGACGTAGTCGCTTCTCACCTTCGACGTCCACCGTACTGACGTCATACGTCACCAGAATCAGCATGGCAACTCACTTCCAGAGAAATGGCGGGTACGCGTCGAGATCGCCCCGAAGATGACGTGCCATCAACTGAGCCTGCAACCACGGAAATAGCCCGATTTCGGCAGTCTCGCCGCAGAAAGCATGTTTCAAGGGCTCCCTCTTTCGCTCTTGATACGCCACCAGTACGGTCTTGCGCGCATCATCCTTCAAGGTTACTGCCCCGCTATCGGCAACAATGAAATCCGTAGGCCTGAGCTGCCGACGATTGATCAATGACAGCGCAAGGCGATCGGCGAGTACGGAACGGAATTCCTCTGCGAGATCCAGCGCCAACCCCGGACGGCCCGGACGATCACGGTGAAGAAAGCCAACAGCCGGATCGAGCCCGACCGATTCCAGTGCGGACCGGCAATCGTGCGTGACCAGTGTGTAGAGAAAGGACAACAATGCATTCACGCGATCGCGAGGTGGCCGGCGACTTCTTCCTTCGAACTGAAAGCCCGCGTCGGACACCCGAATCAGATTCCGGAAGACGTCGAAGTACCGTCGCGCTGCGTCTCCTTCCAGCCCGCGCAAGCTGTCTACATCCGGCGTACGGTGCAACCGCTCCACTATGTGTGCCAGGCCACGGTCAGCCTGCACGAGCGCTCCAGATTCAGCCGCCGAACAGCTTGAAGCGTGATCGCGTATCGCGCGACGAATCACCGCGCGCTGATTGTGGATCTTCCCAAGCAGAATATGACATACGACTGCCGCACAGCGGGATGGATCGTCACTGCACCGGTACTGCTCTCTACGCAATAGCACGTTTCCCGACACGGCCCCTTCGACGCGGGCGAGAAATCGGCCGTTCATTGTCAAGAAGGAAACGCAAATTCCCAGCTCACAACAATGCCCCATCAGCGCGGGGGACATCAGCACGTTTCCGAAACACACGATGCCGGACAGCAAATGCAACGGTAAACGCCCACTTTCTGCCTTCTCGACATCAATCACGACGTTCTCGCCATCTTTTCGCAGCCACGCGCCTTCCGTCGTCACGTACAACGTATTGAGAAGCGGTCTCACGACGAATCATCCCCGAGTGCTCGACGCAACCACTCCTTCACGCTTTCCCTGCCTGGCGACCGCCGCGGCCGGCACAAATCCAAAAGAGAACAGGAGTCGCATCGCGATGCCATGTAATCTGCTGTTGGCGTCGTCTGGTTCTGTATCAGCGCGCGGACAAGATTGATTACCTCCAACGTCAGGGCTCGCAGCCCGGCGTCAAACCGGACAACAACACGTCGTCGCGTCTTTCCGTAGAACAAGGCTCCCTCCGGCACCGGAGTTCCCAGCATCTCCTCAAGACACAAGGCTTGCGCGCATAGCTGAACTTCGTCGGCACGGTGTGACTTCGGGCTACCGCGCTTGTACTCGACAGGAAATGGCTGCAATCCGTCGTCGCCCACGAACTCCACAACGTCTGCTACACCGACCAGCCCCAATCCGTCGCTTCCGATTGCCAGCGCAGTAGCAGTACGCACACCGTGTCGCGCCTCGGTGCGAGGGCGGTCGCTGCGATCGTGCAGCAATCGCCCTTCAGCGGTGTGGACATTCTCTGCCCATAGACGCTCGACATGAATCAACGCACATTGACGCGGACAGTACAGATAGTGCTGTAACGCGGAAATCGGAATAATGATCTCTTCACTGTCCACGCGCGCCATCGACCCACTAGAACATTTCGGATACCGTCACACCCGCGGGCACACGCTGCTGATCGACACTGACGCGGTAGTCGGAGAAGCCGCGTGCCGGAGTTGTGGCATCACCGCCGGCGCGACCGATGTGAACCGCATCGAACAGAACATGCGCAGGTGCGTTGCCCATTGGGTTCTCGTGCTCAAAAACAATGAGCTTTCGAGCTGCCATCTCGCCGCGAGCTGCCGACCGGTCGTGTTCGAACAGGTTGCCCAAGGATCGCCAAAACAGCTGCAGGTCGTCTTCGGAGAATCCGGTGCGCTCGGCAAGCTTCGCAGAAATGAAGCCGTGCACCCGATAGAGGCCGTAAGGCAGAATGTGCTTACGTCCCATGGTGCGTTCCTTTTCCAGATCACGCTCGTTGGTGACCGCGACGCGGGTGATTGCCACTTCCAGTGGCAGAACGGGATCAATGGATGTGGCGAATGCCATTTGGACGGGACCGCGAACCTGTCCGGAATTGACTTCCGTCGTCATCACCGCTCCGAAGGTTCGCACGTCAAAGAAGTTCTTGCACATCCAGGCGGTCAATTCCCGCGCCTTGGCCTCGTCCTTTGGTAGCTTCTTCGGTTCGTGCGTGATCCCCAGCGCGGAATAGGCCTGTTTGTGCTGATTATTGAGCACGGACTTCTCTTGCATATAGATCGCAAAACCCGGCTCGCCCTCCTTCTCAAGGGATACATAGTTCCGGATCTTTCGCTTTAGCGCTACGTCTGTCACCAGGCCCTTATTGGTTTCAGGGTCAAGACGCGGAAGGTTTCCCGCATCCGGATCCCCATTGGGGTTGCCATTGGCGACGTCGAACAGGTAGACGAATTCATAGCGGTGAGTGATCACGCTCATGCCGAGACTCCTTCCGATTCATTCACGGTTTCATGCGATTCCGCTTCGTCACCCGCGGCATAGCGCGACTGTGTCTGGTGGTAGTAGCCAATCGCAAACCGTCCTTGCGCGGCGATTGCCAGACTCCGAGGGAACGACGTTTCCAGCGAATCGACAATGGCACCGATTTCCTTCTCAAGCACCACCGCCAGCCCCGCCTTTTCCTTGCGAATCTTACTCAGGTGATTCTGCGCGTTGCGCAGCAGCACCGGGAAGATGCTTGCCGGCGTCGCCGACGCAGCGCCGTAGTAGCGGTCGCGGATGGTGGCGTTGACCTGCCTTCCCAGCGCCGCCTTCTGAACACTCTCCAGGGTCGAGAACAGTCGCCCCAATACATAGCCGGGATCGGCACAGGTCAGATCGAGACTCACGGGTAGTACTCCCTCGTCGGTCTGTCGGTTGCTCAGCCGCGCATCGCGGACCAGGACTGCCTTGCACAGCGCCACACGCGTACCAGTAACTTCGCCGTCTGCCCGAAAACGCATGACGAGCGTGCCCACCACGCTCAAGGGATAACGCGTGCCACAAAGTATGGCGCGCGTCAGCTCACCAGCGAGCAGGGGCGATACGTCTTCGTCTTTGGTCTTGCCACTAATAATCGGAGCGGTTGCCCGTGCTAGCGTCCGGGGTGATGGTGGACGCTGCCAACGGACAGGCTCGATCTTCAGGTCGTCATAGTGGGCAGCGAGCCGCTGTGCAAAGCGCCCAAGGGTGTCTGTCTCCCAGAAGCGGACGGAAAGTCGCGACGCATTCGGTGCAAGTCCCAAGACGAAGATCTGCGTTCCGTCATTTAGATGCCCGCCGAGCTCCCGCAATGGACGCGCATGCCGGATCTGTTGGAGCGCACTTCGCAAGAGTTCCGTCTCACGAGCGTCATCATCGCGATGGTCAAGAAACGCCGCGAGCAAGCTCTCGGCCTCCTCCGCATCTCTCGTGGCTGGCGCCTGGGCCCAGAACACGATCGTCGTGTCGCCGATCTGCAGGCGCTGTCGATTGTGCGCGTCCCGGCGCAGCAGATGATTCAGCGCCGTCGTGTACGCAAATGCGGCTTGCTGCGAAACGGGCGCATTGTCGCCCTGCACTTTTCCAAACGACGAGAATGCGCCCAGATTGAACGAAACAATGGATGCGCCGGAACTTTGTGCGCCATTCACGCCTTTTATTGCCGGGTGCAGACGCGCCAGCGGCGAATACTCGCCCGTAACAAGGCACGTTCCGCGTGATTCGTCTCCGCCTTGCTGCTGTTGCCAAGCGTCACGCGCCGCCCGTCGATCATGCAGGTAGCCCAGGTCGCCATCCAACTGGAACACGACATTGGCATCCAGCATTTCGTCGCCCTGGTCGACGAAATGGACGTTCTCCCGGAACTGCTGCGGCGTCCAGCCATCCAGGAACGCCAGCAGAGCCTGCACGCCCGGGTCGTTGGATACGGCCAGCGCTTCGCAGTGTCTTGCTTTGAACGCGGCATGCTCCTTTTCACATCGCGTGCTGGTCGCACTGACGCCCAGCACGTAACTGGTCTTGTCCCATAGAAAGTTGGAAGCGATACCAGACGCCCGCTTTCCAGGCTGAGGCACGCGGATCAGCCGCGGTGTCGGCTTCTTCCCACTCATATCCCGAAGATCACTGATATCGACGACTTCGCCGTTCTCTGCAAGTCGAATTGCGAAACTGATCTTCTCCTGACTGTAGCCCGGAGGGGCAACACCCGAAGCGCTGTCGTCCAGCAAACGCTGGTAGTAGTCAGCCAGCGCGGAGAGGATCATGCGTGCACCTCCTCGCCGGACCACGCCGGAACTGCGATCAATCCGTTGATCATTCGCGCGCGGAAAAATCGCGGCGTAATGCCGTCGGCGAAATCGATGTCATGAAGCATCCAGCCAAGGTCGCGCTCACCGTTGAGGGCGCAATCTGGCACCGGCACGGAATCGACATCCTCCACGAGCTGAAAGTGGGCGGGAAACTCCCGCGTTCCCAGACACGGCATCTGGAAGCACTGCCCCTTCCGAGCCCGCCGATTGAAGATGTCCAGGTGCTTTCCTTCACTATCGTCGGCGCCGGCATTCTCGGTCAGTTCGAAATGCGCCGAAATCACATAACCGACATTCCGCAGGATGGTCGCGGCCCGCTGCTGCCGGTCCTCCTCGACATAGGTCACCAATCCATCCGTGCGTTTTGCCTTGATGGCCTTGGCAACACTGGCTGCGGAAAGTTTTGCGCCGACCTCGTTGCGTCGAATCGATTCGAAACGAATCGGCTTCAATACCTGGATGCTGTCAATTACCCATCGAATCGCGGGCTTCCAGTGAATGGCATCCAGTATTCCTCTCGCCGCCGACGGCGTTATCACGTCGTAGGAGACGCGTTCGACCTTCATTTCCGGGCGTGTGAACAGCGCCCGGTCGCCCCAGATGTGAAGCTTGATTCCATACGACATTGTCCCTCCCCGCTACCTGGCGTAGATGGCTACGACACCTGACCTCCGTCAACACCGCCTTGTTAGAAAGAACACAGATCAGCCAGAGCTGATGCTTACGCCTACTCCGCCTGCCCCTCCCGAGTCGCCGTACTCGATAGCAATTGTCCACTATTTTCTTAACGCACCAATTGCTCCGCGTCAAGGAACTGTGGGTTGTCCCACCGCAAGCCAAACCGTGCGTCGTACAGCCTCGGATTCACCAGCTCGACAAACTGTTCCCCATACCGTTCCGGCGCCACCGGGGCGATGGCGCTCGCGCACCTTAGCGCGTCGTACGCCTGCCTCGGGACTTGAACGAGGTAGGGCTGCACCCATCGCCCGGCCGTCGCAGCGTATTCGAGAGTTTTCAACGCGTTGGAGATGTAGGGCTCACGGTTCCCGGTACCTGGCACGAACGGCACGATAATCGGCAGCATTGCTGTTTCCACGATTCGGAAGCGGGCTGCCAATGTCTCCAGCGGCAAGTTCTCCGGGCCGGCGCCCTTGAGCAGTCCGAGCAGGTTTTCGTTGTCCAGCCTGTCGCTGCCCAACAGGTGGTAGATCTCTCGGAAGTAGTCATCTACCGCTGCCAACGCAAGCAGATCGTTACTGTGTCGGCGCTCTGTGGCACGGAACGCCTCTGCAAAGCGCTTCAGCTCCGGCGGAGGCGCCCAATGGGGGTTCGCCGTCCGAAACACCAGCACTTCACTCGCTTCCGGCAATGCCAGACCTTCCCGGTTGCAGCGGCCGGCGGCCTGCGCCACCGAGTCCAGGCCCGCCTCGGCGCGCCAGACCGACGGGAACGAAATATCCACGCCTGCCTCAATCAAACTGGTGCTGACCAGCCGGCATGGCAGATTTTCGGCTAACCGGGCGCGCACCTCTTCAAGCACTTGCCGACGGTGGCGCGCATACATCAGCGTGGTCAGGTGGTACGTACCTTCCAGGTCTTCCATCGACTCAAGCAAGTGCCGTGCATGCCGTCGGTTGTTGACGATGCAAAGTACCTGGTTCCGACTACGGAGATTCCCCACCAAAGTTTCATCCTCAAGCACGCCCACATGGCGCACCGTTACGCGACGAAGCCGCTGATAGAGCGATCTCGGCTCCGGTGCCAGCTCGCGCACGTTCTCCAACCCGTCGGGAAAGCCTTGATCCTTCCGAAGCGATGGCTGTGTCGCCGTGCAGATGACCACGCTGGTCCCATAGTTGAGTGCCAGCTCGTCAATCAGCGCCACGCACGGCCGTAGCAGCTTTGGTGGCAAGGTTTGCGCTTCGTCCAGAACAACGACACTGCCGGCAATATTGTGCAGCTTCCGGCAGCGCGACGGCCGGTCTGCGAATAGACTTTCGAAAAACTGAACAGCGGTGGTGACAACGATGGGCGAATCCCAGTTCTCCATTGCCAGTCGACGTTTGTCCTTCGACGCGAACGCGGTGGACGGGTCGTCGACGAAAGCGCTGTGGTGTTCCAGAACGACGTCGTCCGAATCACCGAAGACACCCCGAAAAACAGCCGCTGTCTGCTCGACGATACTAGTGAACGGAATGACATAGATGATCCGCCGCAGGCCGTGCCTGACGGCGTGATCGAGCGCAAAAGCCAGAGACGCCAACGTCTTGCCACCACCGGTTGGCACCGTCAGTGAGAACAGCCCGGGCGTTTCGGTCGCTTTGCTGCGCACGTGAGCAAGGACTTCCGCGCGGATGGGGTTGACGCCGCCGACCGTGGGTAGTCGGGCGAGGTGTTCACTGAGCGTGTCACGCAACAACGCCAACCCGGGCGACATGTTCTGCAGACGCGGAGGCGCGCCCTCGACGCGACGATAGAAGTTGTCTGTATCCAGATAGTCTGCATCGACCAGACACGAGAACAGCATTCGTACCAGCAAAGCCAGCTGGAATGCGCCACGTTTGCTGCAAGGCTTGAAACCGTCCGGCAGACAGATTGCATCCGGAAGGGCGATTTCACTTTCCCAAGCCGACAACAGTGGCGGCAATGTCTGACGATAGTCATCCGACATCCGTTCACGCAGGGAGCTGCGCTTCTCACCCCCGTCACCGTTAGCAAGTCCGGCGTGATGACCCGCGATGGCATAGGCTAGCAATGTCGCCAACCCGTTCTGACGGCCTGAATATCGCTCTCGAACAATGCGGGCGCCCCAGGTCGCATGGTCGACAGCGTAGGGATCCCCCGCCAAACGGCGTTGAAAGCGCTCCGTGTACTTGCCAAGGTCATGCAGCATACCGGCGACCCTCGCCAGCACCTGTGCATTGAACCAGGCCGCATTGGCGGCCGCGCCCTCTCCGACCGCGACAAGATGTTCCCGCAAGAGCTGCCAATCGGATCGATTAGCCTTTTCCGTCGAATGTGCATGGAAAACCATCGTGTCTCCCTGCTCAGACGCGCACCTTCCGTACCGTCTGTCCGAACTCGTGCGCATTGCAATTGCACCACCGGAGTACTGCGCGCACGCCGGGTATGGTCTAAGGAAGCTAAGACGCATCGCACAGGTTGAGACAATCAGCGCCACGCAACGATATATGCCAATTCACCCGTTATTGAAACTTACGGCGCCACGCACCACAGGACCAGACGATGGGAAGATGCCCGTAATACACGCGGTCCAGCATGGCGCGACCATCTTCCATTTTTTTCGGGTGGCACAACGTCGCCACAGAAGTATTGAACGTTACCGTCGTAAATGCACGTCTATAGAACTCGCTACCCGCTATGGCCGCGGACCGCATACCGCCGAGGTACCCGAAGCCGTTTCGCCCCGTTGAAGCGCAGAGTACGGACATCGCACGAGCAGGTCACCGCCGAGCAGATCAGAGGCTTCGCCCCCATACCGCGCCGCCCGGAAAATCTGCCACCCTACGGATTGACGCCGTCGCGCCGGGTCCGTAAGAATCACCTTGCTGCCGCCAAATCGGCAGCCCAGGATTGGTCTCCTGGAGAGTAGGCGCAGCCAAGCGCCCATCCGACGATGCCGGCGCTTTTTTGTGCCCAGTCTTCGGCTGGGCGCCCTATTGATACCATCCGGTTTCAATGGCGGGCGGCGCTTGGCAGCCGCAAGGCTGGCCGGAACCTACTCCCGGTAGACCAACCAGGCGTCGTCCGTCACCGTTTCGGGTCCGGTGACGGGTCACTCCCACTCGTCGAGGACACGCAATGTCTCTCCGCATGGAACGCCCGTTCGCCGATCGCGAACGTTTGCCGTCGAGTCGTACCCGCCGCCTGCATCCGGTTTCGCGCCGGTGCAGGCGGTTGCATCGCAATTCCCGGGCCCCGCTGTCGTGCCTTACCCGCCCCGCTGCATCAAGGAGCGGCGCGTGAGGCATTCCCACGATGACGATGATCAGGTCGACACCTCGCCCGAGTACGGCATCCACGATGTGCTCGTACCCGCGCTGGCCGAAGATCACCACGACTTTCCGCGCATCCTCCGCGCCGCACGCCACGTACGCGACACCACGCTTGCCAGCCTGCGCACCGTCGCACAGCTGCTACGCGCGGCCGCCAACGGCGACAACCCACGTCGGTCGGACCTGATGCACGACGCCGGCCACGTCGTCGCCCAGCTCACCGAATTCATCGACGCGATGACAACCCTGGAAAGCCATGCCGACTTTCAACGGCAGCGACTGGCGCGCTGATCTGCCATTCCCTGTAGGTTGGCGGTGAACGCAGCGAACCCCGACATCGGGCCTCTATGGCACCTCGGCCTGTGTATTTTGCGCCCTTGCTGGAGTTCGCTGCACTCACCCCAGCCCACCGTTGTGCACTTTCAGTTTTTGTCGCGTAATTCACCCCGGGTGCGCTGCGCTTACCCAGGCTACAGGGAGCACTGCTTTTATAGCCCGGGTTAACCCGCAGGGTTCACCCGGGGTGGGGCTGCGACCACGATACGAGAACTGCCACGCCTCACGATGTTGCACTGCGAACGTCACAGGAAACACCGTCAACCGCACCGGAGCGGTTGACCCATCCAAACAGCGCGGTGCGTCTTTCCGGAAGACTCACCCGCTGCGCACGATGGAACGGTGTTTCCGGTGACGCTTGCCATGAAAACCACCGGTGACTGCTATCCCTCCGACAGCGCCAATCGCGCGAGCGCTGTCGGGCACGGGGCTGTGCTGACGAGTGCAGCCGTGACAGCCAGGGTAGCGGGCGCCGGTTCCTATTCTTCGTTGCGGCTGCGGCGAAAGCCACTCGGACCTGCGCGGGAACATTCGGGCTCTGCTCGCAGCGACGGATTCCTCTGCCCGATCACCCCGCGCGGCGCGTTCTCCCACCGCCCAGCCCGTTTCACCCCCAGCCAGCTTCCGGCCACTACCCTGTCTGGGCGCCTGGACAAAGGGAATTCGTCATGTCTTCGGAAAATCCGAAAACCGAGCTGGATCATGTGAATGACACGGTGCTGCAGCTCAAGGAAATGCGCCATTACGCGAAGAACAATGTCGAGCTGCTGACCACGCAGTGGATGTTGTTCGACGGGACGCTGGGCAAGCTCAAGCGCACGGAGCTGGATCTGATGTCACGCCAGAGCCAGTTCTACGACGCGCTGGAGGCGGCGATTGCGGATCTGGAGGAACTGGCGGCGAGTCTGCAGCCGGTGCCCGAGGCTGCATCGGAATAGCGGGTGGGGCCGCTCAGTACGTCACGGTGACGACGAGCGTGTCGGCATACATGCCGGGTATCGCCGTGGGTTGCGCGGGAATGCGGCCGTAGGCGGTGTGCGATACGCCGGCGGCGTCGGCGGTGCCCGAGACGGTGACGGTGGATCCGCTGCCATCGCCCCAGATGGTGCTGCGCGATGCATCGGCGTAAATGTTGTAGGCGAGATTCCCGCTGGTGCCGGTCAGCGTGCGGTCGGCGAAATCGCCGTTGCCGGCGCTCAGGCTGATGCTGTACTCGGTGGGATCCGGGCAGTAGACATCGATGCGGCTGAAGCTGTCGGTGGATGCGGCGTCCAGCGGATTGATCGGCATGAAGGCCATGGGGTCGGCACTGACGGTGCAGGCAACGGCCGGCAATGCTGCCGCATAGACCACAAAACCCGAACACCGCGTTTTCCACATGACAACCTCCTACAGGCAGGTGATGGTGCCCAGCTCGCCCGGCCTGCCGTCACTGGCCTGCGGGATGTCCACGCCCACGGAGCAGCTGCCGTCAGGCCAGCTGACGATGAGATCCTGTCGCCCGGCCATTCCCGCTTCGAAGGCGGCAAGTCCGTTGGCACCCACAATACCGGACACATCGTTGGCGAGGATATCGGATCCCGCCGGAACGGGCGCGCCGTCGCTGCGGACGATCGTTGCGACGAAGCTGCGACGCAGCGTGCCCGCAAAATGCACGCGTACGCCGCTGCGCCGGGCAGGTACCACTTCGGCCCGCGTGCGCTGGAGCGAAACTTCCAGGGGAACATCCTGGTCGTCGATGCCCACGACGTTGCGCTGGTACGGAAGAAGGCCTACGGCCAACCCACGGCCGGATTCGTCGGCGCGGCCGACAACCTGTTCGTTGAGCGTGACCTCCACGTTTTCTGCGCCGCCATCGACCACGGCGAACGGGCCGTCCAGCCAACGGGACATCCACAGGCGGCCGTCTGCCCAGACCACGCCACCACGAAAGGATCCACGCAGGGCGGTTTCCTTCTCCACACGCGCCGCATCCACCTGCGCGACGCCCCAGGGCCCGTTGTGGATGACCGATGCCTGGCTCCGCAGGCGTCCGCCCTGGGCGCCCACCGACGCGCGATAGCCCGCGCCCGTCCCGCGCGGCGGTGCCTTCTGGTAGGAAACGTCCCAGAAGCTGGACTCATCCGACGACGATGCATTCGCGCTGAGATTGCTTTGCGGGCCCAAGGGCAGCACGTAGGAGAGCGAAACCGTCGTGTCCTTGGTTTCATCTTCCCGCGACACCAGGGCCTGGAGATAGCCCAGCCACAGCGGCACTGAACCGCGCACATTCCAGGCGGCGTAGCGCTTTCCATCCAAAGTTTCGCGATCGATGCGGCTGATGCCGAGGTTTACCGGCTTGAGCTCGGCGTTGAGATAGGCCACCAGGCTGCGCCGCGCCGCAAATGCCGAACGATTCGACAGACTGGTGAATCCCGTTTGCGCGACGCGCAGGCGGGCGCCGGCACTGACATGCCGGCCGCGGTGTTCGACACCCGTACTCACGGCGTGACGGTTCGGGCCGTCCGCCGGCATATCCTGTTCGACACCCAGGTTGACGAGCGCGTCATCGAGGATCACCGCAACCAGGCCTGCACCCAGCACGAGGTGATCCGGAAACCATTCCATTCGCCCTTCGAGGGTCAGATGCGGATTCATGCCGCGCCGCCAGCTGGCCGCGGCAAAGGTGTCGCCGTAGCGATCACCCGCGCCACCAAACCCTACGCGCAGCTTGCCGGCGTCGATGCTCCACTCCTGCTTGCCGGGCATCAGCAAGCCAGGATCACCGTAGAAGTCGGACTCGATCACCTGCACCCGGCCGAGCACGTCACGCACGACGGCGCGCACATTGCCCGAGCCCGTCACACCGGGAATAGCGCCGATATCGAATGGCCCAGGATTGATCGGCTGCGTACCCACGAGGCGGCTGTTGATGAAGACATCCAGTACACCAGGCAGCGCCGATTCTCCCTTCACGACGATCGGTACGCTGTGCAGGGCCCAGGGCTGCACCGATCGCTCGGTGCCATAGTGGATGCCACCAAATCGCACCGGCACCCCAAGGGTTCCGCTGCCTCCGATGGCATCGCCTATGCGCAGCTGGCGCCCCGTCTCGGGATAGTCGCGCACGAAACCTGTCTCCAGCCGAACCAGTTCGCCCGAGCCGGGCAACAGCGCGTGCCGGCTGGCCGCCGACCAGGTGCCGCGAAAGACAACGGCTTCGAACAAGCCACCGATGTCCGATTCCGTATCGGCATGCTGCGCCACGAGTTCGTAGTTGAGTGCGGCGCCACCGATCAGGTCGGCAGACACGGCAACCTTCTCGCCACCGGTTGGACGGACGACCGTGGTCTGCAGCAGCGCCGTATCCGCATACAGCGAAAGGACCTGATTCGGTACGTCGATGCTGTAGCGCAGGCCCGGCACGGCGCGCAGCGAAACCGGGCCCTCTGCGATGACCGATGCGCGCAGTCCGACAGCGTGGAGATCTTTCGCGTCCATGACCAGGTCGTTGGCCGGACCGGTTGCGACGACCGGCTCTTCCCTGGCGACGTGATTGAGATTCACCGTCAGCAGCCAGTCGCTCGCACCTTCCGATTCGAGCGGGGTGGCAGCGGTGATCAGTACGACACCAAATTCCGGGCGTACTTCGATCCGCACGTCGGCGACGGACGAGGCGCGATGAAAGCTTTCGCCATCGATGCGTCGCGGTGCGTCTGATGGTACCGGCAGCCCGAGGACATTCAGATCAAGAGCGCGCAGCAACCACTGTGCATCGCGATCCCTGACCATCCGCAGCGTGTAATGCCGGTCTTCCCCGTTGACGATCGCGCCCAGCCACGATTCTTCGTCGGCGCTGGTCGCCAGCGCCGGCATCAGGGCTAGGAGTGCAAGGAAAAGGGCGCGGCAGACGGCGCTCAGCGCGACGCGACCGTACACGTTTGCGCGTCCCTGCCCCCCGCATCAAACGCGAGCGTGTCGCCTGCCCGGATCGTCGTGTTCGAAGGCAGGTTCACGCGACGGCTGGCCCCTGCCAGCACATACACTTGTCCCTCGTGCAGCACACGTTGATCACCACTGCCCACGGAACGAAGGCGCGTGAATCGATAGTGCACCGGTCCGTTGCGTGTAATGTCGAGCGCGCCAGAGCCCGCCACATGACAGCTGAGCGATGGCGGATCGGAGATCGGCTTATCCGGCGCAACGAACACCGGAACGCTCAGCTCCACGATGGTACGCACACCGGTGGAAACGTCCGGCGTTTCCGGGGGGACTTCGCGAAAGCTGACACGGTAGCTTTGTTCGACGGTGGCGCTTTGCGGGTTGCGCAGGGCCACGCGGACCACCTGCCGCCCCTGCGGGGGCAGCTTGATCACCGGCGGGGCAACAATGAGGCCATTGTCGGCGACGACATTGTCGCGTCCGCCATCCTGCGACCACTTGCGCGGCTCGGCCTGCACGACGATCGCCTGATCGGTGGGGTTTTTCAGCTCAAAATTGGTCGTACGCTGGCCGGGCTTCAATTCCGCCCGGACCGGCGTCAATGACAAGGAACCGCACTGCGCCGCACCGCTTGCGAGAAACGATACGGCGAGCGCGACCCAGGGAAGTCGCGCCGCACGTGGAGTCATATCAGTAGGTCACCGTGATCGTCACTGCGTCCGAATAGGTGTCGACCGGCGTTGCGGTCTGCCCGCCAAGGATAGTCCCATAGACCGTGAAGACTTGGTTGCTGCCGGTGCCGTCGCTGGAAACCATTTCCGTGGTGTCGGTGCCATCGCCCCAGATCACGGTGCGGCCGCTGTCGACGAACAACGCGTAGTTGAGGAGTTCACTGGTGTTCGTGCCGGTCATTTTGCGGATGGCCAGAGAAGCACCGTCACCCGTGCCGGCATTGAGCGCGATGGTGTAGTCGGTGCCCACCGTGCACTGCACGGTGAAGTTCTGGTTGCCGGTGAGAGCCGAACCGGTGCGCGGGTCGAACTGACCGAAATTCAGCGTCGCGCCGCCAGCGGTGCACGAGTCGACGACGGTGGCGGCGACGTTCAAGGTGCTGGTGGTGGTGGCGGCGATAGCGGGCGCAGCGGCGATGACGGACACAACGGCAACGAGAGCGAAGGAAAGTTTCATGAGTTTCAGATTCCAGGAATGTGTTGAGAGATTCAATACGGATTTGATTCGGCCGTTCCCGAATACCGGCCAGGGGATTTCGCACGCGGCGATCGGGATGCTGGATTTAGGGCAATACAGTGGCTTCGCGCCGTGGCGCGTTTTCGAATCCTCCATTTGTGATCGTCATTGCCTGCCGGCAGTCCAGGCCCGAGGCGGCGCGGTGGCCGCTGGTCCGGTGGCGGACAATGGTGTTGCGGCGGGGTGAGGTGAAACGATTGCGAACTACATGGGTCGAGCAGTGCCTTGCAGTAAACGGGTGTGCAGCATCGGGGCTTACAGGGAATCGGTCGTCGCCACGCAGGGCGTCTGGTCAGAACAGGTCGCGCTCGCCGCGATGGCCATGGCGCGACGTTCGGCTTCCACACGCTTGGCCGTACGGGCGGCGAGAATCTCGCGAACGCGCGCGTCGGCCACTGCGTCCGGCGGATCAAGGCCGTTGGCACGGCGCCAGGCGCGAATCACTTCCGCGGCGTCTTCGTCCACCTGGATATGAATGCCGACCTTCGTTGTCTGCGCCTGGATCGGGTTGACTGCAAAGAGCGCGACGAGCGTGGTCAGCAGCAGGGCCAGGATCCGGACCAGTGAACGAGGGAAGGTTGTCATCGGGATTCTCCGCAAAGCGTCTGGAGGCTTCGCAGGAACAGCAGTGCAAACCCTGTGCTCAGACACTGCGCCGAAATCCCGACTGCGCCGACTGCACAAATAGTTCAACAAATACAGTCACTTGCATAACCTGGACGAAAGACCCGCCCTCGCGGGATGCCGTTGCGTCGGCGCCAATCCCACGACGGCGGCAGATTGCCGTCGTCCCGTCCGCCAGTGCGTCCGACGACTTGCCGACACCGTCCGGATCGGTGTGCGTTTCGACGCCCCGCACCCGCACGGGGAGCCCTGCGCTAATCTGTCACGGAAGCAGCACATGCCGCGTCAATTCCTATACCCGCCATCGCTTGACACTGTGATGCCAAATCTCCTTGGATAGAACGCAAGGAATGGCCGGACTTCGCCGGCGCAGTTTCCCGGCGCAGCCTCATTGCAGGTTCCAGGGTTTCGACATGCAGATCGATCCGGCGTCCAGGCAGAACGCAGCGAATACCGAGACGGATAGCCGGCGCGCCCTGCGCGGTCCGGTGGCGTGGATCATTCTTGTGATCGGCGCCGTAACGGTGTTCCTGCCCGCACAGCCGCCGCCGGGATATCCGAGCTGGTTTGCGCAATGGATTTTCGCGGCGCTCGTTGCTGTCGCGCTCGCCGTGGCGGGCTTACGTACGGCCGGGCGGCGACTGGGGGCTGTACTGCTGGGTGCGGGCGTTCTCGCGTTGGCCACCGTAGCGGTTGGCGACGTCGACTATTCCGCCGAGCACCAGTACGTACGCGCCGCACGCATTCTGTTCGCGGTCGCCATCGCAGCCCTGGGTGCCGGCCTGCTGCGGCGCAGTCTGCCGGCAGGACGCCAGCTGCCGCGCACCGTGCCAGCCTGGCTGCTCATCGCCTGCGCGCTGTGTGCCGCCGGTTTCTTTGGCAGCCCCTGGGATCCGTTGCTGGGCTGGAGCTTCGTACTGTCGTGCCTGGTTGCCGGGGCGGGGCTCCTGGCCGACCAACGCGGACATGGCCCACGGGAATACACGCAGATCCAGGTGGCCTGTGCAGCGTTCGGCGTGCTCGCATGGCTGATGGGCAGCCCCATCCTCGTGGGCACCGGTGAACCCAGCAAGACGATGCAACTGCAGACGGCGTTGTCGCTGCTGCTCGTGGCGGGCAGCCTGTGGGCGCACCTGTCGGAACGACCGCGCCTGGCGACGGGACTGGCGATCCCCGTGCTGGCCAATGTCCTGCTGATCCTGGTCGGCCAGTACACCGGCCATGACCTCAGCCTGGGCGCGCTGGTATCGCTGCTGTTCGCGGGCTCCAGCGGCTCGCTGGTGCCGCGCTCGATGTCACCCAATTCCACGTTTGCACTTTTGACCGGATGCCTTGCCCTGGTCGGCATGCCCAGGGACGAACGCGACACCTTTCGCGCGGTCCTGGCGTGGACCGGCGGCCTGCTCACGCTGTCGATCGCCACCGCCAGCGCCATCGGGCATGTGACGGGACTGCTTGACCTCACCGCCTGGAGCGGACGCGGCGCGATGGCGCGCCTGACGACGATCGCCCAGCTGTCGTTTGGCGCTGCGGTTCTGTCGCTGGCGAACAGCCGTGTCTGGCAGCGCCGTACGCGACGCGAGTGGATCGCCGTGTTCGGCGGCGTTGTGGTCGTGGGCGTCACCACGTTGATCTGGCATGCCATGCAGCCCGGCGACCAGGAGCGCATCCGCGTTGCCACGAACGAGGCGATGGCTGAAGTACGGCATACGCTGCAACGCGAGATCACCCTGCGCCGGGAGATGATCACGCGGCTTTCGATCCATGTCGCGAACGGTTCGGACCAGTCCCAGTTCGAAGCCGATGCCGCGGCGCATTTTCGCGACTTCCCCGCCCTGCGCGGATTGCGCTGGCGCGATAACCAGGGCAACCGCTGGCGGGCCGATGCGCCGGGAAGCGCGGCAGGCCAGTTGCCCTTCGTCGACGACGCCATTGCCACCGCCACGGCCGAGGGATTGCTCAAACCAGGCATGGCGGGCGCGTTCGTGCACGTTCCGAACGGTCCCTACCTGATGCTCGTGCTGGCCCCCGCGAGCGGCAGCGACAACCGTTCGGGCGACCTGATCGCGGCGTTCGATTTGCCGGCACTCCTCCAGCGCGTCCTGGACCGCCCGCCAGCGGGGTACGCGGTAAAAGTGACGCACCAGGGCAAGTCGCTCTACCAGGCCGGCATGGAAGATGTCGGCGAGAGCAGTCTTGCCGTGCAGGCCAGCGAGGCGCTGCTGGACGGATCAATGCAGGTCGAGGTCACACCCCGCCGCAGCGCAGTGGGATATCCACTGACACGGCTGTCGAGCGTGGTGCTGCTGGGAGGCCTGGCAATGGGCGGGTTCCTGGCCATGACGCTACGCTTTGCGCAGCTGGCCAGCCAGCGCACGCGCCTTGCCGAGGACAACAGCGACGGATTGCAGCGCGAAATCCAGGCGCGCCAGAGTTCCGAGGTGGCACTGGCAGCGGCCCTGGACCGGGCCGAACGACAGTCGCAGCAATTGCGGTCGATCATGCGTGGCGCGCTGCTCGCCAGCTCGAAGCTGGGCGACCCCAAGCTGCAGCAGGTACTGGTGGAGGAAATGCGCGGCGCGCTGTCGGCACATATCGCCGTGCTGCACCTGTTGCCCGAACGGGACGACGCCCACGCCAGGAACCACGTGTCGCTGTCGGACCGCTACGGCGGCTGGCGCACACAGCCGGCGGTCATCGAGGCCCTGGGCAATTTTGCCGCCGCGTTGCAGAGCAAGAAGCCGGTGATGCTGTCCGCGCAGGAGCTCGCGCACCATCCTGCCTGGCAGCAGTTCTGCCGCAGTGTCGCCGATTTCCCCGAAGGAATCAGCGTCATCTGCCTGGCGATCCGCGACCAGGCCGGCGAGCGCCAGGGCGCCCTGCTCGTGGCAGATCAGGATGTCGGTGTCTTCGACAGCGACGACCTCACGGTCGCCATCCAGTTCTCCCAGATCGCCGCCATCTCCATCGGCTGGTCACGTCTGATCGACGATCTGAAAGCCACGCGGGCGCATCTGAACGAACAGGTCGATGCGCTGGACAAGAGCCGCTCGATGCTGGCGCAGGCCGAGCGGGTCGCCCGCCTGGGCAGCTGGGAGATCGATCTGGCCGATCCGGAACACCCGCGCTACCAATGGTCGGAACAGGCCTTGCGCAGCCTGAACCTCCCGCCGATGACGGCGCAGAGCGACAAACTCCTGGGTCAGGACCTGTGGCACCCGGACGAGCGCGAGCAGCTGGCAGCGGCGCATCGCGCGGCCATCAACGAGGGCACGCCGTTCGAAATGGACCACCGCCTGCTGCAAGCCGACGGCAAGTGGCGCTGGATTCATTCCAAGGCCGAGGTGGTCCGCGACAGTGACGGCAAACCCGTCCGGGTCATCGTCACCAGCCAGGATATCCATTCGCGCAAGCGCGCCGAACATTACGACCGCACCCGCGCCGAAATTCTGCGCGGCATCGCGGCAGGACAGCCCTTGGCGGATACCTTCCTGGCCGTCATCGACCTGTACGAACAACGGCACCCGAAGGCCATGTGCAGCATTTTGCTGATCGAAGAGGGAGAACGGGTGCGCACGGCCGCCGCACCGCGCCTGCCTCCGGGCTATTCGACGCTGATCGACAACCAGCGGATCGGCCCCAGCTCCGGGAGCTGCGGCACCGCCGCCTGGCGGCGAGAGCAGGTCGTTGCAACCGACATCGCCACCGACCCGCTGTGGGAAAACTACCGCGAGGCGGCACTGGGCTTCGGCCTGCGCGCTTGCTGGTCGATTCCGATCATCAGCCACAGCGGCGAGGTCGTCGCCACGTTTGCAGTCTATTACACCGAACCGAAGGGGCCGGACGCGGAAGAGCAGCGCAACAGCGACATCGCCGCGTCACTGATCGGCATTGCGATCGACGCGGTGCGTGCCCGCCAGGCGATTGAGGAGAGCGAGAAGCGCTACCGGATGATCTTCGAGCGCAGTCCGCTGCCGATGTGGCTGTTTGACACCCAGACCCTCCAGTTCGTGGCTGTCAACGATGCGGCGATCGACCTCTACGGCTATAGCCGCGAGGAGTTTCTTGCGATGGGCCCGCGCGATATCCGGCCTGCGGATGAACTGACGGCGTTCGAACACCATCTCGCCTCGCGCCACGGCGGGCTGGAATACGCCGGGCTGTGGCGCCACCGCAAGAAGAACGGCGAGGTTATCGATGTCGAGATCGCCGCGCACGACGTGGATTTCGCCGGACGCGAATGCCGCCTGATCACCATCAAGGACGTCACCACGCAGCTGCGTGTGGACGCCACGAACCGGCTCCTGGCCCGCGCGTTCGAGTCGAGCAAGAGCGGGCTGTTGATCGCCGATGCCCGATCCGCCGACTACCCCATCATCTACGTCAACCCCGCGTTCCTGCGCGCCAGCGGCTACAGCGCCCAGGAGGTGATTGGCCGCAATGTGCGCTTTCTGCAGGGCGATGACCGCAACCAGCCCGCCGCAGAAACGATCCGCTCGGCGTTGGACCGCCAGGTGGACTGCGAGGTGATCCTGCGCAACTACCGCAAGGACGGCACGCTGTTCTGGAACCAGCTCGCCATTGCACCGGTGCGTTCCAACCAGGGCGAGGTCACGCACTACATCGGCGTGAGCGTCGACCTGACCGACATCCGGCGCTACGAAACCGAGCTGGCCTACCTGTCGCAGTACGATCCGCTGACCTCGCTGCCGCGGTTCGTCGATGCGGAGGAAAACCTGGGTCATCTGCTGGAGGAGATCGCGCGTGACGGCGACCACGCCGCGATGTTCTATGTCGACCTGGATCGCTTCCACGCGGTGAATGAAAGCCTGGGTCGCAAGACTGGCGATGAGATCCTTCAACGCGTCACCAAGCGTCTGCAGCAGACGCTCGGCGATCGCGCCCACTACTGGCGCGTGGCGGGCGACGAGTTTGCCGTGCTGGTGCGCTACCGGCCCGGCCAGCTCGATCCGCTGGGCCTGGCCGATTCGGTGCGCAGCGCACTGGAAGCGCCGATCACGGTGTCGACCTACAAGCTGTTCATGAGCGCTACGATTGGCGTAGCCCTCTATCCGGACAACGCGGCCACGGCCGCAGACCTTCTCAACAGTGCGGACGCCGCCATGGGCCGCGCCAAGCGGCGTGGACGCAACTCGGTACTGGCGTTCTCCAACGAGCAGGCGGCCCTGCTGCGCGACCGCCTGGAACTGGGCAGCCGCCTGCGCGATGCGATCCGCAACAACGAACTGGTGTTGCACTACCAGCCCCAGGTCAGCCGCCACGACGGACGCATCGTCGCGATGGAAGCGCTGGTGCGCTGGCAGACAACCGACCTTGGCTTGTTGCCGCCGGCACGATTTATCGGCGTGGCCGAGGAACAGGGCATCATCGTCGACCTGGGCCAATGGGTGCTCAACGAAGCCTGCCGGCAGGCGCGCGAGTGGGTCGAGGCCGGTCATACGGATATCCGCGTGGCAGTGAATGTGTCCGCCCTGCAACTGCACCGGCTGTCGTTTGTCGACGAGGTACAGGCAGCGCTCAACGCGGCGCGGATCGACGGTTCCATGCTGGAGCTGGAACTGACCGAAAGCGCGGTGATGGATGACATCCAGCGCTCGCTGTCGATCATGCTCGCACTCAAGGAACTGGGCGTGCGCCTGGCGCTGGATGATTTCGGCGTGGGCTATTCCAGCCTGAGTTATCTCAATCGCCTGCCGCTGGACAAGCTCAAGATCGACCAGAGTTTCGTCGGCGAGGTGACGCACCACAGTGGCGAGGCGGCCATCGCGCGCGCCATCATCGCGATGGGCCACGAGCTGCGCATCGTGGTGATGGCCGAGGGCGTCGAGACCGAACCACAGCTGGGATTCCTGCTGCGCAATCATTGCGACGAATTCCAGGGCAATCTGTTCTCCGAACCGCTGCCGGCCGAGGGTGCGGGCCAGCACCTGCGCCGGCGCTATCTGGAACCGCATGCCTTTGCCGCTTCACGCGCTGCCCAGGGCCTGTTGCTGGTCGACGACGAAGAGAACGTGCTGCGTTCACTGGCGCGCGCACTGCGCCGTGACGGCTATGCGCTGCATACGGCCAACAGCGCCGCCGAGGCGTTCGATATCCTGGCCCGGGAAAATATCCAGGTCATCGTCTCCGACCAGCGCATGCCGGCCATGACGGGTACCGAGTTCCTGAGCAAGGTCAAACAGATGTATCCGGAGACCGTGCGTATGGTGCTGTCGGGATATGTCGACATCACCACCGTCACCGAGGCCATCAACCGCGGCGCCATCTACAAGTTCATCACCAAGCCCTGGGACGATGAAAAGCTGCGCAGCGAAGTGACGGATGCGTTCCGCACTTACGCGCGGCAGCAGGCCGCCCGCGGTACGGCGGGCTGATCCGTGACGTAGCAAAAAGCCCGGCCAGGACCGGGCTCATCAGGGTAGAAGGCAGAACACGGCGGCCACGCAGCATGCGGCCGCCGACGCCTCAATCGTCGTCGTCCAGGGACAGGTAGATGCCGCCGTCCTCGTCGCGCTCGACAAAGGTGATGCCGGGGCATTCCTCTTCCAGGCGCTTCATCGCGCGATCGGCCGGCGCGCGCTGGCGGGCATTCTCGTTGGCGCCGGAACGGCCGCGCTTGAGCAGCGAGACGACCGTGTCACGCAGCTGGTTGTCGCTCCAGGGCTTGTTGATGAAACGCGCGATGTTGGTGTCGTTCACCGCGGAGATGATGGCGTCCTTGTCGGCGTAGCCGGAGACGATCATGCGCGGCACCGTGGGCTGCGCCTCAATCAGGCGCGACAGCAGCTCCACACCGTTCATCAACGGCATCCGGTAGTCGCTGACGATGAGGTCGAAATCCTGCTCCTCGCTGCGCGCGATGGCGTCATCGGGATTGGTGAAGGTTTCGATCGCGAGCGATTCCCCATCCAGCTGCTCGGAATCGATGGCCGAAAGGCACCGTCGCATGGCACTGAGAATATTCGGTTCGTCGTCGATCAAGAGCACGCGATACATGACGCCTCCTAGCCGGCCTCAACGCGGTTGGTTCACCGGCAGCTCGATCCGGAACAGGGTTCCCTGCCCCGGCGTGCTGGTGACACTGATTGTACCGTGGTGTTTCGCCACGATGCCGTAGGAGATTGACAGGCCAAGGCCGGTTCCGGTCCCCACCGGCTTGGTCGTAAAGAAGGGGTCGAAAATCCGCGACAGGACCTCCTCGGACATGCCCACGCCGTCGTCGCCGATCGCGATCCAGATCTTCTCGCCGTCACTGGAGCAGCCGGTGCTGACCGTCACGACGCCGCGGTCGGTGATGGCCTGCCCGGCATTCACCAGGATGTTCATGAACACCTGGTTGAGCTCGGATGGCAGGCATTCGATCAGCGGCAGGTCGCCGAAGCTGCGCACGATCTGGGCCTTATACTTGAGCTCGTTCCAGACGATGTTGAGGGTCGACTCGATACCGCGGTGCAGATCCGCCTTCACCCAGGCCTCGCCGCGATCACTGCGGGAGAAGTCCTTGAGATCCTGCACGATCTTGCAGACCCGCTCGATGCCTTCGCGCGACTCGGTCAGGAGCTGCGGAAGGTCAGCGGCAACGAAATCGATATCGAGCCGCCGCCGGATCTCGTTGACCTCCCGGAAGTGCCCCGGGCTGTCGATGCGTTCCTGCGCCATCGAATACGCCTCGATCACCGTCAGCAGGTGCGAGACGTATTGCTGCAACGTGCTGAGATTGGAGTTGACGTAGCCGATCGGATTGTTGATTTCATGCGCCACGCCGGCCGACAACTGGCCGATCGAGGCCAGCTTCTCGGACTGGACCAGTTGCTCCTGCGCCCCCTTCAGCTTGGCATAGGCGACCTCGAGTTCACCGTTGCGGGCCTGCAGCTCGCTTTCGCGGGCGTAGTCCTCGGTGATGTCGCGCACCTGCATGCCGTAGGGGCCCAGGCCGTCCAGGCCGATGGCCGAGACCTGCACCAGCAACACCAGGCGTTGGCGGGACGATGAACGCAGCACGACTTCGCCCACCCAGCAGCCACAGGAGGCGGCCGTGGCCAAGGCCGAGGCCGGCAGCAATTCCGGATGCCAGTCGGACACCATCACCAGGTCACCCGAGCGGACGCGCAGCGGGTCGAGCAGTTCCACCAGCGCGTCGGCCGCGCGGTTGGAGTAAAGCACGCGTTGCGTGCCGTCGAAGATCAGGATGGGAATGGCGCTGATCTCGGCAAACGCGTGCAAGAATGCGGCTGCCTGCGGATGCTCGGGGCGCGCAAAGCCGGAACCGCGCCGCGGCGCGTCACTGGAGTGGGCGGGTACGCCCACCGATGTGCCTGACTTTGGCTTGATCATGTCGGAGTTGGTTGACAACACAGGGGGTCTCCGTTTCATTGGACGGGTCTCGTCTGGGTGCGAGCCGACGGACCCGACCGGCGCCACAGATCGCTGTACGGCAATGCGTGCGGCGCTCTCGGAGTAGATGAGGCAATTCCCGTGCCGGCCGCACAGGGCGTTCCGCACGACGGGATACGACGCCGGAAAGCGCGTATTTCCCGGGAAATTGTGGCAAAAGTCTCAAGACGATTCGGTAACGCCCTCGCCTGTCGCCATTTTTCCGCCGGAGCCGCGACAAATATCCGCCGCGAACGGTCCAGGCCGTTATCGGGGGCGACGAGGTGCCCATACGCAAGGCCGGTGCAGCGTGGTATACCGTTTCCATGACGAAACCGGCTGCCAGCGAAACTGTCCGCGTGATCGTCGCCGATGACCACACGCTGGTGCGCGCGGGCATCTGCCGCCTGCTCGAGGGCACGCCGGGCGTTGCAGTGGTCGGCGAAGCCAGCAACGCCGATGAGGCTCTCCAGCTGGTCGACCAGCACCATCCGGATGTGGCGTTGATTGATCTGGCGATGCCCGGCCGTAGCGGGCTGGACCTGATCGGTGACCTGCGCGCGCGATTTCCCCGCACGGCGGTGGTGGTGATGTCGATGCATACCGAGCTGGGCTATGTGCGCACGTCGCTCGAACGCGGCGCCAGCGCCTATATCGTGAAAGACGCTGCGCCTGCCGAGCTGGAGCAGGCCCTGCACGCGGCCCGGCACGGCCAGACCTTCGTCAGCCCGCCGATCGCCGCGCAAATGCTCAGCGCCTTCGTAGGACGAAGCAAGAACAGCCTGGATGCCCTTTCGCCGCGTCAGCGCGAGATCCTCCATCACATCGCCAAAGGCGAAGCGACCAAGGAAATCGCTGCCGCACTGGGAATCAGCGTGAAAACCGTTGAGACTCATCGCGCCCGCATGATGGACCTGCTCGGCATCAAGCGGTCGAGCGAACTCCTTCGCTTTGCCCTGCAACACAATTTGAACATGTAGCACCGCATCACTGCAGTGTCTGTCAGGAAAATCCTGACACCGCGTACGGGATCGACCCGATAGCCGTCCGGCGCCGACGAAGCACACAGTTTGCATCGAAGAACAACGATGCGGACCGGCGATGCGTACGGGCACAAATCTCCAACTGGGACAGCATCTGCGGATGACGCCGCAGCTGCTGCAATCGATCCGTCTGCTACAGCTGGATGGTGTCGAGCTCGAGCGGGAAATCCAGCGGTGCCTGGAAGCCAACCCGCTGCTCGAACGCATCGAGGGCGACGGCGAGGCGCCACCACCGGATTTTGACCGCCGCGCCGTGCCGCGCCCCACGCGCGAGGCTGGCGACGAAGACTGGCTGGCGCAGTGCGCCGCACGTGACACGCGGGATATCCGCCAGCAGATTCTCGACGACCTGGCACTGCAGACGCAGGACCTGGATCGGCTAGCCATCGCCGCCTGGCTGCTCGACCGCGTAGCGGACACCGGCTACCTGGAAGCCCCCTGTGCCGAGCTGGTGCATTCGGCGGCAGAGTCACTGGGCGCGGCCGCCACGACGGTGGAATCCGTGCGCCAGCAAATCCTGCACGGCCTTGTCCCGGGTTTTGGCGCACGCGACCTGCGCGAATGCCTGCTGGCTCAGCTGCGGACACAGGCCGCGCTGGACCCTCACGTTCACCTGGCGCAGCTGCTGGTGACGCATTACCTCGAAAGCTTGCGGCGGGAAGCACTGGCCGGAATCGCCGGGGAGATCGGCGCCCGTGTCGCCGACGTGCGCGCAGCCTGGCGCCTCATCCTGACGCTTGACCCCAAGCCGGGCCTGGGCGCTCCCGACAATGCGGGCTCGGCCGTGGTGCCGGACGTCCTGGTGGTGCGGCGTGGCGAGGGCTGGCATGTCAGTCTCAACCGGCGCAGCATGCCGCATATCCGCATCGATCCGGAGATGGCAGCGCTTATGGATCAGGCTGGTGATTCGGCCCACGCACCAATGCGCGAGCTGCTGCACCAGGCGCGTGCCCTGGCACTGGGCCTGTCGGTGCGCAATGACACGCTGCTGCGTGCCTCGCAGGCCATCGTCGACTCGCAGGTGGAATTCCTGCGCCACGGCATCGAGGCCATGCGCCCATTGACGCTGCGCGAGGTCGCTGACACGATCGGCGTGCACGAATCCACTATTTCTCGGATCACCACGGGCAAGTTCATGCAGACTCCGCGTGGCACTTTCGAGCTCAAGCATTTCTTTGCCGCCCGCGTGGACGGAGCCGTCTTCGCCGGCGTGGCAATCCGGGCAATGATCAAACGGCTGATCGATGCCGAAAACCCGGCGACCCCCCTGGACGATGACACGATCGTAGGTCTGCTGGCCCGCAGCGACGTGCGCATCGCCAAGCGGACCGTCGCCAAGTACCGCAGCATTCTAGGCATCGCTACGGCGAAGGAGCGGCAATGTACACAGCGTCACACGTTTCACAGCAACCCCCCACCAAGCCGCGGAGCGTACCGGTGACACCGATTACGGTTCTGTTGGTCGATGATCACCCCGGTTTCGTCAATGCGGCGATGCGTCATTTCCGCGGCATCGAGTGGCTGCGCGTGGTCGGTCAGGCGCAGAACGGCCGCGAGGCGATCGAGCGGACCGAAGCGCTGCGTCCGGACGTGGTGCTGATGGACCTGGCCATGCCCGAGATGGGCGGGTTGCAGGCCACGCGCCTGATCAAGGCGCAGACCGATCCGCCCTACATCGTGATCGCCAGCCACTTCGACGATCCGGAACACCGCGAGCATGCCGCCCGCGCAGGCGCCGACGCATTCATCGGCAAGATCAACTATGCGCAGGACGTGATGGTGATCCTGTCGCAATTGCGCAGCACAGCAGACCGGAATGTCTGAATCCCGCATACTCATCGTCGATGCCGACCGCGAGCGCGGAGATCGGATCGGGGCCATCCTTGATTTCATGGACCTGACGCCGACGGTGCTCGAATGTGCCGGTGACCTGCGCCTGAAACGGCACACGCCGCAAGACTGGCTGGCGATCGTCGTCGGCACGGTCAACGAACGCGATCCGTGGAACACCTTCGCGTCGTGGCTGGCGGATGACCCGATGCATCCGCCGCTCCTGGTCATGAGCGACGACGGAAAAGTCGAGCCAAACGGCCTGGGTGTCAACGGCGCCAGTGTCTGGGCGCTGGACTACCCCATCAAGCAGACGCAGCTCAATGATCTGCTGCGTCGCGCCAGCATCAAGCGCCTGGACGACAGCGCGCGCGCTGAAACGCCACGTGGCGGGCCCAGCGGTTCCAGTGCCGCAGTGCAGCGCCTGCGCCGGATGATCGAGCAGGTCGCCAAATTCGATACCACCGTGCTGATTCTCGGCGAGTCCGGGTCCGGCAAGGAAGTCGTGGCACGCGCCATCTTTGAACACTCGGCGCGGGCCAAGGGCCCCTTCATCGCGATGAATTGCGGCGCCATTCCCTCGGAACTGATGGAAAGCGAACTTTTCGGCCACGAGAAGGGCGCGTTCACCGGCGCTGTCTCGGCGCGCAAGGGCCGCTTCGAACTGGCCGAGGGCGGCACCTTGTTCCTGGACGAGATCGGCGACATGAGTCTGCCGATGCAGGTGAAGCTGCTGCGCGTGCTCCAGGAGCGACGTTTCGAACGCGTCGGCGGCGATACCACGATCCAGTGCAATGTGCGCGTGATCGCGGCAACCCACCGCAACCTCGAAGCCTCGATTGAAAAGGGCACCTTCCGCGAGGATCTCTATTACCGCCTGAACGTCTTCCCGATCGAAGTGCCGTCGCTGCGCGAGCGCACCGATGACCTCGGTGAGCTGGTCAATGTGCTGGCGCACCAGCTCGCTGGTCATGGACGCGCCCGCATCCGCCTGTCACCCGATGCGCTGCGCGTGCTGCGCACCTACGCGTGGCCGGGCAATGTGCGCGAACTGTCGAACCTGGTGGAGCGCCTGTCGGTGCTGCATCCGGGCCAGGTCATCGAGGTCGACGACCTGCCCGTGCGCTACCGGGCCAATGCGGGCAACGCCGCGCCGGTGAATGTCGCAGCCGCCAGCGCGCCGCCGGCAGGAAGCACAGGCACGCCAGCGGCGGTTCTCACTGACGCTGGCGCACGCGCCGCGCCGCCCATGTACGCACCGTCGGTTCTGCCGCCGGACGGCCTGGATCTCAAGGAACACATCGGCAGCATCGAGTCGACGCTGATCCGCGCCGCGCTCGAACGTGCCGACGGTGTCGTCGCGCATGCCGCGCAACTGTTGCGGCTGCGTCGCACGACGCTGGTCGAAAAGCTGCGCAAGTACGGGCTCGGCCGTGAAAGCCTGATCGACGAAGGCGAAAGCGACACTCACGTCAATTGATGCGCCGCGTCGGCCGTCGCTCGCGTATGCTTGGCCCCGGGCATCGCAGCGATGGCAGTGTCGTATGACGTCGACTTCGCCGCACCATCTGATCCTCCGCGTTGACGTGCCGGCCGGCACGCTGCATCGCCTGTCCCCGGCCCACCCTCTGGCGCCCGACAGCGCCACGGCCATCGATGCGCTGCTGATGCAGATTCATCCGCACGATCGCGTGGCGCTGCGCCAGCTGCTGACGGAATCCGCCGTCGACGCGGCACTCGACCCCGTTCGCGGACTTCCGCCCGACACCGGGCCCTGCTACGCCGTGAGTATCACTGCACTGCCGTCCGGGGAGCGCCTGGCGGTGTTCTCCGACAGCAGCGTCGACACCGCGCTGGCCGTCTGTCGCGAGCAAGCTGCGCAACTGCAGCGCCGGCTGGAGGATGTGTCACTGCGCCTGGTGAATGCGCAGGAGGAGGAACGCCGGCACATTGCGCGCGAGTTGCATGACGAGATCGGTCAGACACTCACGGCGGTGGTCCTCAATCTCGAATACCGCCGCGACGAACCCATGCCGCCGGCCGACCGCATGCAGGCGCTGACGGACGTCCGCCGCACCCTGGCCGAAGTGCGCGACATGTCCCTGCTGCTGCGGCCGCCGCTGCTCGACGATATCGGGCTGGAAGCGGCTCTGCGCTGGTATCTGGAACGCCAGGCGGCTGCCGGCAAGATGGATACGCGCCTGTCGGTGCAAGGGCTGGAACGGCGGCCACCGATCGGCATCGAGATCACCGCGTACCGGTTGGTGCAGGAGGCCGTCACGAACATCATGCGGCACGCCCGGGCCCGCCATGTGGACGTCGCCCTCAACGCAACCGGGCACGAGCTGGCCATCCGGATCAGCGACGACGGCATCGGCTTCGACCCGCGCGAAGCCATGAGCGACGCCCAGGCCGGCGGCAGCCTGGGCGTCATCGGCATGGCCGAACGCGCTTCGCTGGTGGGCGGACACTGCGAGATCGTCTCGATGCCCGGTGCGGGCAGCATCGTGCTCGCCCGGCTGCCCCTGGGCTCGCCGGCGGCGCCCCAGGGGTGACGCTGCGACCCGTTCCGGGACTGCTCAGTTTTCCAGATCGCTGCGGAACAGCAGATCGGGCACGTGCATCACGATGCAATGCACGGCACCGGCCAGGTCAATGATGTCCGAACAGTTGATCGGCACCACGGTGCGGTCGGGCAAGGCGCTCTGGAATGTCGCGATGGCCTGGGCGTTCTGCGTGGTGTAGCCGTCGAACTGGCACACCAGAGCCACCTTGTTCACCAGCACGGCGTTGGCATAGGTGTAGTGCGTACCGCCGCTGTTCCAGGCCGGCGTGCGATACACCGTGTAGTTGCGCGACGCCAGCAGGTTGGCAGTGGCCTCGGTCACGGTATAGGGGACACCGTCACTGCTGGCGTGCTGGCTGATCAGCACCTTGTCGTCGGCCAGCGGCAGCATCCACATGTCGATGTGCTGGGTGGAGTCGTAGGACGTGGGGAATGGATCGGTCAGGGTGAGATTCAATCCCTGGTAATCGCGGTAGTAGTCCTTGATCTGCTGCTCGCTGACGCCGGGGTTCTCGTTGACGATCAGGCGCGTCATGAAGGCATCGCGATTTCGGAACAGATGGAAATTTCCACCGCCGTGTGTCAGCGGGATATCGTACTTGGGTTCGCCGGAATAGGTCGCCCATACCGCCGGGAACACATCGTCGACCGGTCGCGGACGGTTGTAGACGTGATCCACCGACGCACGCCGGCCGTTCGCATCGACGATGCGCGGACCGTAGTCGCGCATCCATACGCTGCAACCGCTGCTGCACGGCTGCGTGACGAACTTGATCCGCGACATATTCGCGCCGGCACCGGTCAGCGTGGACGTGGCGCTCGTCTGCTGGCTTTGCCCGGTGACGACGATGTACATCATGGCGTCCGGATCGCCCGTGGTGATCGCCACCGCCATCTGGGTAATCAGGGCGTTGAAGGAGCCCCAGCGCACCAGGATGCCGCTGTTGGCTTCGTATTCGGCCTGGGCACGCACGGGGCCGCCGGGCGGGGCGAACGGAATGTGCGAGGCATCCGGCAAGACGAAATCGCGCAACTCATCGGCACTCAGGCCGCGCGGCAAGGGATAGGGGTTGTCGTCCTGGATGGTGGCAAGCACCTCCGGTGGGACGGCTTTCGGAACCGTCGCCCCGGCGGACGCGGCGTTGAGGGACAGGGCAAGCGAGACGGCGGCGATCAGCTTGAGCGGCATTGACCAATTCTCCCGGATGAGAAAACGCGGACCCGTAACTTTCTAGCCTAGCAGACTGCGTCCACCAGGCTGTCGACCGGTTCTACAAACGCGACAGCCCGGCCGGGGCCCTACCCTTTCCTCGCCAGGCGACGGCCGCCGGGGCCACGCGCACCCGGCCGATTTGGCGCCCGCGGCACCCAGGCGGCACAATGGCGGCTTTCTCTCCGCCACTCTGCGAGCCAGCCATGGACTTCCCCGCCCGCGAGCGCCTCAGCGCCGAACTCGACGCCATCCGCGAACAGGGTCTGTTCAAGACCGAACGCGTCATCACCACGCCGCAGTCGGCCGCCATCCACACCACCGACGGCAAGGACGTCCTGAATTTCTGCGCCAACAACTACCTGGGGCTGGCCGACAACGCCGAAATCATCGCCGCGGCCAAGCAGGCCCTGGACACGCACGGCTTCGGCCTGGCCAGCGTGCGCTTCATCTGTGGCACGCAGGACCTGCACAAGCAGCTGGAACGCCGGATTTCCGAGTTCTTCGGGACCGACGACACCATCCTGTACACCAGCTGCTTTGACGCCAACGGGGGCCTGTTCGAGACCATCCTGTCCGACGAGGACGTGGTCATTTCCGACGCCCTGAACCACGCCTCGATCATCGATGGCATCCGCCTGTGCAAGGCCGAACGGCGCCGCTACGCCAACGGCGACATGGCTGAGCTGGAAAAACACCTGGCCGGGTCCCAGGGCAAGCGCACGCGCCTGATCGCCACCGACGGCGTGTTCTCGATGGACGGCTACATCGCCAAGCTCGACGAAATCGTCCGCCTCAAGGAGAAATACAACGCGCTGCTGATGGTCGACGATTCGCACGCGACGGGCTTTGTCGGCCCCACCGGCCGCGGCTCGGCCGAGCTGCATGGCGTGATGGACAAGGTCGACATCTTCACTTCGACGCTGGGCAAGGCGCTTGGCGGCGGTTCCGGCGGGTTCACCACCGGCCGGCGCGAGATCATCGATCTGCTGCGCCAGCGTTCGCGCCCGTACCTCTTCTCCAACACCCTGCCGCCGCCACTGGTGGCCGCCTCGCTGAAGGTGTTCGAGATTCTCACCCGGTCGACGGAACTGCGTGACCGCGTGGAAAGCAACGCGCGCTACTTCCGCGAAGGCATGACCGCCGCCGGCTTCGACCTCAAGCCCGGCAACCACGCCATCGTGCCGGTGATGCTGTACGACGCCAAGCTGGCGCAGCAGTTTGCCCAGTCGCTGCTGGCTGAAGGCGTCTACGTGATCGGCTTCTTCTATCCCGTGGTGCCGCAGGGCCAGGCGCGCATCCGCACGCAGCTGAGCGCCGCCCATACCCACGAACAGATCGATCGCGCGGTGGCCGCCTTCACCAAGGTGGGCCGGGAACTGGGCGTCCTGAAAGCGTGATCGAGCGCCATTGCCGCCCCGGGGGCGGCAATGGCTGGTTTTTCCAGAGCGCGGCTGGGTTCAGACCAGGCGCGCGATCTCCGCTGCCGTCAGCCGTCGCCACCGTCCCGAAGGCAGGTCGCCCAGCGCCAGGCCGCCGATCGCGATGCGCACCAGTCGCAGGACCTCTACGCCATGCGCGGCCAGCAGGCGGCGGATATGGCGGTTGCGGCCTTCGTCGAGCACGACTTCGAGCCAGGCGTACTTCTCGCCCCTGCGCAGTTCCCGCACATCTTTCGCGGCCAGGTGACCGTCCGCCTCCGTCACCCCTTCGCGCAGGCGAGCCAGCAAATCCTCATCCGGCAGGCAGTCGATCTGGACGTGGTAGGTCTTGTCCACGTGGCTCTCCGGCGCGGTGAGCCGCGCGGCGGACGTGCTGTCATTGGTGAACAGCAGCAGGCCCTCGCTGGCCTTGTCCAGGCGCCCGACCGGTGCGACCCACGGCAGGGTGGAATCGTCGAGCAGGCGGTAGACGGTATCGCGCCCCTGCTCATCGGAGGTCGTGGTGACCAGCC
Source organism: Tahibacter amnicola (assembly GCF_025398735.1). Taxonomy (NCBI): domain Bacteria; kingdom Pseudomonadati; phylum Pseudomonadota; class Gammaproteobacteria; order Lysobacterales; family Rhodanobacteraceae; genus Tahibacter; species Tahibacter amnicola. The sequence goes on from NZ_CP104694.1 coordinate 5,536,025, forward strand.
CGCGTGGCTTGTTCATCATCAGCCACACGGCGCTGGCTGCCGCGATGGGGGCGCCATCGACCTCGATCCGGTCGACGGACAGGTCCGTGGCAGCTTCCGGGTCGCGTACGATACGGCCGTTGACGCGGACGCGCCCGGCCGCCACCAGCGACTGGGCCTGGCTCCGTGAGCAGTAACCCCGCTTGGACAGCACCCGGGCAAGCCCGTAGCGAGGCCCGGCCGACGCGCGCGGCTTTGGAGGATTGGGCCGTGGCGGCCGACGGGATGCAGTCATCACGTCACGCTGCCGCAATCGGGCGTTGCCGTCAAACCACGCCACGACGAACTGCCGGAGAACCGTATGGAACACCGCATCACCCTGGATTGGCGCCGCAACGACGGCCCCTTCGAACGCGGCAACTATGCGCGTGAGCACCGCATCCGCTTCGACGGCGGCCAGATGCTGCGCAATTCCGCCGCCCCCGACTACGGCGGCGACGCCGCCGCGGCAAACCCGGAAGAACTGCTGCTGGCGGCGCTGGCGTCCTGTCACATGCTCACCATCCTGGCAGTGCTGGCCAATCGCGGCTATGTCGTGGAGGGTTATGACGACGCGCCGGTGGCCGTGCTGGAAAAGAATGCAGAGGGAAAGATGGCTGTCACGCGGATCACCCTGCGCCCCGCGATCCACTTCAGCGGTGCGAACCAGCCGTCGGCGGACGAGCTCGCCAAGTTCCATGAACGCGCCCACTCGGCGTGTTTTATCGCCAATTCCATCCGCAGCGAGGTGCACATCGTACCGCGCTGACCGCCGTTGACCTTTCCACTACGCAGCACGGATTAGGATCACGCGGCGTTCCACCATCCCTTGCGCGCATGAACGGCAATGCAGTGCTAATCGTCTGGGGAGCTGCGGCCTGCGCGATGCTGGTCGGCTGGCTGCTGCAACGCGCGACGCGCAACGCCGGCATCGCCGACGCGATCTGGGCCGCCTGCCTGAGCGGCGGCGCCCTGTACTACGCGGGCGTTGGCACTGGCAGTGCCCTGTCACGCGGCCTTGTTGCGGTGTTCGGCGGATTCTGGGGCTTCCGCCTGAGCATGCACCTGTTGACGCGCGTGCTCACCGAGGAAGAAGACGGCCGCTACCGGCAGCTGCGCGCGCACTGGCACGGCAGCGAGGTGCGCTTCTTCGCCCTCTTTCAGGTGCAGGCCGCGCTGGTGGCCCTTTTCTCGCTACCGTTTCTGGCGGTCGCGGAGAATCCGGTCACGCGAATCTCCGCCTGGCACGTCATCGGCGTCACCGTGTGGCTGGTCAGTCTGGCCGGGGAGTCGTTCGCCGATCTCGAACTCGCCCGTTTCCGGCGCGATCCCCGCAATTCGGGGCGGACCTGCCGCATCGGCCTGTGGCGCTATTCGCGCCATCCCAACTACTTCTTCGAGTGGTTGCACTGGTTCGCGTATGTGGCGCTCGCGGTAGGCTCACCGATCGCCTGGACGGCATGGCTGGGCCCCTTGCTCATGTACATCGCGCTGCGCTGGGTCAGCGGGGTTCCGTTTGTCGAAGCCCAGGCGCTGCGCTCGCGCGGTGACGACTATCGTGCCTACCAGTCGGAAACCTCCGCGTTCATCCCCTGGGTGCCCAAGCCCGAACGCACGTCGGACCTGCGCAAGGCCTGACCGGCGCCGCCGCGCCCCAGTGGTATTCGACCATAAAGCCCTGCGGACCGGACCTCCCGCACGGATCGGCGAGAGCGGCTTGTCCACACTGTCGGGCCGCCGGAACTGCCGGTGACGGGCGAGAATGCGATGCGTACGGTTGCCTTCCTGCTGGCTGCGGCCGGCGTGACCCTTATTGCGCCGCGCGCCGATGCGCATGGCTCACTGATCGTTCCTGAAAGCCGCGTGTTCCATTGCTACGCGGCGGGCGTGGAGAATCCACAGGACCCTGCCTGCGCCGCAGCCATCGCCGCCGGCGGCCCACAGGCGTTCTACGACTGGATGGGCGTCAACCAGGCCCATGCCAATGGACAGCACCAGGCGGTGGTTCCCGACGGAAAGCTGTGCAGCGGCAACAACCCCACCTTCGAGGCCTTGAACCTGGCGCGCGCCGATTGGTACGCGACACCCATCCGACCCGACGCCACCGGGCACTACCAGTTTGTCTTCCGGGGTACCGCGCCCCATGCCACGCGGGACTGGATCTTCTATGTCACGCGCGACGGCTGGAACCCGCTCCAGCCGCTGGCCTGGGGGCAACTGGATGAATTCTGCCGACTGGGGAACGTGCCCCTGGGCGACGGCGGCGTATACCGGCTGGACTGCCCGCTGCCGGTACGCCGCGGCCGTCATGTGGTCTACAACGTGTGGCAACGGTCCGACAGCGAAGAGGCGTTCTACACCTGTGCGGATGTGGATTTTGGATCATCCGGCGACGCTATTTTCGCCGACGGATTTGGCGACGGCGACTGATCGGAAACGGCCCACGCCGGCCGGGTCACAGCCGGCGTGACAAGCATTCACACGATGACGTGCGGCACGAAGCGCGACGTGTCGCGCGTGATCAGGCCAGCATCTTCGCGGATGCCGATGCCGGCGGCGCGATCGGCAATCACCCAGCTGCCGATGACGGTGTAGCTGTCGCCGAAACGCGGCAGCGGGTGCGCGGCCTGGCGAATCCACGGAGCGTCGTCGTAGGGCCCTTGCGACTCGTGCACGGACCCGTCGCGCAGACGCATGGCGATATTGGCCCCTTCGCGCGAGAACAAGGGCTTGCGTACCCAGCCATCGACGAGCGGGCCCGCGTCGGCGGTCTCGAAATGCGCCTCCAGCAGGTTCGGATGACCGCGATGTTTCTCCCACAGCAGGGGCAGGATGCCCTTGTTGCTGAGGATGGATTTCCATGGCGGTTCGATCAGCTGGATGCCCGAATGCGGCAGAGCCGGTCCGAATTCTTCGGCAAACATGAACTCAAGTGGGTACAGCTTGAACAGGGACTGGATGACGTAGTCGTCCAGATCCGTGAAACGGCCATCTTCGCTCAGGCCGATATCTTCGATGGCGATCGAGCGCGTGGTGATACCGGCCTGCTCGGCGCAATCGCGCAGGTACGCGACGGTGCCCTGGTCTTCCAGCGAATCGCGCACGGCCGAGAAATACAGCGGCTTGGGCAGGTTCGGAGCAATCGTGCCCAGCGCCTCGACGAGCAGATCCTGGATCAGGTTGTACTGGTCGAGGTTTTCACCGAGCTGGCCGCGCGACTGCTGCTGTTCCAGCCACACCCACTGGAAGAATGCCGCCTCGTACAGCGCGGTGGGCGTGTCGTAGTTGAGCTCATAGAGCTTGGCCGGGCTTTTGCCGTCGTAGGCCAGGTCCATGCGGCCGTAGAGGTGCGGATCGCGCCGGCGCCAGGATGCGGCGATCCACTCCCAGTAGGACGCGGGAATCGCCAGCTTCGTCAGCAGTTCCTCGTTGCCGACCACCTCGTCAACCATCGCCATGGCCATGGCGTGCAGTTCGGTGGTCGGGTCTTCCAGGTCGTTCTCGATCTGCGGCAGGGTGAAGGCGTAGTAGGCGCTTTCATCCCAGTAGGGTTCGCCTTCGATCGTGTGGAAGCGGAAGCCGAGCGATGCGGCTGTTTCACGCCAATCCGGGCGCTCGGCAATCGCGATACGTTGCATCGATCAGCTACCTCCCCAGCTGCCACGGGCGCTGGAGGACGAGCCAAAACCCGAACGCGACATGGTGACGGCGCGGGACGGTGTTTCCATCGCGCTGCGCGTCACGCGCGCATCGCCCGTGGTGCGCGCGATGGGCTGCCCGCCCGAATTGAGATAGCCGCCACTGCCGTAGGTAGTGTGCGAATAATATAAAGGTTGCGATTGGTAATAGTTCGGTCGACCGGCGTAATAGCCCAGCGCATAGGCCGCCATCAGCGGAATGTACTGGATGCCCGCGCCATGGTTGACCGTGTGGCAACGGCCGCTGCCGAAGTCCGTCTCGCAATCGGACTGGCTGGAGTAGCGCGGCGCAACGCGCTCGTGTTCCGACTTGGCGTGGTCGAAAGCGGCCTGGCACTGGTCCTGCGTCAGTTTGGCGCCGGCCACGCATTCGGCCACGTCCTTGTACAGCGACACCGGTTCTTCCGGTTCGCATGCCGTGAGGAAGACGGGGGCAGCCCCCATCAGCAGCAGTCGTACGGTCTGGGATCGTTTCATGGCGCGCACCTCAGTAGGTCATGCTGGCGGCGTTGAGCAGTCCCACGGCAATAAAGATGGCAGCGGAGAAGATGCCCGGCGCCAGCTCGTCGCGCGCGATGCGGTCTGGGAAATCCTTGAAGAGTGCGCGCACGGCAAAGAACGCGAGGACTTGCACGATCAACGCCACGACGCCCCACTGGGCGAGGTCCGGCAGGCTGATCGAGTGCGTGATTGCCGCATGCAGCGGCAGCGCAAAGCCGAGGATGGCGCCGCCGAATGCCGTCGCCGCCGCGGGTTTGTTCGCCTTGATCAGGCTGAATTCCGCATGCGGCGTGAGGCGTACATACACGACGCAGAACAGCACCAGCAATGCGACCGCTACGCCAAAGTAGGACAGGAAGGCCGGCAGGCCGCCGAGATAGCGCAGAATCGAATCGGACATGGGAATGCTCCGTGTCAGGTGATGGTGAGATCGGCTTGGGTGACGTCCACGCCAACGGAAAAGGTCACGCAGTACTCGTCGGGACCGTAATCTTCGGCGCTGACCAGAAGGTATTCGTAGCGTTCCAGGCCCGGCACTTCGCGCTGGTAGAGCATGGCGTAGTGGGTGAGGTCGTAGTCAGGCGTGGTCGTGCTCTTCCCGTAGACTTTCTCGTCGAACACGACCGGCGGTGCCCAGGCCGATTCCGGCGTATCGCCCCAGACGCGGTAGTAGCGCTGTCCGGCCACGTCGATGTGCTGCGCACCGATCAGCGAGCCGCGCCGCACCCACTCATTGAAGGCATGCTGGTTGGGTGGGTTGCGCGTTTCATGGAAGACGAACAGTTTCACGTCGTCGATCTGCCCGGCCGTCGTGCTGACCTGCACGAAGGCATCATCGGTGAGGTAGTAGCGATGCAGGCGGGAGTTGCCGCCCAGCGTCACTTCGCCCCAGGCTTCGATGGCCTGATGGCCCTCGGGTGCAGCAAAGACGAGGCGGTCGCCCGCCATGCGGAACGGCAGTGAATCCACCGCCACCGCGCCGCGCAGGCGCAGGCCCAGAGGGCCGGACGGCGCGGGTGCAGGCTCGTCGTTCTTGCTGCCAAACATCTTTCCAAACCAGCTCATGGTCCACAGGCTCCCCAGCCGACGCGCCCCAGTTCCACGCGCTTGTCGGCGATGTAATACAACATGCTGCCGCCCGCTACGGAATCCGTATCGGGCGGGTTCAGACGCGGCGCGCTGCCGTCGGCCAGCATATAGCCCAACAGCGTCGCACCGTGCTGGTGTTTGAATTCGGTGAACAGCTTGCCATAACTGAGTGCTACGCAATCAACGGGAATGCGCAGGCTGAACTGGGTCGCGCCGCCGGCGATCGACAGCAGTTCCGCCGCCACGAAGGCGCTACCCGCGTCCTGGGCGGCGCGCACCATCACTTCCACGTGCAACGGCAGGATGCATTCCACGCGTGGATAGTGCGCACGCAGCACCGCGCAGGTGTCGGCACGATCAAAGGTGGCGACGATATGGCCTTTCGGGTGATTGGCCAGGACAGCGAAGGACGCAGCCAGGGTCTGCTCGTCGGTGGCGGCGTTGACGATGATGCGGGCCGCCTCGGCGATGCCGGCGCGCTGGTAACCGTGGGGATCAGCCAGCGACTCCAGGCGCACGAAACGGATTTCATCCGGCCGCGGGTTTTCGATTTCCTCGGTGGCCGCGAGCAGGATGCCTTCGTCGTCGGTTTCGGTGTCCTGCATGAGCAGGTCAATGGTGCGCAGCGTGTCGCGGCCCATCCAGCCGACGATGACGGTGTGCCCCTTGAGGGTGGGATAGCTCGATTTACCCATGGCGTGCCGCCTCCACGAATCGATTAATCCGGTCGTCGCCTTGCCCAGGAACATGGCGAACAAGGTGATTGCGCCGGGCAACAGCCACAGCGTGGCAATCAGGCGGCC